>NZ_JBOCUM010000010.1:0-41259 GCF_050606005.1 Rahnella sp. PAMC25617
TCGCAGGGGGAGGAGCAGAGCAAATTCCCTCTCACATTCAGGAGCAGGGACTACAATTCCAGAGCAATTAACTCTTCCACCGTCTGCCTGCGACGAATCAACCGCGGCACGCCATTCTCAAATAACACTTCCGGCAGCAGAGGACGGGTGTTGTAGTTCGATGACATCGATGCGCCGTACGCGCCGGTATCGTGGAACACCAGATAATCGCCGATGTGTACCGGCGGCAGCGGGAAGGTTTCCACTCCGCCGCCTGCCTGCTGGGTAAACACGTCACCGGATTCGCACAAAGGACCGGCGATCACGGAATCCGTCAGCGGTTGTCCGCTCACCTCGCGGCCATCGGCCGGTAACAGCGAAATATGGTGATAGCTGCCGTACATCGCCGGACGCATCAGGTCGTTAAAACCTGCATCACACAGCACAAAGTGACGGCTGCCCATGTCTTTCACCGCACGGATTTGCGCCACCAGCACGCCGGATTCTGCCACCAGGAAACGCCCCGGCTCGATCTCCAGTTTAATCTCGTGCCCCAGATGCGCAGCGATTTGCTCACGCGCCCGGTTCCACAGGCCAAAATAGTGGCCGGTATCAATGGATTCTTCTTCAAAATGATACGGGATCGACAGACCACCACCGGCTGAAATCGCTTCAATATCTTGTCCGGTTTCAATCACCTGACGCACCATCGCATCGCAAACCTGCTCAAGATGGCCGTAATCCACGCCGGAACCGATATGCATATGAATACCCACCAGTTTCAGGCCGTAACGGGCGATTTCTGCCAGCGCCTGTGGCAAATCGGCATACCAGATCCCGTGTTTGCTGTTTTCACCGCCGGTGTTGGTTTTCTGGCTGTGTCCGTGACCGAAGCCCGGATTGACGCGCAGCCACACCGGATGCCCGGCTTTATGCTGACCAATCTGACTGAGCATGTCGATGGAACCAGCGTTCACCGGAATATCCAGCGCCGTCACGCGTTCCAGCGTCGGCTGATCCAGCACGTCTGCGGTGAACACAATCTCACTGTCTTCGCGGCCCGGAATAAAACCGGCCACCAGCGCACGTTCAATCTCGCCCAGCGAAACAGAATCGACCTTCACGCCCTGCTCGCGCATCAGACGCAGAATATGAATGTTGGAACAGGCTTTTTGTGCAAAACGGACGACGTCAAACTGACGCAACTGCGCGATGCGCGCTTTAATAATCTCCGCATCATACGCCCACACAGGGCAGCCAAATTGTTGCGGCAGAGCCAGTAAGTTCGCGGCATTAAGCGCGGTAGACATATCGTTCAGGGCGCGTGGCATAAGATTTTCCGTCAGGTGAATTCAGTCATATTTCCCTCAGTATGCCGCGTAACAATCTGGCGATAAAATATCTATTTCAGGCCAGTCTATTCATTTATGATATGGATAAATCACGCCGTTTACCGGATAAACCATGCCTGCGATTTCCCTGCGCCATATCGAAATTTTTCATGCGGTAATGACCACCGGCAATCTGACTGAAGCTGCCGCGCTGCTCAATACCTCACAGCCGACAGTCAGCCGCGAACTGGCACGCTGCGAAAAGCTGCTGAATTTGCAATTATTCGAACGCCTGCGCGGGCGTTTATATCCTACCGTTCAGGGTCTGCGGCTGTTTGAGGAAGTGCAGCGCTCGTATTACGGGCTGGACAGGATCATCAGCGCGGCGGAAGGGATCCGCCAGTTCGAGCAGGCACAGCTCTCAATCGCCTGCCTGCCGGTGTTCAGTCAGTCACTGCTGCCTGCGGTGTGTAAACCGTTCCTCGACCGTTACCCTGACGTCAGTTTCAATATTGTGCCGCAGGAATCGCCGCTGCTTGAAGAATGGCTGTCTGCGCAGCGCCATGATTTAGGGCTGACGGAAAATACCCAGACGCCTGCCGGAACCGAGCGTCAGACGCTGCTGACGCTGAACGAAGTGTGCGTACTGCCTGCCGGACATCCTCTGGCTGAAAAATCACGACTCACACCACAAGATTTCAACGGCCTGAATTATATCAGCCTGTCGGCGACTGACAGTTACCGGCAACTGCTGGATACTTTATTTACGGAACAACAGGTTACGCGACGACTGGTGATGGAAACCCACAGTGCGGCGTCGGTGTGCAGCATGGTGCGCGAAGGCGCGGGCGTGTCGATTGTCAATCCGCTGACCGCGCTGGACTATTCTGTTAAAAACAGCAAGAGCGGCTCTGTTAAAAACAGCGAGAACGGCGTCGTATTACGGGAATTCAGCATTGCCGTACCCTTCACCGTCAGCCTGATCCGCCCGCTGCACCGTCCCGCTTCCGCACTGGTAGACACATTTATCGAACACTGCCATCAGCAGGCGCAACGCTTTGCCGATCGCCTTGAAGCCGCGCTGACTCGCTGAACAAAAACAAAAAAGGCCACGCCGGATATTTTCCGCGTGGCCTTTTATCTTCTCAATGTACTGAGTTACGCGACGGCTTTTTCCGCTTTCTTCGCCGCACGGCGGAAAGTGATCACACACAGCACGAAGCCGATGGCGCCCAGTCCGCCCGCCGCCAGCGGCACGGTGCTCAGCCCCATTCCGCGTTCAATGACCGCACCGCCAACCCACGCGCCCAGCGCGTTGCCGACGTTAAAGGCGGCAATGTTCAGCGTGGAAACCAGATTCGGCGCATTTTTACCGTAAGTCACGACGTTAACCTGGAGCGCCGGCACCGCAGCAAAGTTTACCATCGCCCAGATAAACAGCGTGATTTCGGCGGCCACCAGATGCACGCTGGTGTAGCTGAACAGCACGGAGAATATGGCGATCATCAGGAACGTCATGGTCAGCGAGATGCCCAGACGCCAGTCGGCCAGACGTCCGCCCAGCACGTTACCGATGGTCAGACCGAGGCCAATCAGCAGCAGCGTCCAGCTGACGCCGTGCTCAGATACGCCGGTGATTTGCGTCAGGATCGGCGCGATATAGGTAAACAGCGCAAACATCGCCGCCGCAAAGAAAATGGTGATCGACAGCGACAGCCACAAACCAAGGCTGCCCAGCGCACGGATTTC
This sequence comes from Rahnella sp. PAMC25617, assembly GCF_050606005.1. Classification (NCBI taxonomy): domain Bacteria; kingdom Pseudomonadati; phylum Pseudomonadota; class Gammaproteobacteria; order Enterobacterales; family Yersiniaceae; genus Rahnella; species Rahnella sp. PAMC25617. The sequence continues at coordinate 3,060 of NZ_JBOCUM010000010.1, forward strand.
CTTGCGCAGATCGGTCGGTTCTTCTTCTTTCTTATCCGGCAGCTTTTTATACAGCGCAAACAGCGACGCCACACCAATCACGGCCACTACCCAGAATGTTGAACGCCAGCCGAAAGCCTGCCCGAGCGCGGTACCGAGCGGAACACCCAGCACGTTAGCCAGCGTCAGGCCGGTAAACATCAGCGCCACCGCTGAAGCACGGCGGTTAGGTGCCACCAGACTTGCCGCCACTACCGCGCCAATCCCGAAGAAGGCACCGTGACACAGCGCGGTAATGACACGCGACAGCATCAGGAAACCGTAGCTATAGGAAAGCGCACACATTACGTTGCCAATAATAAAGATGCTCATCAGCAGCAGCAGGGTTTTCTTGCGCGGCAGTTTTGCCGTCAGTACGGCCATGATCGGCGCGCCGATCGCCACGCCCAGTGCGTATCCGCTGATTAACCAGCCTGCAGAAGGAATACTGACATTCAGATCCCCCGCCACGTTGGGGAGCAGCCCCATAATGACAAATTCGGTGGTACCGATGGCAAACGCGCTGAGCGCCAGTGCCAGGAGTGCGACAGGCATAAAAACTCCGGATATTTTTAGTTATGAGTAAAGGCTCCGGTATGACACCGGACTGGCTTAAATACCACGTTGATCACACTTTTGACCAGACGCAGTCTGTGCCCTTGCTGCCTGAGAAACATCCGTTTTGAGGATTAATCTTTACATAACAATACATTGCAGAAAGTGCGGCGAAAGCGCAAAAGGAACCGATTCCAGTGATTTATTTCCCCCGTCAGCTCAGCGCTTTTCTTCTTTCAGCGAAATCCAGCGCGGATTCCCTTTAAACCACTCCACCAGAAAATCGAGCAGCGCACGCAACGCCTTTGGCATTTGCCGTCGTGATGCATAAATCGCATAAATCCCCATTTCCTGAGGCTGCCACTGTTCAAGTAACGGAACCAGTTGCCCGCTGGCAATCAGCGGCGCTGCCGAGTAATAAGGCTGCATGACAATCCCCGCGCCTTCCACCGCGCCGGTCAGCAGTACCAGCGATTCATTGGCGCTAAGATTGCCGCTCACCGGGATCGCCACCTGCTCGCCCTGCCGTTCAAATTGCCACAGGCTTTTGCCGAAATACGTGTACGTCAGACAATTATGCACCGCCAGATCCTGCGGATGTTGCGGCGTGCCCTGCGCGGCGAGATAAGCCGGCGATGCGCACACCACGGAAGGACACAGCGCCAGCGGCCGGGCGATCAGATTCGGATCCAGATCGTTAGTAATACGCAGCGCCAGATCGATACGGTCTTCGACCAGATTGATCGCCCGGCTTTCCAGCTGAAGATCGATACTGACCTGCGGGTGTCGCCGCAAAAACTCGGTGACCGCAATCACCACCGCGCCCTGCCCGAACGATTGTGAACAACTCAGGCGCAGCAAACCGCGCAGCGCTTCATCGCCGGTGTCCGCGACGCTTGCCATTTCCGCCGCCACCGACAACATTTTCCGGCAACGCGCCAGCGTATTTTCACCCGCATCCGTCAGGCTGAGTTTGCGGGTAGAACGGTGCAGCAGGCGCGCGCCCGACCACTTTTCCATCTCCGACAGATAACGCGTCACCATCGCCCGCGACATATTTAGCGACTCGGCAGCATTGATCATGCTTCCCCGTTCAACGATGGCAACAAACACTTGTGCAGCGGTAATTCTGTCCATGATTCGTCCGGTTTATGCAACAAACAGTTGCGCATTATCCGGTTTTTCCCGCGGATTATGCAACGTACAGTAGAGTCTTACTGAATGTGATTATAAATGCCCCTGAGGAAACCCCATGCAACTGAAACATCTGACTCTGATCGCCGCCCTGCTGGGCAGCAGCCTTTCCGCTCACGCCGCCAGCGCGCTGAAAATGGAGGTGTATAACCCGGGTGAAAACAGCATTTTCCCGGTGTCCTCTGAAATCATCACCGGCGAAAAAGAAGCGGTACTGATCGACGCGCAGTTCCAGCGCAATGACGCTGAAAAGCTGGTGGAGATGATTAAAGCGACCGGCAAGAAACTGACCACCGTGTACATCAGCCAGTCAGATCCTGATTTCTACTTCGGGCTGGACGTGATCCGTGCCGCGTTCCCGCAAGCGAAAGTGATAGCCACGCAGGCAACGGTGAATCAGATCAATGCGACTAAAGACGGCAAAGTCGCATTCTGGGGGCCACAACTGAAGGACAACGCGCCAAAATCCGTCACTACGCCAGAGCCGCTGAAGGGCAATGAATTCACGCTCGAAGGCCATAAATTTGAAATTCAGGGCGTAGATACAGAACGTACGTTCGTGTGGATCCCGTCATTAAAAGCGGTGGTCGGTGGCGTGCTGGTAAATGGCGACAACATGCACGTCTGGACCGCAGATACGCAGACGCCGACATCGCGTAAACAGTGGGTGGAAGCACTGGATGAAATCACCGGCCTGAAACCGGACGTCGTGGTGCCGGGACATTTCCTGCCAGGTGCGCCAAAAACGCTGGAATCGGTGAAATTCACCCGCCAGTACCTGCTGACACTGGAAAAAGAATTACCAAAAGCGAAAGATTCCGCGGCGCTTATCACTGCGATGAAAAAACATTATCCGCAGCTTAAAGATGATTCGTCATTAGAACTGAGCGCGAAAGTATTGAAGGGCGAAATGAAGTGGCCGCAATAAATATAGATAACGAATAACGGATGTATTACGACGGCAGAGAATATTCTGCCGTTATTTTATTTTAAGAAATCTGAGAAACTGAGCATCAAGTAAAATCATACAGTTATAAATTAACTTTCTAAAAAAACTTGCCATCACTTTCCCCTTCACTCTCAATGCATTAATAAATCATTGAATAGTAAAAAACAGCATAATAAAATCCTGCCGCCCCACCAAAAAAGGTCAACATCTTCTGCTATTCCGTCAGAGGATGAACCTTATCTAATTAATAAAGGATTATTATGAACTGGTATTTAAAGGCATTAAAAAACTACGCTAATTTTTCTGGTCGCGCCCGGCGCAGAGAATATTGGTGGTTCGTGTTATTCAATATTCTTATTTCAATTGGCGTGAGCATTATTGCCATGATGTTTGGTGATGAATATTTAACGTCTTTGCTTTACTCATTATTCATTTTCCTTCCCAGCCTGTCATTAGCCGTACGTCGTAATCACGATGCAGGATACAGCGGCTGGTGGGTGCTGTGTCCGGTCTTCAATCTGATCCTGATGTTCTTCCAAAGCGATCCAGAGGATAACTGCTTCGGCCCTTATGTGGTTGAGCCACAGGCGTAGACCCTCAAGATATCTTGCGCCAGGTGCAATAAATCATCCATTTATGATAAAGGGTGTTGCGCCTTACGCAACACCCTTTATACTGTTGCGTAAGGCGCAACACGCAGGATGCATCCAATGATTAAGGATTTCAAACACAAAGGCCTGAGTCGATTTTTCACATCCGGTTCGACTGCCGGGATCAACGCTGAACATGCTAAGAAACTCAGGCTCAGACTTGCCACGCTTCACGCAGCACAGGTTATAAATGACATTGACCGGCCCGGCTATCTGTTACATTCCCTGCAGGGTTCCCGTAAGGGAGAATGGTCAATAACGGTTTCTGGCAACTGGCGTCTTACCTTTGAATTTATTGATGGAAATGCTTATATCGTCAATTACGAGGATTATCACTGATGAACATGCATAACCCCCCTCATCCCGGCGAACTGATTGCAGAAACGCTTGAAGAACTGAATGTCAGCGTGCGTGAATTTTCCCGTGCCCTGCAAATTGCCCCTTCTACTGCGCAGCGTATTGTGAGCGGGAAAATGGCAGTAACGCCGGAAATGGCAGTGAAACTGGCAGCAGTATTAGGCAGTTCGGCCGAATACTGGCTTAAACTGCAGGCAAATCGTAGTTTATGGATTGCGGAACAAACTGTTGATGTCAGCGGATTACACCGGCTGGCGATGACATTAAAACCCGCCTGAGGCGGGTTAGTTATAATGAGCAAAACTTACTGCGTCACCCGTACAAATCCGCCTTCGGCCTGAACGTTATGGCCGAAACCGCAGTCACCGGTGGTATGCAGTTTCACGTTCTGCGGGTCGAAATTCATGTCTACGCTGCACTCGCCGCCACCGGCAGAGGCATCGTCGACTTCGTGGTAAATCGCGTGATTGTCTTTGATTGCCGTCACCACCGAAAACTCGCCGGTATTCGGGCCGTAGTACAACGACATCTGTCCCATGTATAAGCCGCTGAAATCGATTTTGAACTGCGCTTCTTCGCCTTTCACTTCCAGGATATTCCAGCTGCCAAAACCGGCATATTGCCAGTAAATGCCCGCCGGACTTTGTGCCTGTGGCATTGCAGCGAGTTTCGGCTGGATCAGACCCAGGTTGTATTGTGATTTTTTGTCAGCAGGCGCCAGCATCAGCCAGGCTTTGGCTTTCAGATAATCGCCCTGCTTAATGTAGGTCAGCGCGATGTTGTTGTAAGCCGTCGCAATCTGATCCTGCGGCTTGTGGCAAAACTCGCTCCATGCGACCTGATTGCGGAAAATTTCCCGCGCTTTGCCCATGTCGCCCTGCTGATACGCGACTTTTCCGGCAGCAGCATAAATGCCTGCTTTTACGCAATCAGCATCAATATCAGGTTCATCAATCTGAGCAAACGCCTGAACACTGGCAAAACATCCTGCCACCAGCAGTAAATTCACTGCGACTTTCATCAAACATCCTTCTACTTTTGTGGTCTACAGAGCTTCGTGCTGGAAAAACATCCTTACAAGTGGTTCATTGCCCTATCGCACTGAGACACTCATTCTGGGATGATTGGCTTCACAACATATCGATTACACATGGCTATTATGACTAAAAAACCTGGGAAATCGGCGCAATGGGGCGCCGTCTGGCAGTTAATTAAGCCTTACTGGCGTTCGGAAGAAAAGTGGCGAGCCTGGGGCATGTTGACCACTATCATCATCCTTTCGCTGGCTGGCGTGTACCTCAGCGTGCAGTTTAACGAATGGAACCGCGTTTTCTATGACGCGCTGCAAAACAGAAACTATCCGGTTTTCAAAGCCCAGCTGTGGAAATTTACCTGGCTGGCGCTGCTGTTTATCGTGATTGCCATCTACCGGGTTTATCTGACGCAAGGCCTGCAAATGAGCTGGCGGCGCTGGATGACCGAAGAGTATATGGAGAAGTGGCTGACCAATCACGCCTATTATTACACGGAGTATCAGCATCAGGTGGATAACCCCGATCAGCGTATTTCAGATGACCTGAATGCCCTGACCAGCGGGACACTTTCTCTGGTGCTCGGGCTGCTGTCGAGCGTGGTGACGCTGTTCTCGTTCGTGTTTATTTTGTGGTCGATCAGTGGTCCGCTGAACTTCATGCTGGCAGGGCATCACTTTGAAATTCCGGGCTACATGCTGTGGTTCGCGCTGCTTTATGCCGCTGTGGGCTCCTTCATTATCTGGTATATCGGTAAGCCGCTGGTAAAACTCGGGTTTAATCAGGAATGGTTCGAGGCAAACTTCCGTTTTGGCCTGATCCGTATCCGCGAAAACAGCGATGCGATTGCCCTGTATCACGGTGAGAAAAACGAGCACGACCAGCTGACGGGCAAGTTTGAATCCATCAAAACCAACTGGTGGTCAATCATGCGCGTCACCCGTCGCCTGAACGTCGCGACCAACTTTTATGCGCAGTTTGCCAATATCTTCCCGATTCTGGTGGCCTCGCCGCGCTATTTCGCCGGTGCCATTCAGATGGGTGCGCTGATGCAAATCGCCTCTGCGTTCGGTCAGGTACAGGGCGCGTTATCCTGGTTTATCGATGCCTTCACCGATCTGGCCAACTGGAAAGCGACGGTTAACCGTCTTGCCGGTTTCAATGCCGCTATCGATCAGGTGAATGCGCAACCACGTGGGATCAAAGTCGGCCAGAGCAGCGAACATGCCCTGCAACTCGACAAGCTGACACTGAATCTGCCGAACGGTAATCCGCTGTTCTGTGATGTTTCCGCATCAATGAAGCCGGGTGAGCGCGTGCTGATTGCCGGTCCTTCTGGTTGTGGTAAATCGACCCTGCTGCGCGCCATCGCCGGTATCTGGCCTTACGGTTCAGGCAATATCGCGCTGGCGGAAGGGAAGCGTTATCTGTTCCTGCCGCAGCGCAGTTATATCCCGATTGGTACCTTGCGTGATGCGCTGAGTTACCCTGACGCCAGCCGCGAATATACCGATGAACGCCTGCAACAGGTTCTGGAACAATGCCGCCTGCCGCATCTGGCCTCGGTTGAAATCCTCGATGATTACGCCAACTGGAGCCAGCGCCTGTCGCCGGGTGAACAACAGCGGTTGTCATTCGCCCGCGCCCTGCTGATCCAGCCGGATACGCTGTTCCTCGACGAAGCGACCAGCGCGCTGGATGACGAAACCGAGCAACAGGTTTACTCTCTCCTGCTCAGCGAGTTGCCGCAGACATCGGTTATCAGTGTGGCGCACCGTAATACCGTGGCGAAATACCATCAGCATTGCTGGCGGTTCAAAAATCAGGAAAACGGTCCGTGTGGATTTACCTCCAGCGCACTGCTGCCTGAGTAACGCCTGAGACGCCACTGCGAAGTGGCTGAAAACGAACAAAGGTTGCTGATATCAGCAACCTTTCTTTTTTGTGTGCTGAAACCCATTTTGAACAGAATATCAGCAATGCGGTTAGCTCATTTGTATAGCTAACTATACAATTATTCTTAAGTGAAGAACCGGAGGTCAGGCTTAATGAAAATAGATAAGAACTCATTCACCCCGCTTTACCTGCAAATTGAGCAGCAACTGACCGAAAAAATCAGCGCGGGTGAAATCAAACCGGGCGACTCCATCCCGACCGAAGCGGCGCTCTGCGAAATCTACGGAGTGTCACGCATGACCGCACGAAAAGCCGTCGATTATCTGGTGCGTCAGGGCCGTGTGGCGCGTTTTCGTGGCCGCGGTAACTTTGTGGTCGAACCGGCTGAGCAGCAGAAAATCATCCTGCCGCTTGACCGCCATCTCACCGCCAGTGAAGTCGCCCAGGAAAATAATCAGCGGATTGAAAATCAGGTGCTGGAATTTCGGCGCATGCCAGCCAGTGAAGACATCGCCCGCGAGCTGAATATCCCGGACGGTACGGAAGTTTATTTTATGATCCGCCTGCGTTTATTAGGCGATGAACCCTTCGTCTATGAACAGTGCTGGATGCTGTGCGACCGCTTCCCGGACATCACGCGTGCCGCCATGACATCTTCAAAATATGCCTATATCCGTTCCAAAGGTTTTCAGCCAGCAGGCAGCACCAAACTGATTTCCGCCGAACTGCCCTCTAACGAAATCCGCCTCGCGCTGAATTTGTCACGCGACCAGCCGGTTCTGCATTCTCATGCCATTGTCTCATTCACCGACGACACGCTGTTTGAGGTGTCTGATGTGTATTACAACCAGAAAAACTATGCCTTCAGCGTCCATGCCAAAGTCAAAAGTTAGCCGCCGTCAGGCAATGCCCGACAACTCAGCCTTCACCAGATTAGCCACCTGCTCAACCTGCGGGCCATAAATCACATGCACGTCCGTGTCGGTGATGCGTTTGACGCCTGCCGCGCCGGTTTTCATTAGCGTCCCGTCCTGCACCTGCGCCATGTCTTTGACCTTCACGCGCAGACGGGTAAAGCAGCAATCGACCGCCGTAATATTCCCCTCGCCGCCCAGTCCGATAATGATATTTTTGGTTTTCTCGCCGGTTCCCTGCGCAGGCTTCGCGCGTTCTTCAGCATCGTTTTCATCCTCGCGCCCCGGCGTTTTGATCTGCATCCGCAAGATAACCCAGCGGAAACTGAAGTAGTAAACCGGCGCGTAGATGATCCCGAGGATCAGCGGATACCACCAGTGCGTTTTACTGCCACCGAGAACACCGAAGATCAGGAAGTCGATCGCCCCGCCCTGTACGTTACCGATCATCACATGCAGCATCTGCATCAGCACAAATGACAGACCGGTCAGCACGGCGTGCAGGATATACAGTACCGGCGAAACGAAGATGAAGCAGAACTCCAGCGGCTCAGTGATCCCGGTGGTAAACGAAGCCAGTCCGCCCGCCAGCATCAGCGCTTTTACACGGCCTTTATGCTCCGGTCTGGCGCAGTGATACATCGCCAGCGCCGCCGCCGGTAAACCAAACATCATCACCGGAATTTTCCCCTGCGCCAGGAAACGCGTCGCCTGCTGCGTCACCGCATCGGGGATCATGCCGGGATTAGCCAGCGCGGCATTAAAGATATTCAGCGCGCCGACAATGCTCTGATTATCCACCGTCGTCACGCCGCCAATTGGTGTGAAACGTACGGTTTCGTTGATGATGTGATGCAAACCGGTCGGGATCAGCAAACGCTCCGACGTGGCATAGATAAAGGTGCCGATCTCACCGGTGCGCCCGATCAGTTCACCGATCCACTGGATCCCCATGGCAATCGTTGGCCAGATCAGCGACATCAGCACGCCGACAATCGGCAGCACCAAAATGGTGATGATCGGCACGAAACGGCGTCCGCCAAAAAACGCGATCGCCGTCGGCAACACAATCGTATAAAAGCGATTGTGCAGCCACATGGTGATTAAGCCGACCAGCACCCCGCCCAGCACGCTCATGTTGTAGGTGAAAATCCCCAGCGTATTGGTGAACTCGGCAGCGTAAATCATCGCATCGCTTTCGGTCATGCCTTTGGCCATGAGTTTGGCGACCGTAATGGTTTCCGGCGTAATCCCCTGCGCCAGCAGGCTGTAGTTAACACCGACGTGCAACCCGACAAAGCCGATCACTGCGGAAAAAGCCGCTGTGGCTTTCTCTGCATTGGCCAGACCCATCGCAGTGGCGACGGCAAAAAATAGCGGAAGATTGGCGAACAATGCGCCGGATACCTGGCGAATAAACCCAATCACCAGTTGCAGGGTTTTCATCTGCGTGAAGGCTTCACCGGTGACGGCAGGATTCTGCAACGCCGCCGCCAGACCTAAGAAAATCCCGGCGGCGGCAATCACCGAGATAGGCGTCATCAGGGCCTTGCCCAGATCATGCACCTTGCTGCCAAGTTTTATCATCTGTCGTCCCTCAGTTAGCTGGCTAAAAATAAGCCGTTAATTGAGTTAAGTCACAGAATGTATAGTTGTATAGACATAGCAGTCAGGAGTATGAAAGGGATCACAGTTTTGCCGCGGAAAAACGGATTGGTGCAGCAGGCAAAAAAAAGCCCACATCGGACTGTGGGCGCGGGGGTTGCGACTGGCCGTCGTTCAGAACGGCTGGCAACAAGCAAATGTGAGAACTGCTCGCTCTCGGCCCTTAAGGTAACGGCAGTTGCCGCGATCCTTCAGCCTTTTCTGGTAAGCAGCGGGTTAAAATGTATAAATTTGTTTGATCTGCATCACACTTTCCTAACCACCAACAATTCATTCACTTTTAGAATATTTAACTGGTTATCATTCTTAAGAACTATCAATTAGTTTGCTAAGTAACGACTTTCCTGTCATTTACCACTGCACAAAAAGTTTAAAACCTTATAATTTCAATGGATTATACAGCAACATTTTCTTCATACTTAGAAACATCGACTCATGGGTAATGACAATATCCTTACACAGCGAACTCTGGCGCTCTCGTATAGTGGAGGACTTGTTGAGAATGGTTATTCTCAATTCCCCAATAAGAGTGAATTCTATGCGCCTGAAGTTTCTTTCTGTCAGTACAGTCGTACTGCTTTCCGCATGTGATGGTTCCGCCGGTTCTGCATCCCCGGCGGCACAGGTGCCTGCGGTTAATGTCGTCACTTTACACAGTCAGCCCGTCGCCCTGACCACCAGCCTGCCCGGTCGTACCACGGCGGTTCGCAGCGCGGAAGTCCGCCCGCAGGTGAACGGCGTGATCCAAAAACGTCTGTTCGTTGAAGGCAGTGAAGTCAAAGCCGGTCAGCAGCTTTATCAGATTGATCCTTCGACCTATCAGGCCGCATTTGATCGCGCGATGGCAACCTGGAAAAGCGCCGATGCCACCGCCCGCCGCTACAAACCGCTGGTCGATGCGCAAGCCGTCAGCCGCCAGCAATATGACGATGCAGTCGCCGCCGAGCGCGAAGCCGCAGCAGATGTCGAAACCGCCCGCGTAAATCTGCAATACACCAAAGTGTACGCGCCGATTTCCGGCCACATCGGCCGCTCGCTGTATACCGAAGGGGCGCTGGTGACCAGCGGCCAGACCGCGTATCTGACCACTATCGATCAGCTCAATCCTATCTATGTCGACGTCAATGAATCCTCGCAGGATTTACTGAGACTGCGCCGTGCGCTGGCTTCCGGCAAATTGCAAAGTGCCGGTGATAACGCCGCGCAGGCCACGCTGACGCTGGAAGATGGCAGCAAATATGCGCTGCCGGGCAAGCTGGAATTCTCTGAAGTCACCGTGTCGCAAAGCACCGGTTCCGTCACCCTGCGCGCCTCGTTCCCGAACCCACACGACGAACTGCTGCCGGGCATGTTTGTCCATGCCCAGCTGCAACAAGGCATTGATGACAAAGGTATTCTGGTGCCACAGGAAGCCATCATGCATGACGTGAAAGGTGCGCCATATGTGTACGTGGTGAAAGCCGATAACACGGTTGAGCAGCGTTCCGTCACCACCGGTCAGATGATGAACGGTAACTGGCTGGTGAATCAGGGTCTGAATGACGGCGACAAAGTGATCACTGACGGATTACAGAACGTCAGGCCGGGCGCCAAAGTGAATGCCACCGAGCGCAAAGCCAGTGCCCCTGCCGAACAGGCTAATCTCGCGATGACCGATCCTTCCGCGCAATAGGTGAGCTGAATGTCTACTTTCTTTATTAATCGCCCCATATTCGCCTGGGTTGTCGCTATCGTCATCATGATCGCCGGTGCGCTGTCGATCATGAAACTGCCGATCAACCAGTACCCGAATATCGCGCCTCCGGCGATTTCCGTCAGCGTCACCTATCCGGGTGCCTCGGCGGAAACCGCGCAGAACACCGTGGTTCAGGTTATTGAACAGCAACTGAACGGGCTGGATAACCTGCGCTATATCGAATCGCAAAGTAACAGCGACGGCAGCGCCACCATTATTGCCACCTTCGATCAGGGCACTAACCCGGATATCGCGCAGGTTCAGGTTCAGAACAAAGTCTCGCTGGCCGAATCGCAGTTACCGACCGAAGTGGTCAATCAGGGGATCCGTATTGCCAAATATCAGGCCAACTTCATGCTGCTGGTCAGCCTGATTTCGACCGATGGCAAAATGAGTAACTCGGATCTGAGTAACCTGCTGGTGACCAAACTGGAAGACCCGATCGTGCGTACCAAAGGTGTCGGCGACTTCCTGGTGCTCGGTTCGGAATACGCGATGCGTATCTGGCTCGACCCGGCAAAACTGTATAAATATCAGCTGATCCCAAGTGATGTCAGCGCCGCTATTGAAGCGCAAAACGTGCAGGTGTCCTCCGGTTCTCTTGGCGGACTGCCGACGGTCAAAGACAGCAAACTCAGCGCCACCATTATCGGTAAAACCCGTTTCGACAGCATTAATCAGTTCAAAAACGTGCTGCTGAAAGTGAATGCCGACGGCTCGCAGGTGCGCCTGAGTGATGTCGGAAATGTTGACCTGGGGCCGGAAAGTTATTCCATCTCCTCGACCTTTAACGGCAGCCCGTCTACCGCTATCGCCCTGCGTCTGGCGAGCGGCGCAAACGTGCTGGATACCGACAAAGCGGTGAAAGCCACCGTCGCCGGGCTGGAAGATTCCCTGCCGGCTGGCGTGAAAGTCGAGTTCCCGTACCAGACTGCGCCAGTGGTCAGTGCATCGATTGAAGAAGTGGTGAAAACGCTGATCGAAGCCATCGTGCTGGTGTTCTGCGTGATGTTGCTGTTCCTGCAAAACCTGCGCGCAACGCTGGTCACCACGCTGGTAGTGCCGGTGGTGCTGCTCGGTACCTTCGGTATTCTGGCGGCTGCGGGGTATTCCATTAACACCCTGACCATGTTCGGGATGGTGCTGGCGATAGGCCTGCTGGTGGATGATGCCATCGTGGTGGTGGAAAACGTCGAACGTGTGATGACGGAAGATAAGTTGTCGCCGAAAGAAGCCACCATCAAATCGATGAAACAGATCCAGGGCGCGCTGTTTGGTATCGCACTGGTGCTCTCCGCCGTATTAGTGCCGATGGCCTTCTTCGGCGGCTCGACCGGGATCATCTACCGTCAGTTCTCGATCACTATCGTGTCCGCGATGGCGCTTTCCGTGCTGATGGCGTTGATTTTCACTCCGGCGCTGTGTGCCACCATCATCAAACACAATGACGAGGAAAAATCGCAGAAAGGCTTTGCGGGCTGGTTTAACCGTACCTTCGACAAAGGCGCGATGCGCTACACCAGCGCCGTCGGCACGGTGATTTCCCGTCGTCGTCTGTTTATGTGCATCTATCTGCTGATCGTGATTGCCACCGGCTTTATGTTCACCCGCGTGCCGACCACCTTCCTGCCGGATGAAGATCAGGGCGTCATGCTGATTCAGGCCACGCTGCCTGCCAACGCCTCGGCGGAACGTACCCAGCAGGTGCTGGATGACGTGCGTGAATATCTGATGAAACAGGAAGGCGGCATCGTTTCTTCGGTGTTCACCGCCAACGGCTTCAGCTTCGCCGGACGTGGTCAGAACGTCGGGATTGCCTTCGTGCAGCTGAAAACCTGGGCGAAACGTCCGGACGCCGCGCAGAAAGTTCAGGCGCTGGCCGGTCGTGCGATGGCGCACTTCGCCACCATCAAAGACGCCCGCGTGTTTGCTTTCGTTCCGCCAGCTGTTATGGAACTGGGTAACGCCACCGGCTTCGACTTCTTCCTGCAGGACACCAACGGCAAAGGGCATAACGCCCTGATGGCGGCGCGTAACCAGTTCCTGCAACTGGCCTCGCAGGACAAACGTCTGACCGCCGTGCGTCCGAACGGGATGGAAGATGAGCCGCAATATCAGCTGGAAATTGATGATGAACGCGCGCAGGCGCTGGGTCTGAGCCTCGACGACATCAACAATACCTTGTCAGCGGCCTGGGGTTCGGCGTACGTGAACCAGTTCATGTACAACAACCGCGTGAAGCGCGTTTACATCCAGGGCAAGGCGGCTTCCCGCGTCACGCCGGAAGATCTGAACAACTGGTATTTCCGTAACTCGAGCGGCGATATGGTGCCGTGGAGCGCGTTCGGCAGCGGCAAATGGGTGTACGGCTCACCGCGTTACGAGCGTTTCAATGGCGTGTCTTCGGTCGAACTGATGGGCGCACCGGCACCGGGTTACAGCTCGGGCGACGCCAACGACGCGGTAATGGAAATCGCGGCCAAACTGCCATCGGGCTATAAAGTGGCATGGCACGGTCTGAGCTACGAAGAAAAGCTTTCCGGCTCACAAACCCCGGCACTTTATACCCTGTCGATGATCGTGGTGTTCCTGTGTCTGGCTGCACTGTACGAGAGCTGGTCGATCCCGTTCTCGGTCATGCTGGTGGTACCGCTGGGGATCCTCGGGACGATCGGTGCCGTATTGCTGCGCGGCTTATCGAATGACGTCTTCTTCCAGGTCGGTCTGTTAACCACCGTCGGGCTGGCGGCGAAGAACGCCATATTGATTGTCGAGTTCGCCAAAGAGCTGCATGAGAACGAAGGCATGTCGGTCACGGAAGCGGCGATTGAAGCGGCCAAGCTGCGTATCCGGCCAATTATCATGACCTCGATGGCCTTTATTCTCGGTGTATTCCCCCTGACCATTTCCAGCGGCGCGGGCGCGGGCAGCCAGCATTCCATCGGTACCGCCGTGGTCGGCGGGATGATTACGGCGACCTTCCTGGCGATCTTCTTCGTCCCGATGTTCTACGTGACGATTGTGAATTTGTTCACCCGCAAATCGAAAAAACAAGAGAAGGCGCTTCCGGCGTCTGAGGCAACACACCATGAATAAACCGCATTTCGCGCTGTCGCTTATCGGCGCGTTTTCACTCACCCTGCTGGCGGGCTGTACGATGGAGCCGGATTATCAGCGCCCTGCGCTGCCGGTTGCCAGCAACTGGGATGGTGCGAAAACCGGCGCTGCGCAGGATATCGGCTGGAAAGCCTTCTTCAATCAACCGGCGATGAATCAGCTGATTGGCATGTCTCTCGCTAACAACCGCGACCTTCGGGTCGCGGCGTTAAACGTCGATACCGCGCGCGCGGCCTTCCAGATTGACCGCGCCGCGCTGCTGCCGACACTTGACGCCAGCGCCGGCGAAACCAACCAGCATCTGCCGGGAGGATTGTATTCGACGCAAAATACCGGACCGGTGACGTATCAGCAATACAGCGCCAATCTCGGTGTGACATCTTATGAAGTTGACCTGTTTGGTCGCGTGCGCAGCCTGCGCGATCAGGGGCTGGAAACCTTCCTCGCCACCGAAGCGACGCAACGTGCGACGCAAATTTCGCTGGTGTCTGAAGTCGCTTCCGGTTATCTGAGTCTGGCGGCGGATAACGATCTGCTGAAACTGGCAATCAGTACCGCTGACAGCCAGAACAAATCCTACGAGCTGACCAAACGCAGTTACGATTCCGGCGTCAGCACCTCACAGGATCTGGTACAGGCCGAAACCACGGTTCGCGCAGCACAGGCCGATATCGCGCAGTACACGCGTCAGGTTCGTCAGGATGTGAACGCGCTGACGCTGCTGGTCGGCACCACCATTCCGCAGAATTTGCTGGCGAACGCCACCCTGCAACAGGACTGGAAATTCCCGCAGACGCCGGCCGGTTTACCGTCTGATCTGCTGACCCGTCGCCCGGACATTATTGCCGCGGAACATACGCTGAAAGCGGCTAACGCCAATATCGGCGCAGCGCGAGCAGCGTTCTTCCCGAGCATCACGCTGACCGGCACCGCAGGTTCAGAAAGCGGCAGCCTGAGTAAATTGTTCGACGGCGGCACCGGTGCGTGGTCATTTATGCCATCGATTAATATCCCAATCTTCGACGGCGGCGTGAATCAGGCCAATCTCGACATCGCGAAAGACACCAAGAAAATTGATATCGCCAACTATGAGAAAGCGATTCAGACGGCGTTCAAAGAAGTGTCCGACGGCTTAGCCGGACAGGCGACTTACAAAGACGAATTGCTGGCGCGCCAGCAGGATGCCGACGCTAACCAGCGCAACTATGATCTCTCGCAGATGCGCTTCAAAGGCGGTGTCGATAACTACCTGAGCGTACTGGTCGCGCAGCGCTCGCTGTATTCTGCTCAGCAAACACTGATCACCACACAACTTGCCCAACTGAATCAGGACATCAGTATGTATAAAGCACTGGGTGGTGGCTGGAAGGAGTGATTTTTGAGTGAATGGAAACGCCGACGGAAGTCGGCGTTTTTCGCATCCTTTTTAAATCTTGTCTGATAAACAATCCTTAGCACATATCACCATCCCAGATCGTGCTTCAACTCCTCAATCGTTGCGACTCTTTCAACACCAATTCCATTTTCCATATCACGAATGGCCTGAAGTGTTTTGGCATTAGGCTGCAACAATTCGACGGGTAGCTCAGCATTCACAGCCAACCTATTTACAACCATTCGAATGATTGTGGATAGATCCAACCCCATTGCCTTTGCGTTTGCCATTGCAGCAGCCTTTGACGCTGAAGTTACTCGAGCTCTGACAACAGTGTCAGTCATAAAACCTCCGGATCAATTTTGTCGTGTAGCTACATTGTAGCCCTCATGTAGTCACTGAACAAAATGTATTCACTTACAGAGCAGTGTGCAGAATATCGAATACTGTTTTATCAGCAACTTTGTACTTTCATCGCTGCGGCAAAGCTTCCAAAAAAGCTCATTGTCACTCAGGATTTAGCTGAATTCCGAATGACTTTCACCACCAACTCTCCCCGCGCATCAAAATAACGGCTCGGCCAGATCACGCTCGGATGCACATTCAGCGCCTGCGCAATCACCTTCTCCCCTTTCGGCCATGATCGTGACAGCGCATTCGATAGCGTCGAAGAACTCAATCCCGCACTACGCGATACCGCAGCCAGCGTTGTGCCTCGTTTACGCAATGCCGCAATGATGTCTGCCTGATGCCAGTCGGTATGATTCTGTGTGTTGTTCATGGAGGATCCTTTCCTGAGTTATGAGTAAATAAAACGTCTACACAGGAAGAGTAAACCGGGAGAAAAATTATCCCAAAACGGGATAAAACCGGAGGAATAGTGATCAGGTCATTGATAGATAAGATGAAATGTAATATTGATGAGTTAACTGAGCTAACGTCGATAAAAAAGTTATTTTGATGAAAATTTTCGATTTGATAGAGCTCTCAACAACTCTAGATTGAATACTTTTATTCAGGCTGCTGTGCAGCCTTTTTATCATTTACATTTCTCTATTTTCCCCGTCCCCTAAACACCTACACTCCATCTCTACAGTAAAGACACTTTTCTATCGCTTTTGTGTAGAGATAAAATGAAGAAACTTGAAGCCATCAGAAGACTGGAAGCACTAAGCCGTCGAGGGCGGACCGTTTTTTTGGTGCGTAATCTGCTTAAGATCTTTCCCGAGGGCTCGCCCGTGTACTGAAAACTGGGCTCAAAAGCCAAACCAATGAAGAAATTCTGTAGAGACTTCTCGCAAAATAACGCATTCAAAATTAGCCCGGATAATTCCGAGCTATGAGCGATAATTTTCGGCAGGGTCTATGAGGATTTTCGAGCCTCGTTTGCTTTGATCTCTTCGACCCAACCCTCCATTATCCACAGGCAAGTGGCGGCTTGTGGTCCTGCATCTAATAAAGAAAGACGGATGCGATTATATGTCTCCATATCGCTATTCGTTATTTTGTCAAATGGCGGGACGCAGGCTATATCCGTTCCTTGCTGGTATTTATAATGGTGCTTATCGAGAATTGACATCACTTTTAACGCTTCTTTAGCATTCGCATCGAGTGCGTAATAGAGAGCACCTGAAAGTTGATTGGATTGTTGTAGATTCACTACAGGCGCTAAATCCGGGACTAACATTAGCCATTCATCGTCACCCGTGGAGATTTTATTTATCGTCTCAGCCCAGTCTTCAGCTGTTATTTTAGATGCAAAACTGTTGCTTCCATATTTCTGGACACTTGTTCTTATATCCTTAGGTGTAGCAGAGGCAAAAGCCATTATTGGAACGAGAAAAAGTAAGGGAAGAATTTTCATCTCACCACCTCTAATGTTTCTGATGTTCCTCTTATTAAACGGCGGGTAGGATTGCTCATAATGATACAACCCGTCGACGCAAATCCGGCCGGGCCTTCTCTTCTCTCGCCGTGTATGCGAAATAAGCTTCTGCCATATGATTCACCGGAGGTTTGATGCAGTTCAATCGTAAGTGGTCCCTTGGAACTTGTGGCAATACCAACGCGATATGACCCCTGTGGAAGTGGTCCCATTCCTTTGACATGTTGACGATCTGGGTTATTTTTATTTGTCAGGACGCCTGAATATCCCTTTTCAATGAATACTCCATCATGAAATAATTCACCGGTGCTTTGTTTATATGTCCAGGTCATAAATCTTCCTTATGCAGTTGCACGTTCGTTCCATGAGTCTGAATGAATAATGTTGCCGTCAGTGTAAGTCCAGATTATTTTTTCGTAACGCAGTTCCACACATTCAATGTGTCCTTGCTTTTCAAAATTACGATTTTTCACGTCATACATAATTGCCGATAATGACACCAGTTTCACATTTTCCAGCTTCGTATTAAAATATTCGACTTCCTGCCCAGCATTGTTAATTCGATACAATTTTATCTCAGCTGATTTAAACGTTTGACCCGTAGTAACAGCTTTATAAAGATAGGGACTCGATGAATCTATTTCTTTATCAAATACGAAAGGATGATGAATTCTTGTGCCTGTAATTTTACCTGTATTGGAGTCAGTTGGGATTTCCAGGGCATGAGCTAATCCAATAATCTCGATACTTCCTTCGCGACCATGTACATCAACCGATCCTCTGATGTCCGCGCCACCATCGTCTTTAAGCCACAAATATGCCGGGATTGCCATTCTGATAAATTCCTTTTTAAAAGTGAGGCAATACGTTATGCCCGTAGGTTTTCACAAACCATTGGAGAACCTTTAAAAATGGAATTTTCAGAAGTTTGTTACTGGTGAACTCCCCTTGTTTCCTCATTTGCGCCCGCCGTCACGCTCGCTAAGTGTTTCTTTATGTTAAATTTGTTAAAATACTTAGACATTTTTTGAGCAAAACGCTTTTGCCGTGCGGCTTCCGCGCGGGTTGATGATGTAAATTTTAAGGAAACAATATGGGCATCACTCGTCGTGATTTTCTAAACGGCGTGGCTATTACGGTCACTGCCGGAATGACTCCGTTTGAGGCGCTGCGGGCTTCGCCGCAAACAGCCACGCAGTCGTTGTATTATCCGCCTTCCCTTACCGGTTTGCGCGGAAATCATCAGGGTTCTTATGAAGCGGCGCATATCCTCGGGCGCGAAGGCAAAAAGGTCGAATCTTCCGGTTTGCCGGTGGAAGATGAGTTTGATCTGGTGGTGGTCGGAGCCGGGATCAGCGGGCTTGCAGCGGCGTGTTTCTGGCAGGAACAGCACGGTAAAGACCAGCGTATTTTGTTGATCGATAACCATGATGATTTCGGCGGACATGCCAAACGTAATGAATTTCACATCGAGGATAAAATGCTGCTGGGCTACGGCGGCAGCGAGTCCTTTCAGTCGCCACGCACCAATTTCAGTCCGGTCGCGATGGGATTGCTGAAAACCCTCAACGTCGATATCGAGAAGATGGCGAAAGACTTCGATCAGACGTTTTACCCTGATCTGCATCTCAGCCGCGGGGTGTATTTCGACCGTAAAAACTTCGGCGTCGATAAAATTGTCAGCGGCGATCCGGGACGTGCGGTGGCTGATGATATTCCACCGGATCGCCTCAATGGCCGCGATATCAAAGACTTCATCAGTGACTTCCCGCTGCCGGAATCTGACCGTCAGGCGCTGATCGCCCTGCACACTGAATCGAAAGATTATCTGCACGGCATGAGTCAGGAAGAAAAAGTCGCATGGGTCGACGGGCACAGTTATACCCAGTTCCTGCGTGAAAAAGTCGGACTGAGCGAGATTGCTATCCGCTATTTCCAGCAGCGTACCAATGATTTTCAGGCGGTTGGAATCGATGCCACCTCATGCAGCGACGCCCGTATTTGCGCCCTTCCGGGTCTGGAAGGTATGGGCTTGCCGCCGCTGGACGCCGAATCGCTGGCCGATCTCGACGAGCCGTATATTTTCCACTTCCCCGATGGCAACGCCGGTTTAGCCCGGCTGATGGTGCGCCATCTGATCCCGCAGGTCGCGCCGGGTAACACGATGGAAGATATCGTGCTGGCGAAATTCGATTACAGCCAGCTTGATAAGGCCGGGCAGCCGGTGCGGCTTCGCCTCAACAGCACCGGGATGCATGTCGCCAACGTAGAACACGAAGGCAAACCGGCGGTAGAAGTGACCTATATGACCGGCAGCACGCTGCACCGCGTCCGCGCCGGTCAGGCGGTGATGGCCGGATACAATATGATGATCCCGTATCTGGTGCCGGAAATTCCTGAAGCGCAGAAAGCTGCGCTGAAAGAAAACGTCAAAGCGCCGCTGGTCTATTCGAAAGTGGTGATCCGTAACTGGCAGCCGTTTATCAAACTTGGCGTCCATGAAATTTACTCTCCGGCAGCGCCTTACAGCCGCGTGAAACTGGATTATCCGGTGGATATGGGCGGTTATCAGCACCCGCGTGACCCGAACCAGCCGATTGGCCTGCATATGGTGTATGTGCCGACGCTGCCGGGCAGCGGCCTCAGCCCGCGCGAGCAGTCACGTAAAGGCCGTGCGTTACTGCTCGGCACCTCGTTTGATGCCCATGAAAAAATGATCCGCGATCAGTTGCAGGGCATGTTCGGCGAAGCCGGTTTTGACCATCAGCGCGACATCATTGCGATCACCGTTAACCGCTGGTCGCACGGCTATTCCTACTTCCTCAGCGGGATGTTCGACGACGAAGACGACGCGCAGAAAACCATTCATCTGGCGCGCACGCCTGTCGGGCGGATCACAATCGCCAATTCAGATTCTGACTGGAGCCCGTACGCCAACTCAGCAGTTGATCAGGCCTGGCGGGCAGTGAATGAACTGACGGCAATGAAAAAGGTGAGCGCATGAAGAAGCTGATGATTTTTGCCACGCTGATGGCAACGGCAGGCTCTGCCATGGCGATGTCCGAAGGTGAGTATGTGGCGAAATCCGCCGACTGCGCCGCCTGTCATACATCGCCTCAGGGTGCAGATTTATCCGGTGGTGTGCGCTTTGCCACGCCGGTCGGCGAGATCTATTCCACCAATATCACACCGGATATTCAGCACGGAATTGGCAGCTACAGTTTCGAAGAGTTCGACAAGGCGATGCGCGAAGGGATTGCTAAAGACGGCCATGCGCTCTATCCGGCGATGCCCTACACCTCTTACGTAAAAATGAGCGGGAAGGACATGCGCGCGTTGTATGACTATCTGATGAAAGAGGTCAAACCGCAGCCCGTCGCCAACCGTGAAAATGACATCAGCTGGCCGATGTCGGTGCGCTGGCCGCTGCGGGTTTGGAACAGCATTTTCCTTGAAGACGGCGAGTACAGGCCTCAGGCGGATCAGAGTGCGCAATGGAATCGTGGCGCTTATCTGGTGCAGGGTGCCGGACACTGCGGAGCCTGTCACACCCCGCGTGGCTGGGCGCAACAGGAGAAAGCACTCGATGAAAAGGACATGGCGTTTCTCAGCGGCGGCGAGCTGGACGGCTGGTCAGCACCTTCCCTGCGCGGGCTGAAAATCAGTCAGCCGGAACTGGTGGCGCTGCTGAAATCCGGTCGCAATACTCATGACGCCGTCAGCGGCCCGATGGGAGAAGTGATCACTAACAGCACGCAGTTTATGACCGATGACGATCTCAACAGCATGGCGTTGTATCTGCTCAGTCTGAAAGCGGAGGCGCAACCAGCATCGTCCAAAAAGGCCGTCGCGACTGAGGCCGGACAGCAGACGTTTATGCGTTACTGTTCGACCTGTCACGGTGTGAAAGGCGACGGAAAAGCGTTTGCCATTCCGGCGCTGGCGGGCAATCTGACCGTCAATGCAGAGAACCCGCAGACGTTGCTGCGCGTGATCCTCTACGGCGCTCAGACGCCGGTGACGGCAGAACACATGTCCAATACCATGCCGGGCTACGGCTGGACGCTGACTGATCAACAGGCCGCAGACCTCACCAATACCCTGCGCGCCAGCTGGGGAAATCAGGCAGCAGCCGTCACGCCAGGAGATGTGGCGAAAGCGAGGAAAGCAGGGAAATAAGGGCTTTTTTCACCGCAGGTAAAACCTGGCTCGATTAGCTCCTCCCCCTGCGAAGGGGGAGTTGGGAGGGGGTTTTACAGATATTTGATGCACAATCAACTTTAATAAAAACTCCAGTTGAACTTCCTTATATTCATTTAAATAACTTCAACCAATAATTACCAGTATCAATCTAAAATAATAATTTATACTTAATTATTATCATTATAAAAAACCTTAATACAATGCAAAAAATACGCTTGCAGTTATCCTCCTGTGGAGTAGTTTATTTATTACTTTCAATAGGGAGATTTAAAGATGGCGATTCCTGCTTATTTATGGCTTAAAGATGATGGCGGTGCGCATATCAAAGGATCCGTTGATGTGAATGGGCGTGAAAGTAGCATTGAGATTTTGGGTTTCGGGCATGGTTTATTTTTGCCTACTGATAATAATACGGGAAAAATAACAGGTACCCGAGTGCACTCAGCAATGACGTTTGAAAAAGAGTTTGATTCCTCCAGTCCATATTTATACCAAGCTGTAGCAAAAGGACAAACGTTAAAATCTGCTGAAATCCGGTGGTATCGCATCAATGATGCTGGTCAGGAAGTTGAGTATTTCAATATGCTGCTGGAAAATGTGAAAGTTGTTGCGATCTGCCCTTTGATGCATGACTGCAAAAATCCAGCAACAGAAAAGCACAACCACCTCGAATCTATATCTCTGAGATACGAGCGGATCACCTGGAAATATAGTGATGGGAATATCATTTTTTCCGATGCGTGGAATGACAGATGATCAGATGCACATTTCGTTTGAACGGTTCAGGCTTATCCACTCTCAGTTGCCCTGGCTACGGTTTCTTTCCCGCCTATTCTGGTGAGGTAGGTCCACATCGCAACAACCCTGACTCAGCAGATGTGAAAGATATCGGCCCTTTGCCACCCGGACAATATTATATAGTGACCCGAGGGACTGGTGGGATAGGCACTCATGTTTCTGATTTTTTTGGATCAGTCGTGAGTGGGTCCGACAGGTCAGTGTGGTTTGCACTTTATAGAAACGATAACAGCATAGATGATTTAACTTTTATCGATCAGGTTAAAAGAGGTAATTTCAGACTACACCCGGCGGGTTACAAAGGGGTAAGCCACGGGTGCATAACGTTGCCTTCAAAGGATCATTTTACAATTCTGCGTGAGGCATTATTAAATACACCACAAATAAAAATCAGCTCAACGTTAAATGCTTTCGGAACTGTACAGGTATATTAAATGTCCCCTTTGAAATGTGTGCTTATTTGGCTCGGAAGTGTTTTCTTGTTTACAATGACGTTTACGACACTTTTCGCCTTATGTTCTGAACAATGGTTCTATTCGAAAATTTCAGCGCATACAGAGTTTATTCAGGAAAACATCTGGGATAATATTTATATGAGCATTTTGTTTGGAGGCTCAGCCCTTGTAGATATTTTTTTAATTTTTGTAATCGCAAAGTTTTTCGCATATCGCAAACAGGCAGCCCGGTGACATTGCTCCCCGTCAATTTTATTGCTATGTCTAAAGTGATTGAGGCCACTTACGATGAATGGCAGCATTCGCACTGAAATAAATGATGTTCTCTACACCAAAGACCGTTTTACGTGTCCTTAGTGCAGAGATAATTCAAACTCTTCTATTTACCCACATCCCCGTTCCATCCGCCGCCCAGGGCAGCGATCAGCTTGACGCTGGTGACCATCTGGGTGCTGAGCAGTGACAGGACACTTTGCTGTTGGGTCAGGCTGGTGTTTTCGGTAGTCGCGACGTCGAGATAGTCGATCATCCCGGCCTGATACTGGTTGTAAGTCACGCGGGCGGATTCTTTTGCGGAATCGGCGGCGTTCTGACGGGCGACCAGCTCGCTGTCAAGCGTGTGCAGTTCAACCAGATAATCTTCCACTTCCTGCATCGCGGTTAACACGCTCTGGCGATAACTGGCAACATCGGCGTCATACGCGGCTTCGGCCTGTGCCACTTTGCCGCGGGTAGAACCGAAATCCAGTACTGTCTGGCTGAGTTCCGGGCCTAAAGACCAGACGCGGTTTGGCAGCGAGAACAGGTTATGGAATGCCGAGCTGGCGAACCCGCCGCTGGCGCTCAGGGTCAGATCGGGATAATACGCGGCAGTCGCCACACCGACGGCGGCATTGGAAGACGCCATGGTGCGTTCGGCGGCAGCGATATCAGGACGACGCTGCAACAACTGGGATGGAATGGCGTCCGGCATCGCAGGCAGGTTGAGTTTGACGTCGCGTGCCGCAAGGCTGAACTGCGCCGGTGGTTTGCCGATCAGCACCGCGATAGCATGCTCAAGCTGAGCGCGCTGCCATTGCAGATCCAGTGCCGAGGCTTTGGTGCTTTCAAGCTGCGTCTGCGCCTGTGCCAGTGTGGCGCGTGAGGTGTTGCCACCTTCATACTGATTCTGGATCACCGTCAGGTAACGCTGATAAGAATCGATACTTTGTTTATACAGCGCGATTTGCTGATCCATCACCCGCAGCTGGAAATAATCCTGCGCCAGTTCGGACTGTGCGCTGAGCGTTGCATCAGCCAGATCGGCCTTGCTGGCCTGCGCACTGGCGTCCTGCTCTTCTGCCGTACGGCGCAGTTTGCCCCACAAATCCAGTTCCCAGCTGGCACTCAGTTGTGCGGACTGGCTGTTAGTGGTTGAGGTGGATGTGCCACTGCGCGTGCTGCCGACCGTGGCATCCACGGACGGATACAAATCGGAACGTGCCTGTGTCACCAGTGCCTGTGCCTGACGGTATTGCGCGGCATACTGCGCCACGTTCTGGTTGGAAATCTGCACCTGTGTCAGCAATGATGACAGCTCAGGATCCTGATACACCGCCCACCAGTCGCCTTTGGCCTGATTATCTTTCGGGATCGCCGCCGTCCAGCCTTTGGCTTCTTTAAATGCCGTGGGCATGGCAACGTCAGGCCGTTTGTAATCAGGGCCGACGGCACAGGCGCTGACCAGAAGTGCCAGCGCCAGCGGAGCAAGCCGGAACACCATAGAACGTGTTTTTTGCAGAGTCATCAGATTCGCTTCAGGGTGATAAGTTTCAGTGTGCTTAGTTTCATGATCAGTCATGGGTACGGGCCTCCGGCGGCGTCGTGTGAGGACGCAGGCGGTGCCACAGACGATGCGTCGCGCGGCTGGTGCGATCCATATACAGGTAAACGACCGGCGTGGTGAATAAGGTCAGAACCTGACTCAGCGCCAGACCACCGGCGATCGCCAGCCCCAGCGGACTGCGCAGATCCGCGTCACCGCCGCTGCCCAGCGCCAGCGGCAATGCGCCGAAGAAGGCGGCCAGCGTGGTCATCAGGATCGGACGGAAACGCATCAGACAGGCCTGAGTGATCGCCTGTTGCGGCGTCAGACCAAGCCGCCGTTCAGCGTCGAGCGCGAAGTCGATCATCATGATCGCGTTCTTTTTCACGATACCGATCAGCAGCAGGATCCCGATCAGTGCGATCACCGTCAGTTGCGTCCCCGTTACCAGCATCAGCAATAGCGCCCCCAGCCCGGCAGACGGCAGCGTGGAAAGAATGGTCAGCGGGTGAATATAACTTTCATACAGTACGCCCAGCACGATATATACCGCCGCCAGCGCCGCCAGGATCAGCCACGGCATGGAACTGGCCAGCGCTTCAAACGCCTGGGCGGTACCGGCATAACTGCCATGAACGGTATCCGGCAAACCAATCTGCGCCATCGTCGTTTTCAGCGCAGCCTGTGCATCTTCCAGCGCATAGCCATCGGCGAGGTTGAACGCAATAGTAGTGGTCGCCGTCTGCCCCTGATGAGAAACCGACAGCGGTGCATTGGCTCCGCTGAAGGTAGCAAACGCCGACAGCGGCACCTGATTACCGGAATCGGTGACGACATACAGCTGATGCAGGACATCCGGATTACTGGTGTAGTCAGACGTCAGGTTCATCACCACGTGATACTGGTTCAGCGTTTTGTAGATCGTAGCGATCTGCCGCTGGCTGAAGGAGTTATTGAGCAGCGTGTCGATCATCTTCACGTTCACGCCGAGTTGCGTAGCGCGATCCCTGTCGATATTGAGCATGATCTCCTGCCCGCCGGTCTGCGCATCGGAATCCACACCGGTCAGTTGCGGCAGTTTCGCCAGCGCTTTCTGCACCTTCGGCGCCCATTCACGCAGCACGGAAAGATCGTCAGATTGCAGGCTGTACTGATATTGGGCGTTGGCACTGCGTCCACCGATATGCAGATCCTGCGCCGCCATCAGGAACAACTGCGCGCCCGGTTCTTTGCCAGTCGCCATCATCAGGCGGTTGGCGACCTGATTGGCCGTCGCGGTGCGTTTATCAAAATCTTTCAGACGTACAAAGAAGGTCGCGGTATTACGTGAACCAAAACCGCCGCTGCCCGCTGAACTCATTACCGCTTCTACCGCCGGATCGTCCTGAATGATCTTGCTGTATTTCAGCACCTGCGGCTGGATCGACTGGAACGAGGTGTTCTGATCCGCACGTAACATGCCCATCAGCATCCCGGTGTCCTGATCCGGGAAGAAGCCTTTTTCCACCACGGTATACAGATAGAAATTCAGCAGGATTGTCAGGAACAGGCCGACAAGCGTGATCAGCTGATGCCGCATTACCCAGCCGAGCGCCGCAGAATACGCCGCCAGCAATTTGTTCAGCCCGCGTTCGATCATGCGGTAAATGCGCGGCTGACGTTTTTCCACCGGCGGTTTACGTTTGAGGAAACGCGCACACAGCATCGGCGTCAGGCTCAGCGACACCAGCATGGAGATGATCAGCGAGACACTCAGCGTCACCGCAAACTCGCGGAACAGACGCCCGACGATACTGCCCATCAGCAAGATCGGGATGAAAACGGCGATCAGTGAAAGCGTCATCGACAGCACGGTGAAACTGACTTCCTGCGCGCCTTTCAGCGCCGCCCGCACCGGCCCCAGCCCTTCCTCGATGTGCCGCGTAATATTTTCCAGCACCACAATGGCGTCATCGACCACGAAACCGGTGGAGATAATCAGCGCCATCAGCGAGAGGTTATCCAGGCTGTAGCCAAGCAGATACATCACCGCACAGGTGCCGATCAGCGAAACCGGCAGCGCCACCGCCGGGATCAGCACCGCATTCCAGTTACGCAGGAATACAAACACCACGGCGATCACCAGAAGCGTGGCTTCCAGCAAGGTCATTTCGGTATCGCGCAGGGAAGCAGAAACGTTCGGCGAGCGATCCAGCGCCAGATTAAGCTGCACGTCGCCCGGCAGACTTTCTTTCATCAGCGGCAGCGCGGCCTTGATCGCTTCGATGGTTTCCAGCATGTTCGCGCCAGCCTGACGCGTCACGCCAATCATGACCGACGGTGTGCTGTTGTAATAACCTACGTTGTATTTATCTTCAACAGAATCATACACATTGGCGATATCGCTCAGGCGGATTGCCGAGCCGTTGATGTAGGTGACGATCAGCGTTTTATACTGCGCGGCGGTGCTTTGCTGGCCGTTACCTTCAATCATCCACGACTGATCCGAGCCTTGCAGCAGCCCTTTTGGCAGGTTGCTGGTGCTGTCGGCAATGGCGGTGCGAATGGTGTCGAGGGAAATTCCGTAAGAGGTGATCGCTTCCGGACGCAAATCAATGCGCACGCCCGGCAGCGCGGAACCGACCAGCGAAACCTGGCCGACGCCGTTCACCTGCGCGATTTTCTGTTGCAGCTGGCTCGAGGCGATATCGTACAGCTCGCCTTTACTGCGCGTAGCCGACGTCAGTGCCAGCATGATAATCGGCGCATCCGACGGGTTGGCTTTACGATAGGTCGGCAGCGACGGCATGCTGCTCGGCAGCAAGGCGCGGGAGGCGTTGATCGCCGCCTGTACGTCGCGCGCCGCGCCGTTGATGTCGCGATCCAGATCGAATTGCAAAATGACGCTGGTCGAACTTTGCGAGCTGCGCGAGGTCATTTCCGTCACCCCGGCGATTTGCCCGAGCGCCCTTTCCAGCGGCGTCGCTACCGTTGCCGCCATGGTTTCAGGACTGGCACCGGGCAGACTGGCGCTGACCAGAATGGTCGGGAAATCCACCTGTGGCAGCGGCGCAACCGGCAGCAGGCGATATCCCAGCAAACCGAGCAGGAGTATCGCCAGCGTCAGCAGCATGGTGGCGACCGGACGGAAGATGAAGAAACGCGAAATATTCATTTATTCCGCCTGCTTCGCTGCGCGGCGATGACGCGGATTCAGACGGTGAGAAAGCCGGTCAAACATCAGGTAAATCACCGGCGTGGAGAACAGTGTCAGAACCTGACTGAAGATCAGACCGCCGACGATCACCAGCCCCAGCGGCTGACGCAGTTCCGCGCCTGATCCGCTCGCCAGCATCAGCGGCAGCGCGCCAAGCAGTGCAGCCATGGTGGTCATCATGATCGGACGGAAGCGCAGTAAACAGGCCTGGTGGATCGCCTCACGCGGCGACAGCCCCTGTTTGTTTTCCGCATCCAGCGCAAAGTCGATCATCATAATGGCGTTCTTTTTCACGATCCCGATCAGCAGGATCACCCCGATCAATGCGATCAGGCTGAATTCCGTACCGGCAAAGATCAGCGACAGCAACGCGCCCACCGCCGCCGACGGCAGCGTGGACAGAATGGTCACCGGATGAATAAAGCTTTCGTACAGAATGCCCAGCACCACATACATGGTCAGCAGCGCGGCGAGGATCAGCCACAGCGTGTTGCCGGTGGCACTTTCAAACGACGCCGCCGCACCCTGATAACGCAAAGTGATGCTGTCCGGCATGGCGATATCGGCCACGGTGGTTTTGATCGCCTGCTGCGCCTGTTCCAGCGAATAACCGTCTTTGAGGTTAAAGGAGACAGTGACCGCCGGGAACTGGTTGAGGCGCGCCTGCAACAGTGCGCCGGTGCGCATATGGATTTTGGCAATCGACGTCAGTTTCACCATGCCGTTAGTCGCACCGGAATTGGTGGTCGGGTTGCCGCTGTCCGACGTCGTGGTCGTGGTTGTCGTCGTTGTCGCTACCGTGCCGCTGGTCGAAGAACTGTTGTTGGTCGCCAGATACACATCATCAAACGACGCCGGTGACTGCTGGAACTGCGGGGCGACTTCCAGCACCACGCGGTACTGGTTCGCCTGGGTAAAGATGGTGGAAACCAGTCGCTGACCGAACGCGTTGTACAACGCGGTATCGACATCTGAAGCGGTAATGCCGTAACGGGCGGCGGCATCGCGGTCCAGTTCCACATACGCAATCTGCCCCTGATTTTGCAGGTTGCTGACCACTTCGCTGAATTCCGGCTGCGCGCTGAGTTTTTCAATCAGCTTTGGCGTCCATTCCACCAGATTTTCACTGTCGGAATCATCCAGCGTGAACTGGTACTGGCTTGGCGTGACCTGATCGTCAACGGTCAGATCCTGCGAAGCCTGCATGTACAGTTCGATGCCCGGCACATTTGCCGTCTCCTGTTGCAGACGCGCAATGATTGCCGGCGCACGTTCGCTGCGCTCATCGAAAGATTTGAGGCTGATCTGCAAACGCCCGCTGTTCAGGCTGGTGTTATTGCCGTCCACGCCAATGGTGGACGACACACTTTCCACATCCGGATCCTTGAGAATGGCCGCGGTCAGCAGTTGCTGGCGGCGTCCCATTTCACTGAAGGATACGTCCTGTGACGCCTGGGTAATGCCCTGGATCATCCCGGTATCCTGCGACGGGAAGAAGCCTTTTGGCACAATCACATACAGCAACGCGGTAAATACCAGAGTGGCGGCGGCAACCAGCAGGGTGAGCTTCTGGTGATTGAGCACCACGATCAACATGCGGTCGTAACCGGCGATCATTTTGTCGAAGAACTCGCCGCCTTTACGGTAAAACTTGCTCTGTTTTTCTTCCGGCGTGTGGCGCAGTAAATAGGCGCACAACATCGGTGTAAGCGTCAGCGACACCACCATCGACACCAGTATCGACACCGCCAGCGTGATGGCGAATTCGCGGAACAAGCGCCCGACCACATCGCCCATAAACAGCAGCGGGATCAGCACCGCAATCAGCGAGAACGTCAGGGAAATAATGGTGAAACCGATTTGCTGCGAGCCTTTGAGCGCCGCCTGCATCGGCGTTTCGCCTTCCTCCAGCCTTCGCGAAATATTCTCGACCACCACGATGGCGTCATCGATAACAAAACCGGTGGCGATAGTCAGCGCCATCAGCGAGAGGTTGTTAAGACTGAAACCGCACAGGTACATCACGCCAAAGGTGCCGACCAGCGAGAGCGGCACCGCAACGCTCGGGATCAGTGTCGCGGCGACATTGCGCAGGAACAGGAAGGTGACCATCACCACCAGCGCGACAGACAGCAACAGTTCGAACTGCACGTCGCTGATCGAGGCGCGAATGGTTTGCGTACGGTCAGATATCACGCTGATTTTGACCGATTCCGGCAGCGCTTCCTGCAATTTCGGCAGTTGCGCTTTGATGGCGTCCACCACCTGAATCACGTTGGCACCCGGCTGGCGCTGCACGCTGATAATAATGGCCGGTTGCTTGTTCGCCCAGGCAGACAAGTACTGGTTTTCCGGCGCTTCGGAAAGCGTCGCCACATCGCGCAGACGCAGCGCTGCCCCGTTTTCGTAATTGACGATCAGATTGCCGTATTCGGCGGCGGTGCGCAGCTGGTCGTTGGCATCGATGGTGATCGAATGATGCGGGCCGTCGAAGCCCCCTTTCGAGCCGTTGACGTTGCTGTTGCCGATCAGCGTATTGATGGTTTCCAGACTAAGATTATGCGCCGCCAGTTTACGCGGATCGACCTGCACACGAACCGCAGGCTGATGACCGCCCGCCAGCGTGACCATACCGACGCCGGAAATCTGCGACAGTTTCAGCGCCACGCGGGTATTCACCAGATCCTGCACTTTGGTCAGTGGCAGGGATTCGGACGTCGCCGCCAGGGTCAGCACCGCGGCATCTGCCGGGTTCACTTTTTTGTAGGTCGGCGGATTCGGTAAATCGCTGGGCAGCAGGCTGTCAGCCGCGTTAATCGCCGCCTGGACTTCCTGCTCGGCCACGTCGAGGGACAAATCCAGCGAGAATTTCAGCGTGATAATGGAGGAACCGCTGGCGCTGGTGGAATACATCTGGCTCAGACCGGCCATCTGACCGAGCTGACGCTCAAGCGGGGCGGTGATCCCTGATGCCATCACATCCGGACTGGCGCCCGGATACAGCGTGGTCACCTGAATGGTCGGATAATCGACCTGCGGCAGCGCCGAGGTCGACAGCATGTTGTAGGCGAAAATCCCCGACAACAGCACGGCGACCATCAGCAGAATGGTCGCAACCGGCCGGAGTATAAAGAGGCGTGAAGGATTCATTTAGACCCGCTGTCTTTACCGGCTGTATTTGGAGTTGCATCGGGCGCGGCGACAGTTTTGTCGGCACCGGTGGTGGCTTTATCCACACCGCCACTTTGCTCGCGGGCTTTAGACGAGCCGTCCGCTGCTGCAGCTTCACCGGAATTCGGCGTGACAATCTCGACTTTGGTGCCATCGTTCAGGCGGTCAATACCGGTAGTCACCACCTGCTCGCCCGGCTTCACGCCGGACAAAATCGCCACCTGATCGTCACCAAAGTCTGGCCCGGATTTCACGCTGCGGCGCTCAATGGTGCTGTCGGCTTTCACCACATACACGAAGTCGCCGTCGCTGCTCAGTTGTAATGCTGCCGCCGGGATCACCGTGGCGTCTTTCAGGGTCGCGACCTGTAAGCGGGCATTCACAAACTGGTTCGGATAGAGTTTCTCATCGGCGTTATCGAACAGCGCTTTCAGCTTGATGCTGCCGGTGCTGGTATCAATTTCGTTGCTGATAAATTGCAGTTTGCCCTGTCCGAGCACTTCGCTGCCGCTCTGGTCAAAGGCAGTCGTCGGCAACTGATTGCCGCCACGCAGCGCTTTGAGCAAGGTTTGCAGATTGCTTTGCGGCACGCTGAAGGTAACGGCAATCGGCTGAGTCTGGGTAATCGTTACAATTCCGGTGGTGGAACTGCTGGTAACCATGTTGCCCGGATCGACCAGACGCAGGCCGACATGGCCACTGACCGGTGCGGTAATTTTGGCGAACTCAAGATTCAGCTTGGCGGCAGCGATTTGTGCCAGATCGGCTTTCACTGCACCGGCATACTGACCGGCGGTTGCAATCTGGCTTTCCAGATCCTGACGGGCCAGGGAATCTTGCGCATACAGTTTGCGGTATCGCGCCAGCGTCAGTTCAGCGCTTTTCGACAGCGCCTGATTCTGCGCCAAATCACCCTGATATTGTTCCAGCGTGGCCTGATAACTGCGCGGATCAATCTGCGCCAGCAACTGCCCCTGCTCGACTTTCTGCCCTTCGGTGAAATATACCTTCATCAGCTGACCATCCACCCGGCTGGTGACCGTGACTGTCGCGTTGGCGACAACGGTACCCAGCGCACGCAGATACACCGGCACATCGGCTTGCGTGGCTTTTCCCGCCTGTACCGGTGTGGCCATTCCGGCCATCATCTGGCCGCGCATCGCACGCATTCCGCCGCGGCCCGGTTTTTTTTGGGCAGATGAGTCGGAAGCACTTTGATGAAAAGCAAAGAACCAGACCAGGATCGCAGCAACGATAATGGCGATGATAACCCACACGAGAGTGCGTTTTTTGGAACGAGACGAGGCAGTCGGCAGCATAAATTTCTTGGTTTCGCAGTATTAAAGAGGAGAAAGCAGCTGAAAAATGACCTTCAACCAGAGATTTTCAATATCAGTCAAAACACATTATCCCTAAAAGGCTCACCGGCTGTTTTTAGGACAACGTAAAGATTTCGTTAGCAATTAAGAATTTTTATTTCATTCAGCAGGATGAATTATACGCACTAATTTATCCTTTCTGACCCTTTAATGTTAAGAACTAAATGAGAATGAATATTGAAGACACAGACAGAAAATCATTATGAAGTGTCAGCCAGTCGTGGAATTTTGTCAGGAAAACGCAGGTTTAGCGTGAAATTTAACCTGCCCGCTCACCTTAACTGGTTATAAAACCAGAGGTAAATCCCGAAAATTGGATGTATTGATAATTTATATTGTTTGCGCCGACCACGGCTTGATAAGGTGAATTTTCTGATTGGTTTTCATCTTCTTGAAAGGGATTCAGGCGAATGCAGAAAAAATTTCAATCCAGACCGGTGATTGGGGTAACGCTGGACAGTGAGGAAGCCGGTGGCTACGCCGATTTTCCCTGGTATGCCCTGCGTCAAAACTACCTGAAAAGTCTGGCAGAGCTGGGCGCAGTACCGCTGGCTTTGCCGCACCACGCGGAACTGGCGGATGAATATCTGTCGATGTGCGACGGTATTGTCGTGACCGGCGGCGCGTTTGATGTTCCGCCTGAACTCTTTAATGAGCAACAGACCAGCGATCAGGTGCGTCTGAAACCGGCGCGAACTGAATTTGAAAAAGCCATCGTCAAAGGTGCCATGCAGCGCAATATGCCGCTGCTGGGGATTTGCGGCGGTCAGCAGCTGCTTGCCGTGTTAACCGGCGGCACGCTTCATCAGCACATTCCCGATGCACTGCCCGATGCCCTTGAACACAGCACGACCGTCGATACCGAAAACGCCGGCGGCAAAAAGCGCGCCCGTCATCCTGTAGAGATTGTTGAAGGTTCGCTGCTCAGCCGCTGCGTCGATCGCGATCATTATGAGGTCAACAGCTCGCATCATCAGGCGGTGAAATCGGTCGGCCCCGGCTGCATTGTGAATGCTTATGCGCCTGACGGCGTGATCGAAGGCATTGAGTGCGAGGAGTATGATTTCTGCCTGGGCGTGCAATGGCACCCTGAATATCAGCAACATCAGCAGGACACGCAACTGCTGAAAGCCTTTGTTGCAGCATCGTCACGCTATCAGCAGTCAATGCGCACGGCGGGTAAAGCCATGACAGAAGCGATGAACGACGCGATTTCCCGTCCGGGGAATGAGCAGGCGTGAATCAGGCGGCGCTTAAAATCAGAACCGCCCAGATACTGCATGATCTGGGCATCGACCCGCAGGTTATCGCACACCGTACGCTGCCTTACTTTGAAGAAGTAAGTGAGTACTTACTGGAGGATACGGAAACCGACGCGGAGAGCGGCAAAGTTTACCGGCTGATCTCCCCCGCGGCTGCCGCCTGGCATCAGATGAAACAACAGGCTGCCGCCGACGGCGTGGGCATTTATCTGGTCTCTGCTTTTCGCAGTCTGGATTATCAGGCCGGATTAATCCGCATCAAACAGCAGGCAGGCATCCCACCGGAAGTTTTCTTCACCTCGCTGGCACCGCCCGGATGCAGCGAACATCACACCGGTCGCGCCATAGATATCAATACCCCCGGCTGCGACGAAGTGACCGGCGTTTTTGGCGAAACAGACGCTTTTCAGTGGCTGCAAACTCACGCCGCCCGCTTCGGTTTCATAATGTCCTTTCCGCTGAATAATCCCTGGGGCTTTATTTATGAGCCGTGGCACTGGTGCTGGCATCCGCAATAAAACACAGTGACCTGCATCTCAGTTTCCATAACTAAAATTGTCGTCGAAACATTTATCTGTTAGGCCAATTTTCTGTTTCATTTTTAGCACAAATAAAACACACTATGCCCTCAACAGGTGTCTGCCAGACAAATGCCTGATCCCAACATCTTCTTATAAGTCATAAATTTCAATGCAATCAGATACCGTTTCGCGCAGGACAGCATGGCTCCGCGTTGTGATGATGGCTATTGCCGCGTTCATCTTCAACACCACTGAATTCGTGCCTGTCGGATTACTTTCCGATATCGCCGCCAGTTTCAACATGAAGACCGCTCAGGTCGGTCTGATGCTGACCATCTACGCCTGGGTTGTGGCACTGATGTCACTGCCGCTGATGCTGCTGACCCGCAATGTTGAGCGAAAGCGCTTACTGATCGTCATCTTCGTGATATTCATCGCCAGCCACATTCTTTCGGTCGTGGCCTGGGATTTCTGGAGTCTGGTGGCCTCGCGTGTCGGTATCGCCCTCGCCCACGCCATTTTCTGGTCGATCACCGCGTCACTGGCAATCCGTGTCGCACCGGCCGGTAAAAAAACACAGGCACTCAGTATGTTAGCCACCGGTACCGCGCTGGCGATGGTGCTGGGCTTACCGCTGGGACGCCTGATCGGACAATATCTCGGCTGGCGCACCACCTTTATGAGCATCGGCATCGTTGCGCTGCTGACGCTGATTTGCCTGATCAAACTGTTGCCGCCGCTGCCAAGTGAACATACCGGTTCACTGAAAAGCGTGCCGATGTTGTTCCGCCGTCCGGCGCTGGTCGGCATGTATCTGCTGACTGCACTGATAGTGACTGCTCACTACACGGCGTACAGCTACATCGAGCCCTTTATCCAGACCGTCGCGAATATGGGTGAAAACTTCACCACCTTCCTGCTGCTGATTTTTGGTGGCGCAGGTATTCTCGGCAGCATTGCGTTCAGTGTGCTTGGCAACCGCTTCCCGGCGGCGATGCTCAGCGGCCCGATCTTACTGGTCACCCTCAGCATGTTGCTGTTATTTGTGGCGGTGATGAATCCGGTCGCTATTTCAGTCCTTTGTGTGATCTGGGGGCTGGCAATGATGATTATCGGCCTAGCACTGCAGGTGCGTGTACTGGCGCTGGCGACCGATGCCACGGACGTTTCAATGGCACTGCTTTCCGGCATCTATAACATTGGTATAGGCGCGGGCGCGCTGATCGGCAATCAGGTGAGTCTGCATCTGGAAATGAGCAACGTCGGCTATGCAGGCGGGCTGATCGGCTGCATCGCGTTGGTCTGGTGTCTGACGATTTTCAAACGCTATCCGCAGCTGAAAGTAACGAACTGATATCGGGACTTGAAAAGGAAAACCGGCACATCTGCCGGTTTTTTTATGCCTGAATGTTCATGGAATTAACGCAATAACTTCAGATTCCCCGTCAGCGATTTAATCCATTTTTCCGGCCCGACCAGGCCCACTCCATCGAGTACTTCATCGTATAAATCCCGCCGCGGAAACGTCATTTCATACTGCTCAAACTGATGCATCGTGCGCGCAAATGCCGGGAACGGCACCACGCTGCGCTCGCCTGCTGCGTCCAGCGCTTTGAACATCAGCGCCTTAATGTGATCCGGCGTTGCCTGCAGAATGGGCAGCGGAGTTTTAGAGATAGTATCGGTCGTGACGCCCTTTGCATCCGTCAGTGAACTGCCCGCCAGCATCGGAAATTTTGCTGCTAATCCGATGCCAATTACGCCTGCCGTGTTCGCCAGTAATCCCGGTGGAAGTTCGGGATTGAGGATAATTGCCACCCGCAGGTTATCTGCCATTTTGTCCGCCCTTTTCATCATTATTGATGACAAAAAGGATAGCGTTGAGACACTGAAAGGTGCTTTCTTTTTGCGCGGTAAAATGCCCTAATCTGGTTATCCCTTCCTCATAATCACATTTAAAAGGCAGATTATGTCTGTATCTGAAATTTCGCCGGCAGACCTTCGCATTCTTAAACAACTACAGAGTTCAGGCAGAATGACCAATCAGGAGCTGGCGGAAAAAGTGGGCATGGCTGCCTCTCCCTGCTGGCGGCGGATGAAACAGCTGGAAGACAACGGTGTGATCACCGGTTATCAGGCGAACATTGACCGGAAAAAAATCGGGCTGGGGTTGCTGGCTTTTATCCGGGTGAAAATCGACAGCCACAGCGAGGAAGATGCCCGGCGTTTCGAACAGGAAGTCGGCGCGCTGCCCTCGGTGATTGCCTGTTATGCAATTGCCGGTGACGCAGATTTTCTGTTGCAGGTGGTGGCGAAAGATCTCGACAGTTTTTCCAGCTTCGCGATGGAAGTCGTGCGCCGTTTACCGGGGATTAAAGAGATGCAAACCTCGTTTGTACTCCGGGAAGTGAAACCGCTGGATGTGTTGCCGCTGGAGGGGATTTAAGGACATTCGAGGGTATGGCAAAATGCTGAACGATGTTGAATAAAACACTTCCTGGCCAACATGACAAGTAGATAGTTATGCGATAAAATTTACATAAATATGCAAAATCCCTTTTACCTGAACCCGGTTTTGCGTTATCAATATAGGCATTGAAATCTTTAGCAGACAGACCTAATTCATACAGGATTTAATCGATGACAACTATTCTCAAGCACCTTCCTATCAATCAGCGTGTCGGTATCGCGTTCTCCGGCGGTCTGGACACCAGTGCAGCGCTGCTGTGGATGCAGAAAAAAGGCGCGATCCCTTATGCGTACACGGCAAACCTGGGTCAGCCTGATGAAGAAGATTACGACGCCATTCCGCGTAAAGCGATGGAGTACGGTGCAGAGAAAGCCCGCCTGATTGATTGCCGTAAACAACTGGTTGCTGAGGGCATTGCCGCCATTCAATGTGGCGCATTCCATAACACCACCGCAGGCGTGACGTACTTCAACACCACCCCGCTGGGTCGCGCCGTAACCGGCACCATGCTGGTTGCCGCAATGAAAGAAGACGGCGTGAATATCTGGGGCGACGGCAGCACGTACAAAGGTAACGATATCGAACGTTTCTATCGTTACGGTCTGCTGACCAATGCTGAACT
Source organism: Rahnella sp. PAMC25617 (assembly GCF_050606005.1). Taxonomy (NCBI): domain Bacteria; kingdom Pseudomonadati; phylum Pseudomonadota; class Gammaproteobacteria; order Enterobacterales; family Yersiniaceae; genus Rahnella; species Rahnella sp. PAMC25617. Next base: position 40,282 of record NZ_JBOCUM010000010.1, read on the forward strand.
GAAAATTTATAAGCCGTGGCTGGATACCGACTTTATCGATGAACTCGGCGGCCGTCATGAGATGTCCGAATTCATGATTCAGTCCGGTTTCGATTACAAAATGTCGACCGAGAAAGCCTACTCAACCGACTCGAACATGCTGGGCGCGACGCACGAAGCCAAAGATCTGGAATTCCTCGATTCCGGCGTCAAAATCGTTAATCCGATTATGGGCGTGAAATTCTGGGACGAGAATGTGGTCGTGAAAGCGGAAGAAGTGGTTGTCCGTTTTGAACGCGGTTATCCGGTTGCACTGAACGGCGTAACCTTTGATGACAGCGTTGAGCTGATGATGGAAGCCAACCGCATCGGTGGCCGTCATGGTTTGGGTATGAGCGACCAGATTGAAAACCGTATTATCGAAGCCAAAAGCCGTGGCATCTACGAAGCCCCGGGAATGGCGCTGCTGCACATCGCTTACGAGCGTCTGCTGACCGGTATTCATAACGAAGACACCATCGAGCAATATCACGCAAATGGCCGTGTTCTGGGTCGTCTGCTGTATCAGGGCCGTTGGTTCGATCCACAAGCACTGATGCTGCGTGACTCCGCTCAGCGTTGGGTCGCCAGCGAAATCACCGGTGAAGTCACTCTGGAACTGCGTCGCGGCAACGACTACACCATCATGAATACCGTGTCTGAGAACCTGACTTACAAACCAGAGCGTCTGACCATGGAAAAAGGCGATTCTGTGTTCTCACCAGATGACCGTATTGGTCAGCTGACCATGCGTAACCTGGATATCACCGATACCCGCGAGAAACTGCAAAACTACGTTGAGACAGGCTTGCTGACTTCTTCCGCCTCTACCGGTTTACCGCAGGTGGATAACAATAATCTGCCACGCGGATTGCAGGTGAAGAATAAGTAATTGCTGTTGGTTTAAACAATTTGCAAGAAGTTGCAGAAGTCCCTTGTATGCTCCTCCCCCTGCGAAGG
>NZ_JBOCUM010000011.1:0-115124 GCF_050606005.1 Rahnella sp. PAMC25617
TCAAAATTCAGCTGAACGGAGCGGCTTCGAGACCTGTGGCTCGAAGACCGAGAGAAGGCAGTGCGAAGCACCTGGATTTGCGCCACTCACTATTGCACCAGAACATGTCCGTCGTGCCTGCGACAGCGCGCAGTAAAAAAGCGCGGAGTCCAGAGGCCCGCGCGTTACCGGGTCTCTGGTCGGTGTGGGCCGACGCCCACGGTCTTGACCTTGACCTGGAAATTGATTTTAAAATCGCCCCCTTTGCACCGATCCGTGCAAAAAACCAAAACTTACATAATTCCCCATGTTTCAACATGCTTTTATAAAGTACCATTAACATCATGAACACCATCCCCAATCCCCCTGTCTTTGACGGTCATAACGACCTGTTACTTCGCCTGTGGCTGCATGACGCAGCAGATCCTGCTGCTCTGTTTCTTGATGGCGCACTTGAAGGGCATCTCGATCTCAGGCGTTGTCGCCTCGGCGGTTTCGCAGGCGGTTTATTTGCCATTTTCGTACCACCTGCTTCGTATATGCCGCAACTGAAGCCAAATTCTCCGCCAGAACCGCATGACGCGTTAGCCATCACGCAGGCGCAGATTTCATTGCTTGAACGCCTTGAAACGCAGTCATCCGGACGGGCAAAAATCTGCCGGACCGTCGCCGAAATTGAGCATTGTATGGCTCACGGCGTGCTGGCAATGGTGATGCATATCGAGGGCGCTGAAGCGCTGGGCGATGACTATTCACGGCTGGAACTCTGGTATGAAAAAGGGCTGCGCAGCATCGGGCCGCTGTGGAATTTACCCAATCAGTTTGGTACCGGCGTGAAAGGTGATTTTCCGGGTTCGCCGGATACCGGTGATGGCCTGACGCCCGCCGGGCTTGATTTAATGCGTGAATGCAACCGCAAAAAAATTCTGTTCGATGTCTCGCACATGAACGAAAAAGCCTTCTGGCAGACAGCAAAATTCAGCGATTCTCCGCTGGTCGCCACCCATTCCAATGTCCATGCGTTATGCCCGCAACCGCGTAATCTGACCGATAAACAACTGGCCGCCATTGCCGAAAGTGACGGCTTTGTTGGCGTGAATTTCGGCACCGCGTTTCTGCGTGCCGATGGAAAACGCAACGGCGACACCCCGATCACCGAAATTGTTAAACATCTTGATAACCTTATTGGTAAACTGGGCGAAGAAAATGTCGGTTTTGGTTCGGATTTTGATGGCATCAATGTGCCGGATGCGCTGGGTGATGTCGCCGGACTGCCCGTTCTGTTGCAGGCCATGTCTGATGCGGGCTACGGCAAGCTGCTCATCGAAAAAATCGCGTACCGCAACTGGCTGAAAGTATTAAAGCAAACGTGGGGTGAATAGTTTTTCATCCGGCGTTTTGCGCTAATCCCTGTGGCTTACAGGGCAATATCGGTCTGGCACCATCGCAACATTTTTGTAGCCAAACCGGCGATATTTGACAATAAGCCGATCACCTGCCGCAATGAAAGTGGCAGTGAACTTAAAACTGTAATCACCAAGAGGACGTTATCATGTGGACTAAACCTTCTTTCGAAGACCTGCGTTTAGGCTTAGAAGTGACGCTGTACATTTCTAACCGCTAAGCCCTTATGCCCACGGTTCGCTGTGGGCATCTTCCTTCCCTTTCCCCTGGTTCACACATGCAAATTATCGTACTTGGTTCAGCGGCGGGCGGCGGCTTCCCGCAGTGGAACTGCAATTGCAGCAACTGTCAGGGTGTGCGCAATGGCACCATGAAAACCTCCGCACGCACGCAATCTTCTATCGCCGTCAGCGACAACGGCACCGACTGGGTGCTGTGTAACGCTTCGCCGGACATTTGCCACCAGATTGCCGCCACGCCCGAACTGATTAAACACGACGTTTTGCGCGGCACCGCCATCGGTTCCATCATCCTGACCGACAGCCAGATTGATCACTGCACCGGTCTGCTGAATTTGCGCGAAGGCTGCCCGCATCAGGTGTGGTGTACGCCTGAAGTCCACGACGATCTCACTACCGGCTTCCCGATTTTCACCATGCTTTCGCACTGGAATGGCGGCCTGCAGCATCACGCTATCGAGCCGGAGAACAGCTTCTCCGTGGCCGTATGCCCGGATCTGAAATTCACTGCCATTCCGCTGCTGAGTAACGCGCCGCCTTATTCGAAATACCGCGGCAAACCGCTGCCCGGCCACAATATCGCGCTGTTTATTGAAGACACGAAAACCGGCACCTCGCTGCTGTACGCACCGGGTCTGGGCGAACCAGATGATGAACTGATGAAGTGGCTCAATAAAGCTGACTGCCTGCTGATTGACGGCACGCTGTGGCAGGACAACGAGCTGGCGACCACCGGCGTTGGCCGCAATACCGGCAAAGACATGGGCCATCTGGCGCTTGCCGAAGAACAGGGGCTGATTGCCCTGCTTTCTTCCCTTCCGGCGGAACGCAAAATTCTCATCCATATTAATAATACCAACCCGATCCTCAATGAATCCTCTGCCGAGCGGCAGGCGCTGACGCAGCAAAATATTGAAGTCAGCCGGGACGGGATGCGCATCGAACTTTAGGTAAATACGATTATGACGACTTCTTCACACCCGACGTCACCGATGACGCCGCAAGAATTTGAACAGGCGCTGCGTGCCAAGGGCGCGTTCTACCACATCCATCATCCCTACCATATTGCGATGCACAATGGTCAGGCGACACGCGAGCAAATTCAGGGCTGGGTAGCGAACCGCTTCTATTATCAGACCAGCATTCCGCTGAAAGACGCGGCTATTATGGCCAACTGTCCGGATCCCCTGACCCGCCGCAAATGGGTGCAGCGTATTCTTGATCACGATGGCTATGACGGCAGTGAAGGCGGTATCGAAGCCTGGCTGCGGCTGGGTGAAGCGGTCGGTCTGGATCGTGACGTGCTGCTGTCAGAAGAAATGGTGTTGCCGGGCGTGCGTTTTGCCGTCGATGCTTACGTTAACTTTGCCCGTCGCGCGGTCTGGCAGGAAGCGGCATGCAGCTCGCTGACCGAACTGTTTGCCCCGCAAATCCATCAGGCGCGTCTCGACACCTGGCCGCAGCATTACCAATGGATCGAGGAAGAGGGTTACGGCTATTTCCGCAGCCGTCTGAGTCAGGCGAACCGCGACGTCGAACACGGTCTGCAACTGGCGCTGGAATACTGCGATACCGTTGAAAAACAACAGCGTATGCTGGAAATCTTGCAGTTCAAACTCGACATTTTGTGGAGCATGCTCGATTCCATGACCCTGGCTTACGAACTTAACCGCCCGCCGTACCACAGCGTGACGCAACAGGCGGTCTGGCACAAAGGACGACTCCTGTGATCACCATTACCGAACATTACACGCCGATGTTTCGTCGCGGCTACCGCATGCAATTTGAAAAAACACAGGACTGCCACGTGATTTTGTATCCGGAAGGGATGGCGAAACTCAACGACAGTGCGACGTTTATTTTGCAACTGGTCGACGGCGAGCGGACGATTGCCAATATCATTGATGAGCTGAATGAGCGCTTCCCTGAAGCCGATGGCGTGAATGATGACGTCAAAGATTTCTTCGCTCAGGCCCATGCACAAAAGTGGATTACCTTCCGTGAACCTGCTTAAACCTGCGGTCAAACCGCCACTGTGGCTGCTGGCCGAACTGACTTACCGCTGCCCGCTGCAATGTCCGTATTGCTCGAACCCGCTCGATTTCGCCAGACAGGAAAAAGAACTGACCACCGCCCAGTGGATCAAGGTGTTTGAAGAAGCGCGGGAAATGGGCGCGGTGCAAATCGGTTTCTCCGGCGGCGAACCGCTGGTGCGTAAAGACTTGCCGGAGCTCATCCGCGCTGCGCGTGATCTGGGTTTTTACACCAACCTGATCACCTCCGGGATCGGGCTGACGGAAAAGAAAATCGATGCGTTTGCCAAAGCCGGTCTGGACCATATTCAGATCAGCTTTCAGGCCAGCGACGAAGAGCTGAACGCCGCGCTGGCGGGCAATGCCAAAGCTTTCCAGCAAAAACTGGCGATGGCAAAAGCGGTAAAAGCCCACGGTTATCCGATGGTGCTGAACTTCGTGCTGCACCGCCATAACATCGATCAGATCGACAAAATTATCGACCTGAGCATTGAGCTGGACGCCGACGATGTCGAACTGGCGACCTGTCAGTTTTATGGCTGGGCGCAGCTGAACCGCGAAGGGTTGCTGCCGACCCGCGAGCAGATCGCCCGCGCCGAAGACGTGGTACATCAGTACCGCGAGAAAATGGCCGGAACCGGTAATCTGGCGAATTTGCTGTTTGTGACGCCGGATTATTACGAAGAACGCCCGAAAGGCTGCATGGGCGGCTGGGGCGCGATTTTCTTAAGCGTCACGCCGGAAGGCATGGCGCTGCCGTGCCACAGCGCGCGCCAGCTGCCGGTGGAATTTCCGTCGGTACTGGAAAATACCCTGCAGGAAATCTGGTACGACTCCTTCGGTTTCAACAAATACCGCGGCTTCGACTGGATGCCGGAACCTTGCCGTTCCTGCTCTGAAAAAGAGAAGGATTTCGGCGGCTGTCGCTGTCAGGCATTTATGCTGACCGGCAATGCCGACAATGCCGATCCGGTGTGTTCCAAATCTGAACATCACGGCATGATCCTCGCCGCACGCGAACAGGCCAATTGCACCAATATTCAGATCAATCAGCTACAGTTCCGCAACCGCGCGAACTCGCAACTGATCTTCAAGGGCTGATGCGCTGATGCTGCCTGACGTGCAGTCACTGAGGCTGGCAAACGGCCTGCGGGTTAACATGCTTCACGACCCACAGGCCTCGCGTGCTGCCGCACTCATTCATTTGAATGCCGGAAGTCATCACGAACCGCCCGCCTTTCCCGGTCTGGCGCACCTGTTCGAGCACGTCGTGTTTGCCGGAAGCCGTGAGTTTCAGGGCGATGAACGGCTGATGATGTGGGCGCAGGCGGAAGGCGCAAAACTCAACGCCACCACGCACGCGAATGCCACCGCATGGTTTTTCGACATGACACCGGCAAAATTTGAAGCGGGTCTGGCACGGCTGGTGGATATGCTGGCGCAACCGCTGCTGGCAGAGGATTCGGTCAGGCAGGAAGTGTCTGTCATTGACGCCGAATACAACATGCTGACCGGCCATGCAGACTCGCTGTGTGATGCGGCACTGAGTCTGGCGTTTAACGCTCCGGCGCGGCTGCACGATTTTCACGTCGGTAGTCGTGCCTCTTTCGGCGAAGATATTCCCGCACTGCAACGGGCGCTGACGCACTATCATCAGCAATTTTTCACCGCAGACCATCTGACGCTGTGGCTGCAGGGCCCGCAATCTTTCAAAGAACTGACCGCGCTGGCAGAACGTTACGGCAATGCCTTTTCAGCCCGCAACGGTTATCAGCCGGCACCCACTCAGCCTGTTGTATTACGCGACAAACGCCATCTTCAGCTGCGTCTTGACGGTTCACCGCGGCTGCGTTTTTCGTTCCCGGTCACGCATTGCCCTGCCCTGACCTTATTGCGTCAGCTACTGACAGACGAGGCAACGAATAGTTTGCTGGACATCCTGCGGACGCAGGCGCTGGCCGATGATGTGCGGGTTTCGCTGCCGTACGCATCCGGCAGTGGCGATATTCTCAGTATTGAATTTCTCGTCTGCGACACTACCTCAGCAATCCGTGCCCGAATCGAAACGCTGTTCTGCCAGTGGCTGCAACAGATCCGCGATTTAAGCGCGGCACATCTGCAACATTATGCCGCCCTCGCACATCGCGATTTCAGCCGTTTAACGCCGCTGGATCAACTGCGCACGCGAACGCTGGACTTTCCGCCCGCCACCCAAAATGGCTGGCAAACATTACTCGCTGAGTTGCATCCGCGGAACATGACGCGACTGTGGATTGCGCCGGATGTTCAGGGGCAAAATACACCCGCTCAGGGGTTCTGCCTGCCGGTGTGTTTCGATGAGTGGGGCGCAATAAGTGACAATGTCACAAAATTATCTTTTGCTTTCCATCTCCCACCTAATGGGATTGTGCACAAAACAGACGAAAGGGTTCATACCACCGGCGCGCCCCTGACCTTACATCAGGCTTGTATCGCCCGTGCCTGTCTGCGCGCCCTTAGTGCGCAATCTGCTCATGAGGGCAATTCGCTGGTCTTTACGCATGTTCAGGGAAATGGATTATTGCAGCTCAGCGGGCCACTGGAATGGGTAACACGTACGCTCTCCACAGCACGTGCGCTGCTGCGCACGCCCTCGGCTATAGTGCTGACGCAGGGCGAACGGCTTTTTGAACAGGAGCAACGCAAGGCAGAGTCGGAGATTGCGATCCGCACGCTGCTCGCAAAACTGCCGGAAGTGATCTGCGGCTCGTCCGAAAAGTCGCATGAATTCACGACCGCGGGTGATGACGCCGCGGTACTGGTGTTCAGGCCGCTGACGGAAAACACCGCCGTATGTCTGGCCGCCACGCAGATTCTGGCTTCTTTTCTTGAGCCAGCATTCTTCCAGCAATACCGCGTTGAAAAGAATATTGGCTATGTGGTCAGTTGCCGTTTCCATCAGACCGCGCGTCAGTCCGGGATTTTGTTTGCCTTACAGTCGCCCGCCTATGATGCACAAGCGTTGCTGGGGTTTATCGATGCGTTTATCGCGCAGATCCCCGCTTTGATTGACGGCATCAGCCCGCAGGCACTGGAGGAGAAACGCGGCGCGCTGCGGGAGTCGCTGCGAGTCAGGCCTGCCGACAGGCTGGAAGCAGCAAGGCAGCAATGGCTGAGGGAGTTTGCGGCTGCGCCGCCGGTAGATGAGACAGCCATTGCTGAAGTCACCGCGGAGTTACTCAAGGCTTGTGTACGGGCGCGCGGGCGGGAAGCGTGGCGGATCAAGACCATAATTTAACGTCAAAACCGTGGGTTGCCACCCGCACCGACTTGGTTCAAGTTCAAAACCGTGGGTTGCCACCCACACCGACTTGATTCAAGTTCAAAACCGTGGGTTGCCACCCACACCGACTTGGTTCAAGTTCAAAACCGTGGGTTGCCACCCACACCGACTTGGTTCAAGTTCAAAACCGTGGGTTGCCACCCACACTGGCCTTAAGGGTGGCTTATCGCCGCCACCCTTAAGAATCCCGGGCTCTTTAACTGCGCGCTATCGCAGTCAGACATGTTTCAGCCACCACAGCGACAGGCTGGAAATCTTGCCGCGTAGCGGTCCCTTCTCTCGGTCCTGGAGCCATAGGTCTCCAGGCCGCTCCGTTCAGCAAGATTTCTGAATCGCCCGCACGATCTTAAATTCAAAGGCAGACTGCTTTTTAAGGCCAGTGTGGGCGCCAAGCCCACGATTTTTGAAGCGAGACACCGGAACTGTTTCGGCTACACTATCTCCATAGCCAATGTTAAGGAAAGCCATGCAAAAGACCACTCACACGCTGCAAGACACTGCGTTTAACGCTCTGCTGGATCATTATAAAAAAGCGTCACTGCGCACCAGCAGTATCTGGCTGTTGATCGCTAATTTATGTTTTGTACTTTTTCTGTTTGGTCGCCACCAGTTCAGACTTTTGCTCGATCCGCACGCCGACGTGGCGATTGCCGGACCGGTGCTGGACAAGTTATCGCTAATTTTTTTAGTGTTTTTTGTCATTGCACTGCCAGTGTTACGTTTCATCCGTTCGCGCACACCGGCGATGGCCTTGGCTTTTCTGGTGGGATTGTACTGGGCGGTGGTGTTCCACTACATGCTGGCCAGCGATGCGCAGCAGCAAATGGTCTTTCCTCTGTTCTGCATGCTGATTTTTACCGCGCTGATTGCGCTCTATCCGACCATGCCTGTCCTTTACAGCTTCATCGCGCCGCTGTGGTTATCACTGTTTATACATTTGATTTTTCGTGACAACACTATTCCGGTATTAGAAGTTGCCGCGATTCTGATCGCCAGTGCCCTGTTCGAAACCGGTCGCATCATGCTGAGCCGCTGGTTTGTGCTCTCGATTCGCCGGGAATGTGATAACCAGCTGCTGGTCAGTAAGCTGGATAATCTGGCGCATTACGACCCGCTGACGGGCGTGGCAAATCGTCGCCAGCTTGATAACCAGCTCGAACAACTTATTGCTCAGACAGAACGTTCGGGTGGCACCTTTTCACTGATCATGATTGACGTCGATTTCTTCAAAAAATACAACGACCATTACGGTCATCAGGCGGGAGATAGCTGTCTGGTGGGCATCGCAGAATGCTTCAAGAATGTCGTCCGGCAACCGGCTGATCTGGTCGCCCGCTACGGTGGCGAGGAATTCGTCATTCTGCTCCACAACGCGGGTGCCAACGACGCAACAGTGATCGCGCAACGCATCAAGGAAAGTGTCGAAAAAGCCGCTATTCCCCATGCGTTATCACAGGTTTCAGAAACCATAACGGTCAGTCAGGGCATCATGCAATGGGCAACGGGAATGACGGCGCTGGAGTTGCTAAAGCGCGCTGACAGCGCCTTGTATCAGGCAAAACATGCGGGAAGAAACGGGTATTGCGTGGCAGAGTGATAAGACCGGGGCAGTCATAGCAGACGTCCCCGGGAATGACCGCATCAGCGCAAACTTCTTCCGTACACCAGCGATTCCGCGCTAATCTCAGATATCGATTTCGCGCCGGTTAAGGTCATCGCCACGCGCATTTCTTTCTCGATCAGGTTCAGCAGATTAATCACGCCCGCCTCGCCCGCCGCCGCCAGCGCGTACACAAACGCCCTGCCCAGTAATACGCTGTCTGCGCCAAGGGCAATCATGCGCACCACATCCAGACCGGTGCGGATACCGGAGTCGGCAAGAATGGTGATGTCGCCTTTTACCGCATCGGCGATGGCAGGCAGTGCGTGCGCGGTAGAAAGCACGCCGTCGAGCTGGCGGCCGCCGTGGTTCGACACCACGATGCCGTCTGCACCAAATTTCACCGCATCTTTCGCGTCTTCCGGATCCAGAATGCCTTTGATAATCATCGGACCTTTCCAGAATTCGCGGATCCACTCTAAATCTTTCCATGAAATCGACGGGTCGAAGTTCGCCCCCAGCCAGCCGATATAATCTTCCAGCGTGGTCGGTTTACCGCGATAGGCCGAGACATTCCCCAGATCGTGCGGTTTACCGTTCAGACCCACATCCCAGGCCCATTGCGGATGCATCACCGCCTGTAACATGCGGCGGGCGGCGGCATTCGGGCCGCTCATACCGGAATGGGCATCACGATAACGAGCGCCGGGCACCGGCATATCAACGGTAAACACCAGCGTTTTGACGCCTGCGGCCTGTGCGCGTTCCAGCGCATTACGCATAAATCCACGGTCTTTGAGCACGTAAAGCTGGAACCACATCGGGCGATCGATGGCCGGTGCGACTTCTTCAATCGGGCAGACGGAGACGGTGGAAAGCGTGAACGGAATGCCTTTTTTTGCTGCGGCGCGGGCGGCCTGAACTTCGCCACGTCGCGCGTACATGCCGGTCAGCCCGACCGGTGCCAGCACCACAGGCATCGACAGCTTTTCACCAAACAATTCGGTTTCCAGACTCAGATCCGACATGTTTTTCAGGATGCGCTGGCGCAGGGCGATATCAGCCAGATCGGCGGTGTTACGACGCAGCGTGTGCTCGTTATAAGCGCCACCGTCGATGTAATGAAACAGGAATGGCGGCAGTTTACTTTTTGCCGCAGCGCGATAGTCCGTTGATGCAGAAATGATCATGATGTTTTCTCGTTATTCATAACGCGCTCTTTTATTTGGCGCTGTAGGGGTGCAGAAAGTGTAGTTGAAAATAGACAACACGAGAGAAAACAATGGCAACGAATTTCAGCGCTGTTTCACGATCCCCATTAATTTTGCAGTGATCTGCGCTGAAACGTCAGCAACTTTGGAAACTAAACCCACGCTCCGCCTCAAAAGAGACTAAGCTCAGGGGAGACGCCCGCCCGGCGACAAATTCGATCTGCCTCCCTGCCCTCTGCCCACTATTCTCTTCGTGTGAACTCTTATCGCAGCCCAGGCAACTGCCTTTTCGGGTTCGCGTAAGGTATGTCGACGTGAAAAATGCTGTGATTAACTGGTTTAAAAGTAAAAGAGCACCACCTGTTCCGGTCATTACCCGACGTCATCGGGCCAGCGCGCTGGAAAATCCCGCGCCTATCCGCGCCGAACTCTTCTCGGCGGATCAGATGGAACGTTTTGGCGGCAAGCTGGCACTCTCTCATAAGCTTTCCGGTAAGAAACTGCCCTACTACCTGCTCAAACGTCTCGACGATAACGAAAAAGTCCTGACCCGCAGCTGTCTTATCCTTAGCAGTGGTGAGAAAGCCAGTATCACGCCCGCCGGAGAATGGCTGCTCGACAACTTTTATCTGATCGAAGAACAGATCCGCGTCGTTCGCCAGTTGCTGCCGAAAAACTTCGGCAAAGGCCTGCCCTCACTGGGCGCACCGCATTTTTGCCCGCGTATTTATGACATCGCCACCGAAGTCGTCAGCCACAGCGACGGACTCTGGGACATCACCACGCTCACCCGTTTTCTCTCCACCTATCAGAGCGTGCGACAGCTGACGCTCGGCGAATTGTGGGCATTTCCGGGAATGCTGCGCCTGGCGCTGATCGAGAACCTGCGCCGCGTCAGCATTGAAGTGGCAAATGCACAGCAGGAGCGCAATCTGGCCGATTTTTGGGTCAATAAATTGCAAGACAGCGCCGAGAATGATCCGGCCAGTCAGATCATCGTGATTGCCGACATGGCGCGCAGCAATCCACCGCGTACCAGCGCGTTTGTCGCCGAACTGGTTCGCCGCCTGCAGGGCCACGGTTCAATACTGGCGCTGCCGTTGACCTGGGTGGAACAGCGTCTGAGCGAAGTCGGCCTGACGCAGCGGGAAGTGATCGACAAATTTAATCAGCAACTGGCGGCCAACCAGCTTTCAGTCAGCAACAGCATTATGGGATTACGCCAGCTGACAGAAATGGACTGGGCGGATTTCGCTGAAAATCTCAGCGTGGTGGAGAAAATCCTGCATGAAGATCCCGCTGGCATTTACGCCTCCATGCACTTCGATACCCGCGATAATTACCGCCATCAGATAGAACGCCTTTCGCGCAACTCCCGCCACGATGAGGCCTTTGTCGCCAGCCGCGCGATTGCCATAGCGCAACAGGCCAGCGGTGCCGTCCAGCAACGACATGTGGGTTATTACCTGATCGACGCCGGGCGCAAGGCACTCGAAAAAGACCTGAATGTCAGATTCTCATGGGTGACGCGCATGCGTGGCCGCCTCAACCAGACACCGCTGCTCTCGTGGCTCGGCAGCCTGTTGCTGCTGACCACCGCCGTCACCGCTGATGCACTCTACCGTTCCGCCCATACGCCCATGCACTGGTTATGGTGGAGTTTGTTAGTACCGGTAGTGCTGGTCGCCAGCCAGTTCGCGCTCAATCTGCTCAGCGAAATCACCACCCGGAGCCGGACGCCGCAACCGCTGCCGCGCCTCGAATATGCCGGTGGCATTCCCGCGTCCGCCAGCACACTGGTGGTGATCCCGTGTCTGCTCGGCAGCCGCAAAAATATCGAGGCGCTGATCAGCAGCCTTGAAGTTTGTTATCTCGGCAACGTGTTACCTAACCTGAATTTCGCGCTGCTCAGTGATTTTCATGACAGCGTAAATCCGCAGAATGCGGATAACGATGCCCTGCTGGCCTTTACCGTGCAGCAAATTCAGGTGCTGAACCGCCGTTATCCCTCTGCGCAGGGCGCACTGTTTACGCTGTTGCACCGCGACAGCGAACTCAATGAGAAACAAGGCGTGTGGATGGGGTATGAGCGTAAGCGCGGCAAACTGAATGCGCTTAACCGCTGGCTGCGCGATGAAGGCGAGCCGTTCTCGCTGACCGAAGGCAGCACGCAGGCGCATCTGCGTCAGGTGAAATACGTTATCACTCTCGACAGCGATACCGTGCTGCCGCGGGCCACCGCTCATCAGCTGATCGCGGCAATGGCGCATCCGCTCAATCATCCGGTGTATGACGAGAAACGTCATCGGGTGGTGTCCGGTTACGCCATTCTCCAGCCACGGCTGGCGGAGGAAATCCCGGAAAATGGTCAGGGACGCTATGCCGCTTTATGCAGCAGCGTGCCGGGCAACGATCCTTATTCGTCGATGTCTTCCGATATCTATCAGGATTTATTCGGTGAAGGCTCTTTTGTCGGTAAAGGTATTTACGACGTCGATATGTTCATCCGTGCGACGGACAACACCTGCCCGGAAAATCTGGTGCTCAGCCACGACCTGCTGGAAGGCTGTTACGCTCGCTCGGGTATGCTCAGCGATGTGGTGCTTTACGAACAATATCCCGATCATTATCTGGCAGACGTGGCGCGTAAAACCCGCTGGATCCGTGGCGACTGGCAGTTGCTTAACTGGCTGGGGTTTTATGTCACGCAGGAAGATGGGACGCGCTGCCGTAATCCGCTGACCATGCTTTCCCGCTGGAAACTGTTCGATAACCTGCGCCGCAGCCTGGTCGCGCCTGCCCTGCTGATTCTGATCTTCACCACGCTGCTGGTGGTGCCGGACAAACTTTACTGGCTCGGTTTTATTACCGTGATGCTGCTGTTCCCGGCGCTGGTAGCACTGGTGTTAGACCTGCTGAATAAAGGGCCACGACGGGCGCTGGTTCCGCATCTGAAAAGTGTGGCATCGGCGACTGTCAGCCGGATTTCCCGCGTGTTGCTTAATCTGATGACGTTGCCGCACGAAGCCGTCTATTCGGTGCAGGCGATTTTGCTGACACTGTGGCGACTCAGTGTCAGCCATCGCAAGTTACATGAGTGGGCGAGCGTCAATATCAGCGCGAAATCCCGTGCGCATTCGCCCGGATATTTCTACCGCCGCATGTGGGCTAATCCGCTGGCAGGCGTGGCGGTCATTTTGCTGTCCGCGCAGGCAAGTCCGCCGCTGCTGGGCTTTGCCGTCCCGCTCGGCCTGCTGTGGTTTATCGCGCCGCGTATTTTATGCTGGCTCAGTCAGCCCGCCCGCCGCCAGGTGCCGGATCTGGACGCACAACAACAGATTTACCTGCGTCAGGCTGCCCGTCAGACCTGGTCCTTCTTTGAAGTTTTCGTGAATGAAACAGAAAACTGGCTGCCGCCGGATAACTTCCAGGAAATCCCACAGCCGGTGATCGCGCACCGCACCTCGCCGACCAACATCGGGCTGTCGCTGCTGGCCAATATCACCGCGTGGGATTTTGGTTATCTCACGCAGGGTGAAGTGCTGGAACGCACGATGCTGACGCTTGATACGCTGGATAAACTCGAGCATTTTCGCGGACATTTATATAACTGGTACGACACACGCACGCTCCAGCCGCTCAATCCGCGCTACATTTCCAGTGTAGACAGCGGCAATCTGGCCGGGCATTTACTGACGCTGAGCACCGGCTTACGTCTGTGGCGAACACAGCCAGCCGTCAATCTTCCGGCATGGCTGAAAGGGCTGGAAGACACGCTGAATATGGCGGAAATCCCGGCAGATGCACCGCTGGTGGCTAAGCTTCGTGAAAGTCTCAAACAGGCTGCGGGCGAAAAAACTGAGCAGAGTATTTTGAGCCTGCGCGAGATGCGTGCGCTGATTGCCACCACCGCAGAAGGCTGGCTGCAACGACTGGCGCAGCAACTTGATGCCGGTTTGCAGGCGTGGACAGATTTTTACGCAGAATTGTCGCCGGAGGCGCAAAACGCACAGCTCCCTTCACTGCAATGGCTGGCGCAACAGGATGCCCGTACGGCACCGGCGATTTCCCGCGCGATCGGTCTGGCACGGCAGCGTCTGGACATTATCGGCGAGCTTGAACAACGCCTTAATGACCATGCGCGCATGGATTTCCGCTTCCTGTACGACAAGAATACCCATCTGCTGACCGTCGGATATAACTGCGACTCGCATAAACTGGACAGCGGGAAATACGATCTGCTGCCTTCTGAAATTCGTCTGACCAACTACGTCACCATCGCCACCAACCAGTTGCCGCAAAAAAGCTGGTTTGCGCTCGGACGCCTGTTCACCGTGATCGAGAAACAGCCGTCGCTGATGTCGTGGAGCGGATCGATGTTTGAATACCTGATGCCCCAACTGGTGATGCCGGCCTATCCGGATACCCTGCTGGTGCAGATGTGTCAGACCGCCGTTGACCGGCAAATCGCCTGGGGTAAGGAAAACAGCGTGCCGTGGGGGATTTCTGAATCCGCTTATGCGGCATTTGACCTCAATCAGAATTATCAGTATCACGCGTTCGGCGTGCCCGGTCTGGGCCTGAAGCGCGGTCTTGGTGAAGACATGGTGGTCGCGCCTTATGCCACCATGATGGCGCTGATGATCCGCCCGCAGGAAGCCTGCCTCAATCTCAACGTACTGGAACATTGCGGTGCGCGTGGCGAATACGGTTTTTACGACGCGCTGGATTACAGCCCGTCGCGTCTGATCCGCGGCCAGATTTACATCGTGGTGCGCTCTTACATGGCTCACCATCAGGGAATGGGTTTCCTGGCGCTGGGCAATGTGCTGCTCGGCGCGCCGATGACCGCACGCTTCGCCGCCAATGCCGCGTTCCAGTCGGCACGCCTGCTGTTGCAGGAACGGGTGCCGGATGCCGTCGAGCTATACAGTCCGCGTCGTCACTTTGAATCTCATGACAACACGCTGCAAAAAGTGAACATTGAGTTGCGTGAATTCACAGACATCAGCAGTGCCTCGCCGGAAATTCAGCTGCTGTCTAACACCAATTACCATCTGATGGTCACGCAGGCCGGTGGCAGCGTCAGCCGCTGGAAAGACCTGACGCTGACCCGCTGGCGGGAAGATGCAACACGCGATAATCGCGGGATTTTCTGCTATCTCAGCGATCCGGAGTCCGGCGCGGTCTACAGCAATACCTGGCAACCGCTCGGCAAACAGAAAGGCACCTATCACGCGGTGCTGAACGATTTCGGTGCGGAATTCAAACGCACACAGGGTTCGCTGACCATGCAAACCCACATCGTGGTTTCGCCGGAGGATGACGTCGAAATCCGCCGCATGACGGTTACGCATCATGGCCGCCGACCACGTGAGCTGGAAATCACCACCTATGCCGAAGTGGTACTGGCGCCAGCCGCCAATGACACCGCACATCCGGCGTTCAGCAATCTGTTTGTGCAGACCGAACTGGTGCCCGCACAGGAAGGGATTTTGTGCCACCGCCGTCCGCGTGAACCGGAAGAACAGTGTCCGTGGATGTTCCATATGATGGCGATCCACGGCTCTTTCGAACGGGAAACGTCGTTCGAAACTGACCGGTCGGCCTTTATCGGACGCGGCAATACCGCGGCCAGCCCGCAGGCCTTGCGTCAGGCAGGACCGCTCACTAACAGCGCCGGTGCGGTGCTGGATCCGGTGATGTCCATCCGCCAGCGCATTACCCTGAAACCCGGCGTGCCAGTGATTATCGATATGGTGTACGGCATTTCCGACACACGGCTGCAAAGCCTGATGCTGCTGGAAAAATATCGTGACCATCATATTGCTGATCGGGTATTCGAAATCGCCTGGTCGCACAGTCAGGTGGTGCTGCGCCAGCTGAATGCCACCGAAGACGACGCGGGATTGTATAACCGTCTGGCCGGTGCGCTGGTTTTCGCCAGTCAGGAACTGCGCGGCGATGCGCAGACCGTGGCCGCCAACCGCCGCGGACAATCCGGTCTCTGGGGACAATCGCTTTCCGGCGATCTGCCGATCGTGCTGCTCACCCTGACCAGCGATGAGAATATCGGGCTGGTGACGCAACTTATCCGCGCGCACAACTACTGGCGTCTCAAAGGGCTGAAGGTCGATCTGGTGTTGTTATGCAATGACTCCGGCGGCTATCAGCAGGCGTTGCAAAATCAGATCCTCAGCCTGGTCGCTTCCGGCGCGGGTTCCAGTCAGACCGATATTCCGGGGGGAATTTTTGTCCGCAATGGCGAACAGCTGACGCAGGAAGACCGCACACTGCTGATGAGCGTGGCGCGGGTGGTGATCGACGACCGCCGCGGCTCACTCACCGATCAGCTCAACCTGCGTATGCAATTGCCACACGTCTCACTGCCTGCCCTGTTGCCGGTACGCACCGTCACCGACAATACGCCGGTTGCCGCAGCACCACGTGACCTGGCCTGTTTCAACGGGCTGGGCGGATTCTCGCCGGACGGACGTGAATATCAGATTGTGCTCAACGAAGGTCAGAATACGCCTGCGCCGTGGTCAAACGTGCTGGCGAATGCCGGTTTCGGGACGGTGATTTCAGAAAGCGGACAGGCCTATACGTGGTTTGAAAATGCCCACGAATACCGCCTGACGCCATGGGAAAACGACCCGGTCAGCGACAGCTCCGGTGAGGCGTTC
This sequence comes from Rahnella sp. PAMC25617, assembly GCF_050606005.1. Taxonomy (NCBI): domain Bacteria; kingdom Pseudomonadati; phylum Pseudomonadota; class Gammaproteobacteria; order Enterobacterales; family Yersiniaceae; genus Rahnella; species Rahnella sp. PAMC25617. The sequence goes on from NZ_JBOCUM010000011.1 coordinate 16,475, forward strand.
TATCTGCGCGATGAGGAAACCGGCAGCGTCTGGTCACCGGCACCGTTACCGGTGCGCGGAAACGGCGGCTATGTGACACGCCACGGTTTTGGCTACAGCGTTTTCGAGCATACCGGACACGGGATCAGCAGCGAAATGACGGTGTTAGTGGCGGAACATGCGCCGGTGAAACTGATTATGCTGACGCTGACCAACGTCTCGGGGCGGCCACGCAGACTGTCTGTGACCGGTTATGCCGAATGGGTGATGGCGGATTTACGCGCCAAATCAGCCATGCATATCGTTACCTCCGCGGCCCATGTGGCTCAGGGTTGCGGCGTGCTGGCGACCAACCATTACACCAGTAACGGCTCCCCGCGCACCGCCTTCTTCGCCGTAACCGGCGCGCACTGTTCGGTGAGCGGCGATCGTCGTGAGTTCCTCGGGCGCACAGGGTCAACGGCAGCGCCCGCTGCAATGAAAAATCAGCGGCTGTCGGATAAAACCGGCGCAATGCTCGATCCGTGCGGTGCGGTTCAGTCCGCCACCACGCTCATTGACGGCGATCAGCGCACCTTTATTTTCGCCCTCGGTCTGGGGCAAAACGCCGGTGAGGCCGAAGCCTTAATTCATCAGTTCTTCCAGGAAGGTGCCGCGCAGGCTGAGCTGGACAGAATTCATCACCACTGGCATCAGGTGCTGGATAAAATTCAGATCACCACGCCGGATAAATCAGTCGATTTGCTGGCTAACGGCTGGCTGATTTATCAGACCCTCGCCAGCCGGATCCTTGCGCGCAGCGGTTATTACCAGTCCGGCGGCGCATTTGGTTTCCGCGACCAGTTGCAGGATACGCTGGCGCTGACTCACGCTGCACCGGAACGTATGCGTGAGCAGATCCTGCTGTGCGCGTCACGGCAATTTATCGAAGGCGACGTCCAGCACTGGTGGCACCCGCCAACCGGCAACGGCGTGCGCACCCGCTGTTCCGATGACTATTTGTGGTTGCCGCTGGCGATCAGTCATTACATCGCGGTGACTGGCGATGACGCGATTGCAGAAGAACAGGTGCCATACCTTGAGGCGCGCTTACTGGCTCCGGGCGAAGAGTCTTTCTACGAACAACCGGTGGTCAGCGGAACACGCGAAAGCCTGTGGCAGCACGGTATCCGTGCGCTGAAACATGGCCTGCAAATGGGCGGGCATGGCCTCCCGCTGATGGGCGCGGGCGACTGGAACGACGGCATGAATCTGGTCGGTCTGGGCGGACGCGGGGAAAGCGTCTGGCTGGGCTTCTTCCTGTATGACGTGCTGCAACGCTACGGCGAACTGGCGGAAATCCGTCAGGACACCGCCACCGCCACCTTGTGCCGCGAACAGTCGGCGCGGCTGAAACAAAATCTCAACGATCATGCCTGGGACGGCGAATGGTATCTGCGCGGCTATTTCGACAGCGGTGAAACGCTCGGTTCGCATGTGAATGCGGAATGTCAGATTGACGCCATCGCTCAGAGTTGGTCAGTGCTTTCCGGGGCAGGCACACCGGAACGTACCGCCAGCGCCATGCAGTCGGTGGACAAATATCTGGTGGACAGTGACGCGGGGCTGATCAAACTGCTGACGCCACCTTTCGACGGCAACGGGCCGAATCCGGGTTATATTCGCGGTTATCTGCCGGGCGTACGCGAGAACGGCGGGCAATACACGCACGGGGCAATCTGGGCGGTGATGGCTTTTGCCAGACAGGGCAACACCGAACGGGCGTGGCAATTGATGTCGATGATTAACCCGGTCAATCACAGTCTGACGCCGGAGGCCGTCAGCCGTTACAAAGCCGAACCTTACGTGATTTCTGCCGATATTTACTCGGTGGATCCGCACAGCGGGCGCGGCGGCTGGAGCTGGTACACCGGCTCTGCAGGCTGGACGTATCGCCTGATCACCGAATCTTTGCTCGGCATCACCCGCCACGGCGACGCCATTTCGATCCACAGTAAACTCCCGCAGGACTGGCCGGAAATCACCGTCACCTACCAGCAGGGCAGCAGCCGTTATCTGATCACCGTCCGCCGCAGTACCGGAGAATATTGCGTCACGCTGGATGGCACACCGCTTGCCGGTGACAAGATCCCACTCAACGATGATGGCGTTGAACACAGGGTGGAGGTTGAATTGGGAGAGTGACGAGTTAGCACGTCGCCAGGAAGAAATGCCCTGCATATGGATCGCAGGGCATTTTTTTTACACCAGAACGCGGTAATCCAGCATGTTTCCCGCTGAACGTCTTACCGCATCGACAAACTCCGGCGTCAGATCCCATTGCGGGAAATAGTCATAGGGCGGCCTGACGACGGATGTAGTGTTAAAACCGCAGGCGTTTAAATCCGCTGTTGTGTCGTTAAATACCGAGCCCGAATCAGACAAATATTCGCCGCCAAACCCCTTGAACAATCTGCAAGCAACCGTCTGCCCTTTCACGTTGAATACGTTCAGTTCGGACAACGTTCTGGAATCTTTTCCGATGCCAAAACTGTACTGATATTTGTATATCGGATCGGCGACATCATTATCAAACACGTTGTTAAACAGATGAACATTGCCGAAACGCACGCGTGGTGTGCGCTGTACCACACGGGTAAACAGATTGTCGTGAAAGGTCACGCGCAGTTTGCCGGCGTCTTCTTCGTCATTGTTGTCGCTGTGGCCGATGAGAATCGTTTTATCGTGCAGGGTGAAAACGCAGTGCGAAACGGTGACGTAATCCGAGGCACGTTTGATATCCAGAGAACCGTCGTGCTGGACGTATTTCCAGCCATCGACGGTTTTATACATGTCCATCGTAAAACGCCCGTCGCTGAATGTCACATTGCTGACCCAGACATGCTGGGCGCGAATGATACTCAGCCCGTCCCATTCCGCGTTCCAGCCATCGCCCTCTTCAAACTGAGGATCGACGTCGACAGGATTTTCGATGTAAATATTATGAATAATGACGTTGCTTACATCCTGAATAATCAGCGCGCTTTCAACGAACCGGGCATTTTCATCGATACCCATCAGCGTCGTATTACTGCCGATAAATATCCTGCCGCGCCGGGACTGATCCTGACGGTTGAGATAAGGCACGCCGCCGCTGGCGTCAATCAGCCCGCCAATCCAGATGCGTTTCGGACGGTCGCCGGACTCCTCAATGGCCTGCCGGAGTTCGCCGATATTCGTGACGTAATAGGAAAGCTCAGGTTTTTCGCCGCCGCCGGTCGTGCCTCCTGCATCAGAGGCCCAGCCTGCCGGGGTTTGGTACCAGAATTCATGCGGGGGAATATGATGAATTGATTTCATTGAGACAGCTCCATTTTATTGAAATAAAAATGAGTGATGCCACCTGCTTTTCCGTCCTTAGAATGGGGATCCCGGCGTAGTACCGCGCCTTACGCCGTCAGCTTATTGCTCGGTGTCTGGCAATATTTTTGTACAACGTAATACGATTGCTGATTTGTAATTTGTTAATCATGCGGGTGCGATGGGCATAAAACGTTTTCATGTTCATCCCCAATCGCTCACCAATTTGTTGCGTATCCAGCCCCTGCTGCATACAGGTCAATACTTCATTTTCCCGCGCAGAAAGTTTATATTTCACGTGATAATTAAAACGTGAATTATTCACCAGTAAACATGACAGCACTTCTTTTACCGGACTGCGCCGGTCAATCAGTGTGACATTCTCCAGATGTTGCAATGCGTAATAATCCACATCATTGGAGATAAAAGCGAAAATCTTTCGTCCCTGGCAGACAGAATCGGTCACCTGCGCATAACTGGTGGTCTCCACATCGACGATATAAAAATTCTCATCAATCAGTTCCCGCGATAATAACGCGCTGAAGCCGAAGATAAAAAAATAATCATCAGAAATCACGGAGTCTGATAAGTCCATATAAATTCCCTTTCCGTAGTTCCTTTTACCCTATTTAACTGTCAGTAATTCGCTTCATTTCCTTTTATAAAAGTTACAGAAACCACAAATTTTTGACACTACTAAAGTAATAGGAATTTTCTTTCAATTTAAAAACGTTCAATTCATCTTAATTTTTCATGACGAAAGGACATTAGCCTGCACACTCCCGATAAAAATAGTGTAAATCACCATAAAATAATCTTTTCGCAGCACCTACAACCACACTGTAAAATCAGCCTTACGTTAAAATCCGCAGTGGTTTGATAGCCAAAACTTACAATAATTTCAAAAATGGATTTTTCTTAGTGAAAATACCTTGCAGCATTCACCACAATATTTCGTTCACGTCCGGCATATTTTACACACTTAACAAAAGATCAACATCGGCCTCAGATTATTTTTATGTGCGTCAATGACTACGCCTGTAGTTCCCGTCTGAAATATCACGTTCACGGGCGATCGTTTATAGAATGTTTAAACGGTATGATTTAAAACCTCATGTCCTGTTATTACCTTACGGTGCGCCATGCGTATTTTTAAACGGACATTTAAATCCGCCCTGTTATCTGCATTATCGGATAAAACTCTGGCGCAGCCGCACGCATTGCTTTTTATGTTGCGCAGGGCCATCAATAAACACCAGCTGATGCCTTTTATTCAGCCCATTGTGGATGCCCGAACCGGTGAAACGGTGGCGGGCGAAGTATTGATGCGCTGGCACCATCCCTCGCTTGGAAATATTTCTCCTGACTATTTTATTCCGCTTGCCGAGAAAAACGGGCTTATTGCCCGCATCACAGAGTCAGGCATTCAGTCCGTCGCCCGCACTGTGATGTCGATGGCATTTATCTGTCGCCCTGAGACCACGTTATTCTTTAACGTCTCTGCGGCAGATTTTAAAAATCACGCCATTGTGAATCTCTGCAAAGCGTTCAAAAGGGATACCGCGCAGCGGGATTTACGTATCGGGCTGGAAATCACCGAAAGAGAAGCGGTTGAAGATACGACGTTGGTGAAAGATCTGTGCAAAAGCCTCGCGCTGTTGGGCGTTGATCTTTCTGTCGATGATTTTGGAACGGGTAATGCTAACTACCATTATCTGATGCAGTTTCGCCCGCGCTATATCAAGATCGATAAAATGTTCACGGCCGGTGTTGAAGCCGACCCGGTGAAAGAAGCGATTGTGCGCAACATTATAGCCGTCGCAACGGAACTGCACTGCCTGACCATCGCCGAAGGCGTGGAAACAGACGCACAGCGACAAAAGCTCGCCACCCTGGGCGTCAGTCACTTTCAGGGATATTTCTTCTCAAAGCCGGTCGAGGCGTCGGTTTTCTTTCACCAGCTTATGCACGCCCTTCCCCTGCGCTGATCTGCGCGCCCTTTTCCTTCCTCTGTGGCTTTACCCGATAACGAAAAAGGCGGCCTGCTGTGATGCAGTCCGCCTTTTTTCGATCCATTGTGCCTTTGTGCTTACCAGTTCACATCAAGGGTGGCGGCTGCCGTGGCAGTGCCGGGCTCTGCGGTGGTTTTCGGGCACAATACCCATACCAGATTGTCAGACCACGACTGTGTGGAAGACACAGTGCGCAGCGCCGCTTTGCTGCTATCCATACGCATCGACGAGCCTCTGGTGGTACATCCGGCCTCTGCGCTGGCGTTTGCGCCAATAAAACCGCGGATATCCCCCGCAATACCGCCGCCTGCGGTCGAGATCATCGGCAGCGTGTAATCGTCGCCTGCCTGGGTTTTCGGCGTCACAGAATAGGTGATATCCGCACTGGTACCGGCGTCGTTAGTACAGTTCACATTAAGCGAAGACTGCACCGCAATCCCCTTGCCGTCCGTTCCCTGACCCGGCGTCACGTCACCGAATGGCACGACCGCCGCTGTGTTCATCGAACATTGCGTGCTGGCCACGACCAGATCACTGAAGCTCAGCAGAGACTGTCTGTTATTTCCACTGGTTTTATGCAGTTGCAGATAGGTTGTGGGCAACGGGCCTGCCGCGGCGCCTGGTGCAACATACACCCCGTACGAAACATTCATCGAAGTGCTAGACCCGTCAAGAATGTAGAAGTTGCCGCTGATCGGACGCTTTATCGCCGCACAATGCGACGCGGTGCCGGGCGTCTGCCAGTCAGTGATGATGGCCCCTTTACTGTCCCAGGTGGCGGAATAGGTGTCGGTGACCACGTTGGCGTTGCCGGTCGGCGTCGCCGTAATGGTCGTCGCGTTCAGACTGCCGGTCAGGACAATTAATACGCCCTTTTGGATCTCGTATCCCGACCAACCGTCTACCGTGGTGTAGGGCAGGCCCGCTATTGAGCAGGTTGCACCATTACTGTCATTTGGCGTGTTTTGCCAGGCCGATAGTTTCCAGCCCCATCCGTATGTCAGAGCCATAGAGCTAGCGTAAGGTCCATGAGCCGTACCGTTGATGGTCGGTGTCCAGGTACCGAGACGAGTATAACCCTGCGGGAGATTCACCGCGAATGCCGCCTGACAAGATAACAGTGCAATAGCGGCCATGCATTGGATCCCGCGTCGGCGGAAGGCTTTCGCCAAAAAACGTATAAAAACAGACATCTTATTTCCTATATCAGTAATTTTGTAGAGACTAAAATCTGGCCCGATAAGATTGATTACCAGCTCATGTCAAGAGTCACCGCCGCCGTGGCCGGACCGGGTTCTGCGGTCGTCCGTGGGCATAACACCCAGACCAGTGGATCAGACCAGTTTGTGCTGGTAGTGACCGTGTGCAGGCTGACTTTGGTGCCGTCCATCGGCAATGAGGAAGTGCGGTCTGCACAACCGGCTTCTGTGGTCGCGGATGCGCCTAGAAAACCGCGCACATCGCCATCAACGGTGCCGCTGGCCGACTTCATCGGAATGCTGAAATGGTCACCGGCCTGTGTTTTCGGCGTTACCGAATAGGACACCGGCAGCGCGGTGCCGGAAGGATTACTGCACGTCACATCCACCGAGGAGTTCACCGCGACCTTGCGGTCATCCGGCGTGACATCACCGAAAGCAATCGCAGGCGTTGAATTCACCGTACAGTCCATGGCGCTCCACGCCAGCGACAGGATACGCCGGTCAAAGGTCGCCGGCGTGACGTTCCAGCTGTAGCCACGCCCGGCCTGCGCATAGACAGTTTTCACCGCCATTTTGGCGGCTCCCGGCTGCACATAGACGCCGTAACCCATTGCCGACTGCGAACCGCCGCCGCTGTTCATTTCCACCGCGCCGAACGACTGGTTAAAGGTGGTCTTCACCCCCAGACAGTCGGAGCGCACACTGATGTCGCCGCTGCCATTGCCGGATTTGTCCCATGACGCGGAAGACACGGTGTTCAGATCCGGCGCGCCGTTAGGGATAAACGTGCCACCGGTGGCGACCGGGTTCATCGTCCCGGAATTGATGACAATCTGGCCGGATATGGAACCGAACGGGATCACCAGAATGCCGGGGGAAATCTCATAACCGCGATAACCGTCATAGGATTTCATCGGATACATCGACGCACATCCCGCGCTGGGCACCGGCACGGGGGAAACCACCACGGTGCCCGCGACACCTGATGCCATAAAAGGCACCACGTTTTGTGAGTAATACCAGCCGGGTTTATTGCCCGGAATGGTATCGCCCTCGGTCCACGTCAGCCGGGTGTTGACCACGTCACTGACCACCTGATAACCCGATTTCAGCTCGAGTGCAGCGCAGTTCATTCCCCACATCAGAGCCACAGACCCCAATAACATCCTTGCAGTCATGACTGCTCCTTAAATTGGTGTACATTAAGGCCGCGCAACGGTGCGCGGCCGTTTATCAGCGGCATTCGCCGTTCAGCTGAATAACCGGCATTTGTGCCGTCGGTTTCAGCCCCTTCAGGTCATAACTGACGCGGCACTGTTTATCGTTGCCTTTGCCCCACGACACCGCCAGCTGGCCTTTTTCCGGCAGGCCGGTCAGATACACCTGGCCGTTATCGCCGACGATGCCGGTGATTTCCTCACGACCTGCGTTTTCCAGCAGTGATGCGGTGGCACCAAACGGCACCACGCCTGCTCCGCCAGCCCGCGTCAGGGACATCAGCACCTGATAACCGATACGCGTGGCAAAGTCAGTTTTCACCACCGCGCCGTTGGTCGGGTACACCACTTTCTGGTTTTGCGGCAAATCGACGTTGTCCGGTAACGTGCTCGGATCGAGACCGACGTTGTTGCGGCTGTAATCCGACAGATACGGCACCACGGCGAACCCGCGCGAATCGGTTTTGCCACCGCCATTAGACAGGCTGACGCCTTCCGCACCCGGCGCGCTGACCAGCGCCACCGAACTGCCCAGCGGACGTGACAGCGTCACACCTTGCGCATGGGCCACCGCGCCGCCACTCATGTTGACGTTCATCGAGCGCATGTCGTTTGAGTAACCGTAACCCGCAGAAACGTTGCCCTTGCTGCCCTGATATCCTAGATTCAGGTTGCTGTTACTGGCCTGATCCTGATTGCCCCAGCCCTGCATCACGCTGTACGACAACGCGCCGTTCTGGTTGCTGCCGGAAATCCCCGCCTGATTCTGCGTGCGTCCGTGGTTGTCATGAGATATCTGGCTGGTGGCGTAGGTGTTTTGCAACGCAGACGAATAGCTGAAGATGCTGAACGGCACGCTCATGTTGAAGGAAACCTGACGGTTTTCCGGCCAGTCGCCGTTGCCTTTCATACGATCCACGGTGTAATACACGCCGTAGCTGACGCCGTGATAACTGCCGTTGTAACCGGATGACAGGCTGGTCAGCGTTTTGGTCGACCCCCAGTAATCATCACGGTTGGCGCGCAGGCTCACAGAGCCATAATCCCCAAGTTGCTGTGTTACCTGCGTCTGGAAACTGCTGCGCCGGCGGCTCATCGTCCACGGCGACACATCATCCTTCTGCGCATAACCCATGCTGTTGTATTCTGCGAAACTGTAATAATTTCGGGTGGAATAACGCAGCGCCGTCAGGTCAAACGACGTGCCGGTGGTGAGCATGCTTTTGGAGTAACGCACCCGCCATGAACCGCCCGCCTGACGATCTTCTTCTTCCAGCTTCGTGCTGGAGAAAGTGCCGTCCACAGACATTGCGCCCAGATCGCCCAGCGAAATACCTGAACCCATGCTCAGCGCACTGTAGTTTTGCGAGCCCAGCAGACCGCCGTACAGCGTCAGGTTTTTCGGTAAGCCATAAATCAGCGTCGCCAGCACGAATTCTGATTCGCGTGAACCCTGCGTCGTACCGCCGTCATAACGTCCGGCGGTCACTTCATATTTCATGGCGCCCGGTCGCAGCATCACCGGCAGGGAGGAATACGGCACCACGAAGCTGTGCACGCTGCCATCGGCTTCGGTCACTGCCACGTCCAGGTCACCGGAGGATCCCGCCTGATACAGATCCTTAATTTCAAACGGGCCCGGTGCGACGTAGGTTTCATATACCACGTAGCCGTTCTGACGCACGGTCACGCGGGCGTTACTGCTGGCTACGCCGGTGATCAGCGGCGCAAAACCGCGCAGACGCGAAGGCATCATCTGTTCGGACGAATTCAGCTGCACGCCGCGGAACGGCACGCCGTCCAGCACGTCACTGCCGGTATTGGATTCGCCCATGGTCACGCGAGAACGCCAGTCACGGATATCGCGCGATAAATAGGTATTGGAAAAATGCGTGCTGTCGTTATTACTGCTGCTACCACTGGCATCAGTGTGGCTGTGCGTCAGCGTACTGCGCAGCCGCCAGGCACCGGCGTTAGCGCCGGTCTGCACGTTGGCAAACAGGTTGTTATTCACGCGGGTATCGCTGTTGAGCGTCTGCTCATTGCGACCGGCACTGACGTTGTAGTTAAACAACATCGCCGGAATGCCGTCGTCCCACTGTGACGGATCCGTCTGGCTGTCACTGCCCGGCTGCATCGCCACCTGCGGGATACTGACGTCCAGCCGCAGGCGGGATAAATCGAATTTCACCGTAGATTGCGGAACCAGCGCTGTCAGATCATCCACCGGTTTGTCTTTCGCTAAGCCTTTAAATGCAGGCAGCTGATCCACATTCACGCCCAGCGCGCCAAGCAACTCCGGCGACAGTTCAGGCGCAATATTGCCGTGGGCGTTTTTGCCGAACACCAGTTCGCGGGAGACCGCTTCACGCTGGTTGACGAAGATAGTGACCGGATACTTCCCTTCCGCCACGCCGCCCGCCAGGGAAAACGCGGAGAGATCGACATCCGATGCGCCGCTTCCCAGCGAGAGCAATTCAGGATCGAAGTAATCCGCTGCCCACGCGTTCTGGCAGCTCATTAATACAAACAGCGCAAGCGTTTTGCGCGGGAAGGCGCGGGTGCTGGCTGCCATTCCGTTAGTCCTTAAACAGGATGTCAATTTCTTACTCAAGGTCGTTCCCTGCTATGTAATATATGATTAGCGGTTCCGGATTTCCCCGGTCTTACAATGGCTTACGCTGGACGGACGTCACCCGGCTGTCTTCGCCGATCACCTGCCACTCCACCTCGCCCCGCGTCCCTTCAGGGACGGGATAGCGCTGCTGCCCTTTCGGCGGTACCAGCTTGCGCAGATCGGCTGCCGGTAAGGTTTTTCCACCCACTTTCAGCTGGCTGAAGTTGAGGTAAAACGGCGTCGGGTTATCCACCACCAGCGCATCCCCTTGCAGGCTGAAACGCAGCTGCTCAGACGCCTTAGTGACGCCGCCTGGCGGTAAACCTTCCGGTCGGTAGAACAACTTCATGTTGTTGACCACCGCGACCACCAGCTGACCGCCGGTCTGGTTGTCTTTATCCGGCACCGACGGGATGCCTTTTACCGACAGGTAAAACACTGATTCCCTGTCCTGCGGCAGCGTCATGTCGGTAAGACGGATGCGCAGCTGGAGCTGTTCACCCGGATCAACACGTTTTAACGGCGGCGTCACCAGCAGCGGAATGGCCGTGGCGGGCGCTTTATCGTCTTGTTCTGTCGCCGGTAAACCGGTGGCCAAATCCAGCGGCCGCACCCATGACTGCATCAGATACGCACGGTGGGTGTTATTGGTCATTGACCAGGTGATGCCTTTGGTTTCCGATGCCGGATACACAAGGCGGAACTGATTGATCGACAGGCCGGAAGGCTGTTCCGACGCGGCAACACACGGCAATGCCAATGCCAGCGCGGCAATCAGCAGCGGCACTTTCAGCGAAAACGTCATGATTTCCCTCCGTTCTGCACAGCGGCTGAAAATAGCGGGCTGTTGCCGCCGTAATCATTAATCACCGTCCACTGCGCCTGCTTAACCTGACCACTCACCGGATAACTGGCCTGCGAGAATGGCGGGATCATCGGCACAACGTCTCGCACCGCCACGTCGTGGCCATCAAACGCCAGACGTGAAAACGTCAGGAAGTAAGGCGTCGGATTTCTTACCTCGATGCTGCCGTCCTGAAGATGAAACGTCAGACGCCCCTGCGCTTCCTCCGCCGTCATCGGCAGCCCTGCAGGGCGGTAAAACAGCTTGATGGTGTTCTGAATACCCACCGAAATCCGCGCCGCCAGCGAGGCGTCTTCCGCTTCTTTCGGTTCCGTCATCGCCGGTACGGCGATCGCGGTGAAATAAAACACCGACTCACGGTCAGCAGGCAGCGCCGCATCGTCCTTACGCAAAATGCGCAGGGTGTTTTTGCTATTTTCTTCCAGTCGGAACAGCGGCGGCGTGGTCAGAAAAGGCGCAACTTCACGGCCTTGCGGTGACCCGACGACCGCCGACTGCACCAGATAAGGCCGGGAACCGTGGTTTTGCACGGTCAGCGTCTGGGCGCTGTCGGTTGACTGAAAAATCACCCGCGTACGGCTGAGGCTGATCCCCCCATCAGCGGCAAAAGCGCCCTGAATCAGCGTCACAATGCCCATTAAAATGAGTGCGGCACGGCGTACTAAAAGAGAAATAAACTGCACAGAAAACCCCTTACTGATAGGCGAAATCAAAGGTGACACTGGCGTTCAGCGTGCCGCCTTTGGTGGCGGCATCGCTGCATTTGGTGCCACAGGACAGCGCTGCTTTCAGCGGAATGCTGACGTTGCCGCCGTCAAAATTGATGGCGTTCAGCGGCACCGGCAGCAACGTGGTGTTGTTCACCACATCACCCGTCGCGTTCACGATGCGTACGCCGTAATTCACCACCTGTGAGGACGCCGGTTGCAGGAACAGAAAATCGCCGGAACTTGTGTTGCCGGTTCCCGACACTTTCACCACAGGTTTTTGCACCGCACCGACAAAACCGGCGCATTGCGACAGGGTCACCGTCAGCGGTAACGGATTGGCCAGGCTGTCGCCGCTGCGGATACCGGAAGACTGCACCGCGCCGAAATCCAGCACCGGCGGCGCGGAAACCTGGCAGGTCGGCGCCTGGAATGTGGCCGTAAACTGCACCTCTGTTGCCGCCGCCGCGTGACCCGCCATCGCCAGCAGGCACAGGCAAAGCGAAGCCCTCAGGGCAACGTGGTGTCCTGATAAAGAAATGTGATTTTTCATGGTGTCTGTCTGTTGAAAGCGTTAAGGGAAAATAAAGGCGAAGGTGATTTTTGCGCTGACCGCACCCGCCGTCAGCAGCGGATCACCGGCGCTGCGCACCAGTCCCACCGAGAAAGGTTGCACAGATGTGCCGTCATCCTGAGTGATCGCCACCGAATCACCGGGCGCAACCGTACCGGCCGCGTTATAAAAATCACTGAGGTTATTCAGCGTGCCTTTTTTCAGCATAAAACCGACGTACTTCGCCGTTGAACTGGCCGAGCGAAACAGCTGCGTGTCGCTGAGCTGAGCGGATTCCCCGGACACAGTCAGCGACGGCGTTTTGCCCTGCATTCCTTCGCAGTTCACAGTGACCGCCAGTGGCAGAATGGCGGCGGTACCGGTCGCAAATTGCGTAACATCTTTTGTGTCGAATTTGAGCGTCGGCGTGTCGATCGCCACCTGACAATTGCCATCCATTACCGTGGCTTTAATGTCAGTGGTGGCAGCCAGTACCTGACCGGCAGAAACGCCGGATAAAATCAGCAAAAGTGCTGATGAAACCTGTTTAATTAACCGTGCCACGGAACGTCTCCACACCGCCAAAATCGTTAATCGCTGCCCACTCGGCTTTGCCCTGCCCGGCTGTCACCGGATAATTATTTGATGCGAAGGGCGCAATCATGCTGGTGCCTTTAATCACATCGAGCGGGATCTTTTTGCCGTCAATCGTCAGTTTGTTGAGCGAGATAAAATACGGCGTCGGATTCGACACCTTCACGCTCTGGCCTGCTCTGGAAAACTGCAATTTGCCCATCGCTTCTTTTTGCGTCATCGGCAGGTTATCCGGACGATGGAACAGCTTCAGGGTATTACCGGTCGCCACCTGCAAGGTGCCACCGACTTTATTGTCATTATTTTCCTGACCTGTTTTACCGGTCGGGATCGCCAGAATATTTAAATAAAAGACCGACTCCCGGTCACCAGGCAGAGAATTGGATTTTTTCAGGATCCGGATTTTATTAGCGGAATCAGGCTCGATGCGAAATAACGCCGGGGTTGGCATGAACACGCTGTTCGATGATTTCGCTGAGAGACTTTCTGAAATACCGACATTAATAAGATAAGGTTGATTATGAGATCGGTTATTAATGTCAATACTCTGACTGCTGTCAGATGCCGTAAAAATAATGCGGGAGGCACCCACCGCAATACTTGCGATTGCTGGCGGGGTCAATAATATCCCCAGGCTTAAAATAACGCCTAACTTGTGAATAAACTTCATAATGTTCTCTGCCAGTTAAATGAAAAAGAGAGGTTTCATAGAACCTCTCTTTTCCGGACGCTTATTGCCGTACTGCTCGCGCCTTACGACGGGTCCCGTACTTCAGGTTCTTTACGCTTAGTTGCTCACGTAAGAGATTTTGATCGGCGCGTGGTAAGCACCCGGCTCAACGTTAGTCTTATCCAGCACGGCCATACCGGTGTTGAAGGTATAAGTCAGTGCGCCAGTCGTATCAGCAACAACCGGGATGCTGGTGTTGTTGGTCACTTGAGTGGTGCCGTCTTCACGGGTCATCATGAAACCTGCGGACTGAGCAACGTCGCTCAGGAACACAGTTTCGTTACCGGTCGCAACGATACCGCTGACCTGTAAAGCACCCGCTTCGTCTTTGCTACAGTTTTTCAAAGACACCAGCAGTGGTTCTTCACCAATCTGTTTTTTCGCTGCGTCGAAAGCGATTTTAGAGAAAGAACCGACGTTCAGAGTAGAAGCACCGTTATTTGCAGTCACTTCACAAGTGGTGTCTACAATAGACCCTTGCAACTGGACATCAGCCTGAGTTGCAGCCTGAACCTGACCTGCCAAACCTAACATCAGAGCGACAGGCGCAAGGGCGATAATTTTTTTCATTACAAGATCCTTCATTAAATATGCGTCATTATGACAATGGGAATAATTCATTTCAGCCTGCCTTGGCTGAGGAGAAGATAATACTTTTCCTAAAGAGCATTAAATATCAGAGGGAGATTATTTTAATGAAGGTCTCGGCCTACACGCGTAGGCAACGAATAACGTCTGAAGTAAAATAGAGGTTTGCAGGGAATATGAAAGTCCGCTTAAATAAATATTTATCACACCGGCGGATAAAAATAAAGCCATTCCGGAGAATGGCTTAGCGGGGTAAAACACAATATTAATGCCGGGTGGATTTTGAATACGTTTCGATGGCAGCGCTGAATGCCATGATTTGCTGTTTAAGCTGCGCGGTACCTTCTTCTATTGCGGCTTCTATTTGTAAACCCTGTTGCCCGGTAGCCAGCACGTCTTCTAACTTTTCCGCCAGCAAATGCAACTTTGTCGCGCCCAGCAGCTGCATCGTCCCGTTGATCCGGTGCAGATGGTGTCGCAGTACATCCCGGTCCTGGCGTTCCAGCGCCTGCAAGGCCCCCGCGAGATCTTTGTCATTTTCGATGCGCGACTGTTCCAGCATCTGACACATCAGCTTTTTGTCGCCCAGGCTGTGCGCTTCAAGTGTCGGCATATCAACAAACTCTTCCAGCGGGCGGGTATCTGCGAACATATGCACACCGCTTAACGCCGCTTTTAACTGTTGCAGATCAATAGGTTTAAACAGGCAAAGATTCATGCCCGCCGCCAGACAACCTTCTTTCTCATCGGTCTGCGCATTAGCGGTTAAACCCCAGATAATGATCTGCTGATTGGTTTCCCGCACCTTTTGCGTGAGCGTAATGCCGTCCATGTTCGGCATATTCAGATCAGTGATCAGCAAATCGTAATCCTGCCTTTGGATCAGATTCAGCGCCTGCAAACCGTCTTCGGCTTCATCCACATGATAACCGAGCATATCCAGCTGACGGCGCAACAACAGACGATTCGTCGGGTTATCCTCGGAAATCACAATCCTTAATGCAGCAGGAAGCACTGCTTCCTGTTCAGCCAGCAACAAAACGCCTGGCGCATGGTCAGAAGTACGCGTCACCAGCGTGACCGTCATGGTCGTGCCCGCATCCGGCTGGCTGACAAGGCTGATTTGCCCGGACATTCTCTCGACCATTTCGCGGCAAATCACCAGCCCGAGCCCGGATCCAACGCTGCGTTTACCGACGGCGGTCTGGCTGAACGGCTTAAATAATTGCTGCTGTTCCTGCTCGCTTATCCCGGCGCCGGTATCGCGCACGCTCATTGACAGGTAAACCCGCTCCTCGCCCAGCGCCTGCGTATGTGCCATCACTTCAATCCCGCCCTGCGTGGTGAATTTGACGGCATTACTGACCAGATTAGACAGTACCTGTTTGAAAGCCTGCGGATCCAGCCATAGCGTTTTCCCTTCTTCCAGGCGACAATCGACCGTCAACCGGAGATGTTTCTGACGCGCCAGCCCTTCGAAATTCGCCACCGTCGCGTGGACGAGCCCCCCCAGATCTACCCATTCAGGTACCAGCGTAAAGTTGCCGGATTCGATTTTTTCCATGTCCAGCACATCACCGATAAGCCCTATCAGCGTCTGCGCCGTACTGTAGGCCAGTTCAATCGCCTCGCGGGCTTCTTCCGGGCTTTGCTTGCGGGTGGTCAGCAGCTCAAGAAATCCCATGATCGAACTGACAGGCGTGCGGATCTCATGACTCATATCCGCCAGGAACCGGCTTTTCGCCTGACTGGCGTCAATGGCTTTGTCTTTTTCGACCTGCAACGCTTTCATCAGTTGCCGGGATTCCGTGATGTCCTGCCAGCCGCAAATCAGCGTCGCTGGCATGTTTTCCGGCATCTGGCACGAGGTCAGCCAGTGCAGGATCAGCCGGTCTTCCTGACCGTTATTGAGCACCAGCTGATGAGTGATGACGGTGTCCGGCACCAGCCCTTGCTGAATGTCCTGCTGCACATCAGGGAAAATATCCGCCAGAGGGCTACGCCGGTCGTACAGCGAATGGCGCATATTTTCACGCAATTGTGGCGTGAAAAACTCGCCGAATGCGCTGTTATAACTTTCTAACTCACCTTCCGGCGTAATGACATACACCGGCACCGGAATGGCGTTGGATAAAGTCTGGCGCAAAATCAGTTGATAGCTCAGCGCGGCCTGCGACGCTTTGCCACGGCTGATGGCGCGCAGCAAATAGACTCCCCACAACAGGCTGCTGATCACCAGTAACGCCGCCAGTCCTGCCACCAGATAAAATGGCCGGTTATACAGATTCCAGGTGCCGATTTTCACATCCGGCGCTTTCACCCATTTCCCGGCCAGATTGAGGATCTCTTTCGGCGGAATATCATCCAGCGCCTTGTTCAGAATACTTTGTAATTCCAGCGCGTCTCGCGGGATAGCAAAGGCAATTTGTGCCGACGGCTCATCCGGAATGCGGGTATAGGTCATCATCTCAGGATAATAGTGATCGATGATAAACCGCGACGCGAGCTGGGTAGACACCACAGCGTCCACATCGCCGAGCATCAGTTTGCTCAGCGCCGTACTGGTATTTTCGGCAATCACCCAGGTCACGCCTGGATATTTCTTCTTCAGCTTTTCACTCAGCGGATGATACGCCGGTATTGCCACTTTCGACCCAGGCGACAGACTATCCTCCTGCCCGCTTGTGGCGCGGGTCACCAGTACAAACGGCGTGGCAATAAACGGATGGGTAAATAACATCTGCTCTTCGCGTTCGGTACTGTGAGTGGCCGTGGGCAGAATATCCCAGCCGCCTTTACGCATGATATTCACCATGTCGCTGTTGGAATTGGCGATCACCGGTTCGAAGGACAAGCCGGTCTGCAACTGGATCAGGTTGAGAATATCGCCAAGGAGGCCGCGGATTTCCTGATTGTCGTCAATCATGCTGAACGGGGCATAATACGGGTTAATCAGCACATGCAGCACCGGATGGCGGGAGACCCAACGTTCTTCCTGCGGCGTGAGTTTCATCGCCTTATTTAAAAAAGAAATATTGCCGTTATCCACCCAGGACTGCGCCACCTGTTTGTGCGTCTGCTCGCTCAGGGAACTGATGAAGGCATCGAGTATGCCTCGTAACTGCGGCTGGCTGGCGAGCACAATAAACGCGTTGCCGGTCTGAGGTTCACGCCAGAATTTCACCATGTCCAGCGCCTGATAAAAATCGCGCACCAGAATAAAACTGGAGGTGAGATTGTTACCGAAAAAGTAGTCGTTTTCTTTATTGGCAACCGACGCCAGCGCCAGATAGTTATCGTCATACGCGGTGATTTGAGCCTTCGGGAACGCAATTCTGATAAATTGTTCGGAAGGATATCCTCGCCGGATAGCTACCCGCACTTCGTCCTTATCATCGGACAGCGGGTTCATCACATCGGCCTGCCGGGTGACTAACGTCGGAAACGCACGAACCAGCGGGAGCGAGACAACGAACGGCGCGGTCAGGTCAACGTTGCCGGAGGGTGAAGTCAGAATGGTGTCGATATTGCCGTCTTTCAGCGCGGCCAGCGCCTGCGCTTCGTCGTTATAATGTTTAATGACGACACTGACCTGCAAAGAATTTTCCAGCAACCGCAGGTAATCCGCGTTCATTCCCCGGTAACGGCCGGTGGAGGAATTCAGGCTCAGCGGCGGGATTTCTGTGCCATAAACGCCAATGTTCAGCGTACGCTTGGCAGCAAGCCATAATAAATCGTAATGGTTTAACGGAAGTGCCGGGGTAAAAACGTCATAATCGCTGGACAGCGTCAGCGTTGCAGGTTCGTGCGTTGCGGCCTGAGCCGGATATATCACCGACAAAATGGCAAACCACAATGCTATTACCCTGATTATCATGCTTTTACCCAATTTTATTGCGCTGCGCAAAAGAGAACAAATCCATCAGCGATTTACAATTCAGCTTTTCCATCAAGCGGCTTTTATAGGTACTGACTGTTTTATTACTGATAAACATTTCTGAGGCGATTTTCATATTATCCGCACCACCGAGAATATAGCGCATCACTTTGATTTCCTGACTGGAAAGCGATTGCAACATTTCCTGCTCGGAGGACAAGCTGCCCATAAAAGCATGTAATGATAACGGGAAGTAACTGTAACCATTCAGTGAAGCATTAACGGCGGCAATAATATTGGTCATGCCCTCTTTCTTACTGATAAAAGCATTCGCCCCGGCATCGGCACTACGCTTGCCATAAAACAGATCGTTCTTGGCAGAAACCACAATAATAATACGGCTAAAGGCTTGTTTCCTGAGTTTCTCCACTACTTCGATACCACTCATTACCGGAATATCCACATCCACGATCACCAGATCCGGATAGTGTTCTTCCACCAGCAGCAGCGCCTGCGCGCCATCTCCGGCTTCTGCGACCACGGTAATGCCTTCGCTTTCCAGCAAATTTTTAATCGCCATACGCGCCAGCGGATGATCGTCCACAATGACAGCGTTTAATTTATTCGTTTTACTCATGCTATAGCATTCTTCTTTGCCGGAAACGGAGTTCATATTAAGTCTACAGCCTCCCTAATACCATTGCCATTGGCGTTAAGAAAAATAGTACTAATCAATTCTAAAAATTCCCCAAGGACTTCACGTGTAGGATATCACCTGCAAAATTTTCCGACGTGTCCGCTGTATTTATCAGACAGCGGAGATTAGTCTTATTCGATATTTTAAACACGGATCATATTTACACGCCCCTGCTGACTGACATGACCTCACGGCTTGTTAAGTGCTCGGAACGCGTGAGGATTTCTATTTCCTACGGAAAGGCGAATTAAGATTTTTCATGAAACTACGGCACGATGCAAAAACACATCGCATTTCGCTGCCCCTTCAGACAAGAAATAAAACACGATTACTTATCAGGATATTTATTTTTATCTCGTGCTTTATTTTCACCACCGGGGGGCATTTTAATTTTTCTGCTATGCCCAGCACCCGCGATGCATATATCACCGGCAATGAAATAACGCTTGCCGCACAAATCAGTGGCCGGGTGGCGCAGGTTTTCGCGCCCGTCACCGGCCGGGTGCAAAAAGGGGATTTACTGGTACGTTTGGACGACACTGAAGCCCGGCACCTTTATATGCAGGCTGAGAATAAACTGTCAGAATCAGTCAAAAAAACGCAGGTCCGTTATGCCACCGATGAAAAGAATAATACCCGCATCCTGAAAGCCCAGATGACGTACCAGCAGGCGCTGAGCAGGTATCATCGCCGGATCCAGTCAAAAGGCGCGGTGACAATTTCAAAACAGGATTTGCAACAGACCCTCAGAGCCGTCAGCAGCAGCCAGAGAGCGCTGGATGAAGCGATTGCTGCCTACCGTAAGGATCAGCAATTACTTGACGCTTCTGATGCGGCTCAGCAACAGATGGTTTCGCAGGCCACCGAAGAATTTCAGCAAGCCAGTCTGGCACTGATGCGTACCGAAGTGCGCAGTCCGGTGACCGGTTATGTCGCCCGGCACAATGTGCATGCGGGCGTGGGCGTCAGCGCCGGACAAATGCTGATGACCATCGTGCCCGACGATCAGATGTGGGTGACCGCCAGTTTTAAAGCGACGCAACTTTCTGACCTGCTTATCGGCAAGAAGGCGTCCATCTTGACTGAGTTTAATGGCAGAAAAGTCGTATTAGACGGCCAGATTGAAGGGATCAATCTGGACACAGATACCGCGCTGGCCGCACTGTCAGCCAAAAACGGCGCGACGAACTGGATTTATGATGTGCAGCGAATTCCGGTGCGTATCTCAATTAATCCCCTGCAACTGAGCCAGTATCCATTGCATCCAGGCTTATCCTCACAGGTGACGTTGCTGGAAAGCCGTCAGTAATAGTTAATTTTTACGATCACCGACGCATCAAACTGCCCGAGCGACAGCTCTCTTCCGGGAATGGCGCTCACTCTTGCCGTAAAGTTTTTGGTCACTTCATTCACATTATTCAGCTGAGCAAAGTCATCGTAGCGGTTGAACGCAATAGCCTGTTGCTGCTCGTTAAATAACATCAGTTTCGCACCGTTAGCGAGATCAATCGCCGTGTTATCCAGCAGCGGACTGGCGGTTGAAAATTCCGCCTGTAGCGAGAAGTTATCCAGACAGCCTTGCTTCACAGCCCGGATAGCAAACGGCAGCGAGACGCCCGCCGAGCGGGAAAGCGTTGTGCTCTGAATTTCGCCAAAATTTAAAATCTGCGATTCCGGATACACTTTCAGATCTGAACCGCAGGCCAGAAAACGCACCCCTTGTAAACCCGACAGATTGTATTTGAGGTTTTTTGCCCCCGGCGTGTTGTTGACACTGCTGCTGCCGTCGAGCTGAAATACCGTGAACTGATCCGCGCCCAGATAATACCCGGCGGAAGGGGGAGTGCCGGTAACCTTGATATACAGACGGAATGTGACGTCCAGCGTCACACTTCCACCCCGCTGAATCGGTGGGCTGTTGGTACTTGCGCGCTGCTGATCCTGCTCCAGCTCCTGCCCGTTATAACTGACGCCCAGCCTTAACCCTTCACCAATCGACTGTGATTTGGGATTAAAATAGAAATGCACCACGTCAATGCTACTGCCCAGCACGTTGTCACAATACGCGGTCACGGTGATGTCGTTGGATTCCCAGACTTTGGTGCCCGGTGGCACATTCGCCGGAATAGCGAGTTGCCCGACCGGGATCGGCAGTTTGTCGACAATTCCGGTGCCCTTCTCCACGCAGTCCAGCGCCAGCGCGCTGCGGGAAAATAACAGCATGATAAAAAGGACTGTCATTCGTCCGCTTAAAAACCGAATCAGTTCAACCATCACAACCTCTTCGCCTGAGGATTTTTTGGCACAAGCTGACAATGCGCGGTCTGGCAGGAATATTCGTTCACCTGTAAACCTCCGTAATCATCCATATAACCGAGGCTGTACTGATGACTCACATACCGGCTGCCGGTGAGATTTTCAGAGGTAAACGGTGCCAGCATTACGCTATCAAAACCCGCAAAATTGCCTTTATTATCTTTACCCAGATAGCCGACGGTGATGTAAAACGGCGTGGGATTGGTCAGTTTTAGTCCGTCACTGAGACCGAAAACTTCAAGCTGCTCCTGCCAGTTTTCCTTTAGCTGATCTTGTAATGCCACAGGGCGGTAAAACAGCTTCACACGGCTCTGGATCGCCACCTGGATGACGTTTGACATGTCACTCTTT
Source organism: Rahnella sp. PAMC25617 (assembly GCF_050606005.1). Lineage (NCBI taxonomy): Bacteria > Pseudomonadati > Pseudomonadota > Gammaproteobacteria > Enterobacterales > Yersiniaceae > Rahnella > Rahnella sp. PAMC25617. The sequence continues at coordinate 38,119 of NZ_JBOCUM010000011.1, forward strand.
GGAGGCACTTCGCGCACGTTAAAGTAAAACAGCGATTCACGGTCTTTCGGCAGAGTGGCGGCTTGCGGCAATTGCAGGATGCGGATCTGACTTTTCTGTCCGGCTTCGATGCGCTGCATCGGCGGCAAGGCCACCAGCGGCGAAGTGATCTTTTCGCCCTGCGTGTCTTCCAGCCAGACCTGCGCCAGATAGGGCAGTTGTTTGCTCTGGTTTTCCAGCAACACGCTGACGGATTTATCGCTGCCGTTAAAAATGACGCGCGTCCGGTCAAGATTGATGGCGGCATAAACCGGATACGCCGCGCCAGCCATCAGCATGAGTGCGCAGTATGAAATGAGTTTGTGCATCAGGACTTCCTTTCCTCGTAAAATTTGTATGATTGGTTTTCAGTTTTCATTAGCTGCACGGTAGCAAAATTTGTCCGGCGCGGGCGCCGGGGTCTGACGGCACCTGAATCTGACATTGCTGCCCTTCGCCCCAGTGCACGGTCAGAGATTTTTCGCCGGACACTCCGGCCAGATACGCCAGTCCGCCGTCGCCGACAAGTCCCGCTTCAAAACCTGAGCTGTTGTCGGTGACGGCCGCACCGAGCGGCGGATGACTGCCGTCTTTCAGACGGATCACCGCCATCAGACGTTCGCCTTTGATCGCGCGCATTTTGCGAAAACCAATCGCCCCTTCGGTCAGCGTTTTACTGACCACCGAGCCGTAAACTTCTATGTCGTCCGGCAAATTATTCACATCCACGCGAATATCAGAGGTCTGGTAGCTCGACACACCGTTGACCACCGCGATCCCGTAATCGTTGGTGACTGATGCGCCGTCGCTGACCGGGATCCCCTTTACGCCCGTTGATAACATCATGCGCGGCTCGTTGCCCGCGCTGCTCTGATGCAGCGCCGCACCCGCCGCGGTGGCGGTCATCGAGCCGTACCAGTTAGCATTCACCGAGCGGTAATCGTTATTTTTCACGCTGCCGTTAGCCCCGAACTGCCCGTAAGGTGACATGTGCTGGTAGTTCGTGCGGAACACACCCTGGCCTTTTTGCAGATCCGGACTGCTTCCCCCCACGCCCACGCGCCAGCTGTTATTTGGATCCTGACTATTGTAATAGGACGCCGTTTGCGAGAAACCGTTTTGCGAGTCCTGCTGCGCGTCGTAACTGATTTGCTGCCCGGAAGACAGCGGCAGACTCAGCGACAAAAACATCTGGTTTTCATCGGTTCTGCGGTAATTCAGTTTGCTGGCGAAGAACGTCGCGGAAATGCCGGTAAAGCGCCCGATGTCGAAAATCTTGCTCACCGACGCGCTGTAGTTGTTACTGGCACTCTCGTTCCAGTAGATTTTGTGCGTCGCTGACAGATACAAGGTGATGGCCGGCCACGGCAGATACTGGTTAGCGGTAACGGTGTAGGTTTGTTTATCGTCGCGCGAATAACCGTCGCCGTTCATCTTGTCGAGATACTGGCTGAACGACATGAAGGTTTTTTCCGAGAAACGGTATCCGGCAAAGGTTATCTGGCTACCGGTGGAGTCGAAACGTTTGGAATAGTTGGCGCGGTAACTCAGGCCGGTTTGCTCACCCGCCACCGGCACGGTCGCCGAAGATCGTGTGACATCAAAAGACACCGCGCCGAGCTTTTGCAGGTTTTGTCCGACACCGACCGCCTGCGCCTGATAGTTGCCGGTTGTGGCAATCAGGCCGCCATATACCGAGAAATCATTCAGCGCGCCCCACGACATTTCGCCACTGTAAAAACCGGGCTGCAAAACGTGATGACTGCTGCCGGTGGTCGGTTTACCCATCGCCGTTTTGAAGCGCACCTGGCCTTTGCGGGTCAGAAACGGAATAGTCGCGGTGGTCACCTGATAGGTCGTGACGCTGCCGTTTTCTTCCTCTATTTTCACGTCCAGCGCGCCCTGAACCGCTTCGGTTAAATCCTGAACCACGAACGGCCCCGGCGACACATTGGTCTGATAAATCACTCGACCGTTCTGGCTGATGCTCACTTTCGCGTTGGTTTTGGCGATGCCGGTGACCTGTGGCGCATAACCGCGTAATGAAGGCGGTAACATGCGCTGGTCACTGTTCAGTGAAGCGCCAAGAAAGCGGAAAGAATCGAAAATGTCAGAACTCAGATAAGTTTGTCCGCCCGTCAGTCGTGCCCCCATCGACGGTAAAGCGCGATACAAATAGCTCTGCGTCCAGGTGAATTGATCGCTGGCCGGTGTGCCGGAGGTACGCGACGATGAATACTGATAATCCGCACGGGCACGCCACGGCCCGAGGTTAAAACCGGTGGTGCCGTAGCTGCTGAAACTGGTGGTACTGTCGCCAGAATGCGGCATGTATTTGCTGCCGAGCAGGTTGTAATCGAGCAACGCGCCGTTCACGCCGTTATCCCACTGTGAAGGCGGCACCCAGTTCTGGTCGTGAAAAACCAGCCACGCCTGCGGAATGCTAATGTTCAGCGTTTGTTTTTCCTGGTCATAGCGGGCGGTGACTTCTGATTGCCGGTCTAAAGAGGTACATTCGCCGTGATGCCAGAGCGTCAGCTTTTGGCGGGCATCCTTCGTCAGATCGAATTTATCCACCAGCGCGGGCGGCAGACAAAGGCGGCTGTTTTTATTATCTTGTGAGGCATAATACTTTATCAGGCTTTGATCGCCGAGCGTGCGGCCATTGAGTACCACATCCAGCAGGTATTCGCCGGGTGCGATATAATCAGCCACCTGAAAACGCGATAAATCGACATTATTACGGTCGGCGGAATCAATAAAGTTAACGTTAAATTCCACTGCGAAAATTCTGACTGAAATACAACATCCTGATAAAAATAAAACAACGCCGGTAACTGCCCGTTTCCCTGTGAAAATCCTTTCCATCGCAACTGCCATAATAAAATCACTTGTTTATGGTAATAAATCGAAAACCCCGGTACTGGCAAAGATAAAAAGGGGGAAATACTCCCCCCAAGTGATAGCGGACGTTTATTTATAATTCAGGGCGTAAGTTGCCTGAGAAACAAGAGTACCGGTGGCAACAGGCTGAGTATTGGCTTCCACACGCGCAGCAAAGACCAGATTATTATTACCCGTCACCAGATCAATATCTTTAGAGGTATCACCGACTTTCAGCAAATCGCCGTTAGCGTCAATCAGGCGGATGCCCGCACCCTTGGCACTGCCGGTATTCGCCAGCAGTTCAGTTGCACTGCTGTCAGGTGTGCCGGTAAATGACACCGCGACTTTAGAAACCGCAGGATAAGCCACAGTACCCACGGTTTGGGCCGCCAGGTCGCAGTCTTGCAGGTGAATCGTGTAGTTCACGTTTTGCGAATATTTGCTGCCACTTTCGAGCACTTTATTCGCTACCTGTCCCATATTCACATTAATGTCTTCATCCCCTGCCGCGACAGAGCAAGGTGCATTAATCACGGTTCCGGTGAAATGAATACGTCCGGAACCATTATCGGCACCCGCCGGTGGCGTCGGATCATCAGCTGCGAAAGCAGAAGCTGAAATAAGGGCAGATAAAGCAATAACCAGCGTTTTATTTTTAGTGTTAAACATTGTAAGTCCTTGAGATATTGATGGCGTCGTTATTAAGCGATATTTTCGCCCTGACTCTGAGAGCAACCCTTGCTCCCGCCAGATCAATATACTAACAACCACTCAGGCTGCGCTATATTAAGTTGAATAACCCATTTGTTAAGATTTTTGCTCTATAGCAAGCCGTTAAACATGAAAAAAATCATGAAAATTCACATAAAAATGAAAGCAATCAGCACAAGATAATCTGAGCATGATAAGAATGCAGCTTTTGGTAAGACAAAATATTGGGGAAATTAATAACAATTGGGTGCCTATTCCGATTTTTTAGGAATTTTCTTCGCGCATATATTCTCCGCCAGTATTCTCATCTCGCATTAGGGCCTCTTTCCACAGTTTATTTACCGATTTAGTCAGGATGTAAGCGGCGGGATAAATAAAGAATTAATCCCTTTTTTTTATTATTCCAAAAAACAGCATCACTATTCCACTCCGTGCAAAAGCTAATCCAATAAACGCAGTCGTTCGCCCTGCGCAAAGCTGATAACTTGATGAAAAAACCTAAGGAAAACATCATGAGTTCATTCCCTGTTGCAGTGGTCACCGGCGGTACCAGCGGTATCGGACTGGCGGTTGTCCACAATCTGGCGCGCGACCATCGCGTTTATGCCCTCGGGCGTAATAAAGACAGCCTGATTGCGCTGCGGCTGATTGAAAATGTCGATGCTGTTGAAATTGACCTGCATGATTTTGACGCCATTGCGCGGTTTGTCGGTGAAATACCGGCGATTGATGTGCTGGTGCATTCGGCGGCCATTTCCAAACCGTTACGTCTTGAAAATGCAACGCCAGAGGACTGGCAGCAGCAGTTTTCCATTAACGTGTTTGCCCCCGCTGAATTCACGAAACTGGCATTACCGGCGCTGAGAAAACAGGAAGGTCAGGTGGTGTTTATCGGTTCAGGATCCGGTACCAAAGCCGATGGCGGAAACATGGTGTATTGCGCGTCAAAATTTGCCCTCAGCGCCCTCGCCCACGCGCTGCGGCAGGAAGAAAGCGAACACGGCGTGCGTGTTTCCACCGTCGCACCCGGCCCGACAGACACGCCGATGAATCGCAAAACTCGCGAAAGTCAGGGCAACTTTGAAGCCATCGACCCGCGCGAATACAGCACGCCGAAATCAGTGGCTGCGGCAGTACGTCTGGTGATCGACGCCAGTGACGACACCCAAATCACAGATATTGCGGTCAGACCGAGGCGGGATAAGGCGAAGCGCTGAACTGATTTTCCTCAACAGACTTCCCTTTTCCAAACTTGATACAGATCATCGCAAATGCGTTTTGGGTTTGATCGAATGATAATCATTATCGTTTAATGTCCGCGAATGAATGATGATTTCTTCAGGAGAAGACAAACTCAATGAGCTTAGACTTCACGCGTTTTTACGCTGCCGCAGACGGACTGCCGTTCCCGGACCGCTGGGCGGTGATGCCCTGGCGGCCACAGCAGCCGGTTCCGCCGCAGGAGATCCCCGCTCAGTGGCAGGCGCTTTGTCAGCGCCAGCTTCCGGCCAATAAGCGTCTGGTCTATCTGCATATCCCCTTTTGTGCGACGCACTGTAAATTTTGCGGGTTCTACCAGAACAAACTGGAAGCGGAAGCCACAGAACAGTATTGCGATTACCTGATCCGGGAGATCGAACAGGAAGCCGGTTCGCCGCTGCATCAGTCGGCGCCTGTCCACGCTATGTATTTTGGTGGCGGCACACCGACGGCACTCAGCGCAAAACAGCTGCACCGGATCATCAGCACGCTGCGTCGCTGTTTGCCGCTGGCACCGGATTGCGAAATCACCGTCGAGGGACGGATCCTTAATTTCGATGACGAGCGCATCGACGCCTGTCTGGAGGCGGGCGCAAACCGTTTTTCGATTGGTATTCAGACGTTTGATACCCGTGTCCGCCAGCGTATGGGACGCCGCGCCAGCCGTGAAGAAGCGATACAGTTTTTGCGTAAACTCGGGGAGCGTGATCGCGCTGCGGTGGTCTGCGACCTGATGTTCGGATTACCGGAACAGACGCCGGAAAGCTGGCGGGAAGATTTGCAGATCGTCCGTGATTTACCGCTGGATGGCGTCGATCTTTACGCCCTGAATCTGCTGCCTTCCACGCCGCTGGGCAAAGCGGTGGAAAATAAACGCGTGTCGCTGCCGGATGTCACTCAGCGTCGTGATTTTTACCTCGAAGGTGAAGCTTTTCTGGCACGCGACGGCTGGCATCAGATAAGTAACAGTCACTGGGCGCGCACCACGCGGGAACGCAATCTGTACAATTTGCTGATCAAAAAAGGTGCCGACTGTCTGGCTTTTGGCAGCGGTGCAGGCGGCAATCTCGGCGGGCAATCGTACATGACCGCACGCAGCCTGGAGATGTATTACCAGCAGATGGATGCCGGACAGAAACCGATCATGATGATGACCGCAGCGACGACCGCTGAGCACCGCTGGCGGCTGGATTTACAGGGCGGCATCGAGGCGGGCCGTTATGATCTTAGCCGTATCATCGAAAATCCTTTCCCGCTCGAACCCTTGTTACAGCAATGGCAACAATGCGGCCTGATGCTCAACGAAGGCCCGCGTTTTAATCTCACGCCTGCCGGGCGTTTCTGGGCCAGCAATATGTTGCAGGCCTTACAGACATTGATCCCACAACTGACTTTACGGAATACCACTCATGCCAACGGATAAACTTCAGTCCCTGATCGACTTTCTCGCCACTCAGCCCGACGGCACCGTCGAAGATATCGCCCGTGAATACCGAATCACGCCGCTGGAAGTGATTCAGAACCTGCCGGGAAGTTATCTGTTTGCCGGAACCCATTTCGACACCGTCTGGGACAACATCACCGGCTGGGGCGACGTCACGACGCTGGTTAATAATGACGATCTGATCCTCGAATTCCATGGCGAATTGCCGTCCGGCACACATCGTCACGGTTACTTTAACCTGCGCGGCAAACAGGGCATGAGCGGGCATATCCGCGCGACACACTGTCAGCACATTGCACTGGTTGAACGTCCGTTTATGGGAATGAGCACAGCAAGTGTCTGGTTTTTAAACGCTTCCGGTTATGCCATGCTCAAGGTTTTCGTCGGGCGCGACAGCCATCGTGAATTACTGACCGATCAGCTGAATGCATTTCGTGCCCTTCCCGCCCTTCTGGCTGAGAGAGAGAACCAACCTTGAACACTTTGCTGATTTTTGGCGCAGGCAGCGGCGTCGGCGCTGAACTGGTGGCGCTGACGGCGCAGGAACGTCCGGTGGTCGCGCTTATCCGCAACGCCGAACAGGCGCAAACCTTGCGCGCACGTGGTGTGACCGTCATTGAGGGCGATGCGCTTAATCCCGCCGACGTTTTACAGGCCTGCCAAATGGCAGGCAGCGGGGCACAAATCGTGTCAACACTGGGCGGCAAACTCGCCGATTACACCGCTAACCGGTTGATCATTGATACTGCAGAGCAGGCCGGGATCCGTCAGATGTTGCTGGTAACTTCCATTGGCTGCGGCGACAGCTGGCCGACGCTATCCACACGCGCAAAACAGGCGTTCGGGCAGGCGGTGCGTGAGAAATCGCTGGCCGAAAGCTGGCTGCAAACCAGCACGCTGGACTGGTGCATCCTGCGTCCCGGCGGCCTGATGAATGGCGATGCGACAGGCAAAGCGCATCTGATCCAAACCGAAGCCCACGGCCGCGTGCGCCGCAGCGATGTCGCGCTGCACATTCAGCAACTGCTGGCTTCTGGCGAAGGCTGGAGCGAGATTTTTGCGCTGTGTGATTCGACGCTGGAAGGGGAAAGGTTCTGATCTCATGCCCCGGAAACGGGGCTTTTTAATCCCCCCGGCATTTAATTCAATTTTTTCGAACAACATAAGCAAATCACTCCGCTATCCCTTCCGGTCGCACGGCGCTATTCTTCTTCTCATCGAAGGCACACGGCCTTCCCCAAACAAACATTGAGAAGGAATGACATCATGAAATCTATCAAAACTTTCGTTATCGCTGCTGCACTCACCACAGTTTCTTTCGGTAGCTTCGCGGCTGAAATCGGCACCATAACGGCCTCTGACAATACCTTAGATGGTCTGGAATCCACTTTCGCCGCCAAAGCCGCTGCTGCCGGTGCCAGTTCTTATAAAATCATCGAAGCCGGTGGTCAGAACCGCATTCATGGTACCGCTGTGTTGTACAAATGATTTGCTGAAGTTTGTTATTCAAAACAAAAGCCGCTCCTTTTACAGAGCGGCTTTGTCGTTGAGTAGCGAAAATTAACGAGTGATATAAAACGCAATAAATTCGAAAAAGCCGAATAATGGGTGTTTTAGGTAACGTTAAATGGACTATTCTTTATTAACGAGTAATATGCCACTCATAAGTAAAGGGGATCTTATGGAACAGTTAACGTTACAGGCTTTTCTCAATAATGAGTGGGTGGATATTGCTAACATCACTTTTCCCGACAGCGAACAAAACAACTATCGCCTGACTGAACTTAATTATCTTTTCGATTATGCAATTGATAACCTCGACCGGGACGATAACCGCGCCGTATCACTTAACCATCCGGTTGCCCTCTTTTTCGATGATAACGGGCAACGCGGATGGCTGAAATTTCTCGATGACATCATTCCCAGCGGCTCCAGCCGCCGCTATTGGGCCAACTATCTTGACCTCGAAGGGCTGACCCCGGATGAGCAAAATTTTGTATTGCTCAAGCATGGCACCCTGTCCCCTGTCGGTAACCTGCGCATTAAAGAATCCTTGCCGGAACATAACCCCCTTGCTGAACAACTCTTTTTCACCGTCGACGACGTTATAAACCGGGCAGGAGACTTTCTGGATTATGCCCAGCAACGCGGTGCCGCTGCCGGGGGGGCGACAGGTGCGGGCGGGGAAGCACCAAAACTGCTGCTCCGTTGCAACCGGGAACAGCAAATCTGGATCGATACCTACCAGAGTGATCCCGCCAACCGGGATATTCCTTATCTGGTCAAATATCCACGCGGGGCAAGGACTGAAGTGGACTGCAATATCTTGCGGGCTGAATTCCATTTCTATCATGAACTGGAAGCGATGGGATTTGAGACAATCCCGACGCACAATATGCGGCTTGAAGAAGGACTGACTTATCCGTCACTGTGGTTGCCACGTTTTGATATTGCCTTTGAAGAAGAAGGTGTCGTCAGGCGGTTGGGGATGGAATCGGTCTATTCTCTGCTGCGCAAGGCACCCGGTGTCACGCTCTATCATGAAGAAACCCTCAGGACATTGATTAATCAAATTTCCCGCAGCCATATGGTGACAGGGCAGGGTTTTTCTTTTGATATCCCGGCGTTTGTTACCGAATGGGTCCGACGGGATCTGCTCAATATTATTTTTGGCAACAGCGATAACCATGGTCGAAATACCTCTTTTCTCAAGGATGAAGGCAGCATCCGGCTCGCGCCGATCTACGATTTCGCGCCCATGAAGGCCGATCCTGAAGGGATTGCCAGAACGACGAAATGGAAAACGCCGCTGGAAGTTGGCGGTGAATATGATTTTCCCGCTATTGCGCAAACTCTGGATGATCTCATTCCGGCACAAAACTTACTCCGGGCGCTCAATGAGACTGCTGAGCAACTGACAGGTCTGAAAGACCGGCTTGCTGCCCGGGGTATCCCGCAACAGATCCTGAACATGCCCGCAATAAGTTTCAGTTATATTCCCGAAAAATTGCGCCGCTGGGGGCTGTTATGAAAGAACCTCTGATTGCGGCCCATTCAGCGAAAAGCACCATCGCGAAAATACGTGCGAAAAAAAATGCCGCGCAGAGAACCCAAAGCGCCACGGCAGAAATCACGAACCAGGCAGAGAGGGACCGTGCTGTCAAAACACGCACCCGCCGCAGAGTCTCTCATCTGACGAAACCCGTCAGCGCCAATGAAAGGAATGAAGCCAGACTTCAGATCCTGCGCGCGCTGATATCCGGGGAAGTAAGCCAGGGGGAAGCGTTAAAAGCACTGCGGATCAATGTGCTGGGGCTAAAACAAGATGCTTTCGCTAAACTGGTTTCCGTATCGCGGAAAACACTGTCAGAAGTGGAAAATGATAAAGGAAATTATACCTCCGATATTATCAACAAACTTTTCAAACCCTTTGGTCTGAAAGTCGGGCTGGTGCCGGTTTCTCAGCAGGTGCTCTCGACGCTCTTTTTCAATAAGCAATAAACAAAAAGCCGCTCCTTGTACAGAGCGGCTTTGTCATATCAGCGTTTCCGCCTTTACCCTTTCGTCGCCACTTTTAGCAGAACCACGCCGGAGAAAATCAGCAGCACGGCGATCACCCGCAGCGGGTTGAGGCTTTCGCCGAACATCACCACGCCGAGAATGAAGGCACCGATAGCGCCGATACCGACCCAGACGGTGTAAGACGTGCCGAGCGGCAGCGTTTTCATCGAAATCGCCAGCAAAATGACGCTGAGGATCATGAAGAAAACCGTAAGAATACTGGGAATAAGGCGGGTGAAACCGTGGGATTCTTTCATTGCGGTCGACCAGACCACTTCGAAAATACCGGCGAGAAACAGATAAAACCAGGCCATGATAGTTCCTGAAAACACGCAAGGTCGTCCCTGCTTAGAATGGCTGAATCTCTGGTCGTCCAGTCAGCATGAAGAGTGAAAGATTATAGTTCACTCTTTCATGCCTTTACAAAAACAAACCAGGAATTCAAACGGGCACGGAAAACTGAAAACAGGCACCGCGCTTCGGCTGTTCAATCAACTGGATATCGCTGCCGTGCAGTTGCAGAATGCGGCGGACAATCATCAGACCCAGCCCGCCTGCACGGTGTTTGTTGGTACTGAGTATCGACGGACGTACAAACAGGCTGTCTTTCAGCTCCGGCGCTATGCCCGGTCCGCTGTCTTTCAACTGCACCATCACCTGACCTTCGTGCGGCCACAATTTAATTTCTATCGTGCCCCCTTCCGGCGTAAAGCGGATGGCGTTATCCAGCAGGTTGGTCAGCACCCGTTCAATCATACCGAGATCGGCATTCACCAGCGGAATACCCGGTGTGATATCCGCCAGCAATTTTTGCCCGCGTGTTTCCGTTGCCAGCTCGAATTTCTGGAAAACATCCTGCACCAGCTCACTCAGCGAGAATGGCTCTTTCTGCGGTTTCACCACGCCGTATTCCAGCCGCGCCAGTTCAAATAATTCCTGCGCCAGACGGCCAACTTTTTTACTCTGCATCAGGGCGATATTCAGATAACGCTGGCGGTCTTCGTTGCTCAGATGGTCTGATTTCACCGACAGCGTTTCCAGATAACCGTGCAGCGATGTCAGCGGCGTACGCAGATCGTGGGAAATATTGGCGATAAATTCACGCCGTTGCTGATCCTGCACCATCAGGCTTTGCCATTGCTGATCGATACGTTTTGCCAGCGCGACAAATGCCTGTTGCAGTTGCGTGACTTCATCACGTGCGGCTCCGGCCGGTGTCTCCGTTTTCGCCAGCGCCTGAATGGCGTCCATGCCGCCGGTATCAAGTTCGGCAATTTGTGCCGTGAGTTTTCGCACCGGACGCGTCACCCAGCGGAACGCCAGCGCACCGGCCAGCAAACCAAACAGCGCCACCAGCCCCATCGAGCGCAGCGCCAGAGATATCGCCGACTGATATTGCGCATCACTGGTCAGCGCGGTGTAAGCATCGCCGAGCAGAACGATGTACACGTAACCCTGAGTTTCTCCGTTGACCAGCAACGGCGCAGCACTGAAGACCTGCGGAGTTTGCGGATCCCGCGGATTGTCGCCATATACCGGCATTTTCGCACCATGAAGCAGCGCGTTAACCGGCGCGAGATCAATGCGCTTTTGTTGCAATCTGCCAGCAGGAGCGGCATTGCCGACAATATTGCCGTCTTTATCCAGCAGATAAACCTCCACGCTGGGATTCACCGCCATCAGCTGATCGAACAGGGTATGCACTGCTTTCGGATCCCAGTCGTCCTCGCTGAGCAGCGGATTATTCGCCGCTATCTGCGTCGCCAGATTGGCTGACAGCCGCTGGATCACCGACTGGCTGTACTGGTTACTGGAGCGCACCTGCATATAGCCGGAAAGCGCACAGCAGGCGATCAGTAACACCGTAAATACCAGAGTCAGTCTTTGCGCCAGCGTGAGATTTTTCATGATTTACCCTTGCGCGTCTTCAGCGGAAGACACGAATTTGTAGCCTTTTCCCCACACGGTCAGAATACGTTCCGGCTCGGCCGGATTAGCTTCTATCTTGATGCGCAGACGGTTGATATGGGTGTTCACCGTATGTTCATACCCTTCGTGTTCGTAGCCCCAGACCTGATTGAGCAGGCTGAGGCGCGAGAACACTTTGCCGGGATTTTTGGCAAAGAAATACAGCAAATCAAACTCACGCGGCGTCAGTTCAACGGGCATCTGATTCAGCATCACTTCGCGCGCAATCGGGTCGATGACCAGCCCGGAAAAACTCAGGGTACCGGCGTCCATTTTCATATTGCGGCTCATCGCTTCCTGCCGCCGGAACAGCGCCTTAACCCTCGCCACCAGTTCCAGCATGGAGAAAGGTTTCGCCAGATAATCATCCGCGCCCAGTTCCAGCCCGAGCACCCGATGCACTTCGCTGGAGCGTGCGCTGATAATAATGATCGGCGTATAACGCGTCATGTTGCGCGCACGGCGGCAGATTTCCAGGCCGTCTACACCCGGCAGCATCAGGTCGAGGATCAGCGCGTCCCAGCCGCCTTTCTCCAGATGCGCCACGCCCAGATTACCGTCTGCGGCGTGCGTAATTTCATAACCCTCATCACGCAGATGCAGGCTGAGCAGTTCTGCGATATCCCCGTCATCTTCAACGATCAGGATCTTCTTCGTCTTATCCATATGTCATCCCAAAACGTGGTGTTCCCCAATGGTTTGAGTCTACACAAGCAACCGCCCGCGAGTTATCACATTTTATTTAACTTTGCGTGAGGTATCGGGGAACAAATCCGCTCAATACTCGCTTCATCACAGGACGGACAGCCGGACTTCATCATGACAATACACACGGATTTACCCGGACAGGCAAAACAAAAACCCGCCATCGTGCATCCGTTATGGCTGCGTCTGACGCACTGGCTGAACGCGCTGGCGGTGCTGATTATGGTCACCAGCGGCTGGCAGATTTATAACGCCTCACCGCTGTTTAATTTTGATTTTCCGCCAACCGTCACACTCGGTGGCTGGCTCGGTGGCGGTATTCAGTGGCACTTTGCCGGGATGTGGCTGTTTGGTTTCAACGGCCTGTTTTATCTGCTGATGAATATTTTTACCGGCCGCATGAAACGAAAATTTTGGCCGCTGACGCCGCGCGGCATCATTAACGATTTACTGTCCGCCCTGCGCGGCAAGCTGAAACACGACGATTTACGCCACTACAACATGGTGCAACGTGCCGCGTATGTGTTCGTGATGTTTGACGGCATCGTGCTGGTGCTTTCCGGGCTGGTGGTGTGGAAATCCGTGCAATTTCCGCTGCTGCGCGAACTGATGGGCGGCTTTGATACAGCGCGTTATGTGCATTTTCTGGCGATGGCTTCACTGGTGGGATTTGTGGTGCTGCATATCGTGATGGTGGCGCTGGTGCCGAAAACCCTGATTGCCATGATCCGCGGACGTTAAGGAAGACATGATGAAAAACCTCGTTAAAAAAACGATCAGCCAGATTTTCAGCCCTTCCGACAGCGAAGCCATTTTACAGGAAGCAAAAAAACAAATTATCCGCGAACTGGATGCGCCCTCCCGCCGCCTGTTTTTACAACGCGGGCTGACACTCGGCGGCGTCGCGCTGCTCACAGGTTGCGACATCAGCGATAACGCCAGCGTCGAAAACGCGCTCGGTAAGATTTCTGGATTCAACGACCGCGTACAAGGCTGGCTGTTTGGCTCGACACGCCTGGCGCCGGTGTACGCCGAATCGATGATCACCCGTCCGTTTCCGTTTAACGCTTTTTACGCCGAAGACGACGCACCGGAAGTAGACGGTAACGCTTATCGCCTGAAAATCGCCGGTCTGGCGCTGGATAAACGCGAATGGTCATTGCCAACGCTGTACAAAATGGCGCAGGTCAGCCAGGTGACTCGTCACATTTGTGTCGAAGGCTGGAGCGCGATTGGCAAATGGGGCGGCGTGCCGTTTGGTGATTTTTTGCGCCTGATTGGCGCAGATCTGACCGCGGAATACGTCAGTTTTAAATGTGCGGACCAGTATTACACCAGCATTGATATGGCGACGGCACTGCATCCGCAAACCCTGCTGGCGCTGACTTATGACGGCCAGATTTTACCGCGAAAATACGGCTTCCCGATGAAGCTCAGAATGCCGACCAAACTCGGCTATAAGAATCCAAAGCATATCGAAGTCATTGAAATAACAAACAAGTTCACTGGTGGCTACTGGGAAGATCAGGGCTACAACTGGTTCGGCGGAAGCTGAACACGATCCTCAAGGATCAACACTGTCCACAACAACCTTTGTATCTCAAAACCTAAAAGAAGGATTTATCATGAAAAAGTTAACCGTAATGATGATGTCTGCTTGTCTGATGATGGGCGCTGTGAGCACCACTTATGCTGCTGACGCGATGGCGAAGAAAGATACCATGGGCCATATGTCGAAAGACTGCATGAAAAAAGACAGCATGAGTAAAGATTCCATGGCTAAAGACAACATGGGCAAAGACTGCATGTCGAAAGATCATATGAAGAAAGACAGCATGTCTAAAGACTCAATGTCCAAAAACTCTATGTCCAAAGACACGATGTCGAAAGATGCCATGAAAAAAGACACCTCTGCCCAGTAAACGCCGCTAAACCCGGCCATGTAGCGAAAACGCCTCCGTCTGTTCAGCGGAGGCTTTTTTATTGGAAAATTCGCAGCGACCTGCGTAGTATATAAAACATATATGATTCGTATACTACCGAGGGCGCCCGATGGGTATCATTAAAATCTCCGAACTGATGCATGAGAATCTGCGCATCGCCAGTCTGGCGTATACGCGTTCCATCAACGCGCAGGCCGAGCACTGGATGAAAATTGGTATGCTGATGGAAACTCATCCGGACATGACGCACAGCGAGATTTCGCAATTGCTGGTGCGTTGCAGCATGGAATCTGAAGAAAACACCGGAAGTATCCGCACGCTGTTAAATGTCGGCGGCACACACAGGAAGGCAAGCAATGAATAATGGTTTAGACAGCCGATATTTCGTCAACAATAACCGTATGGTCAAAACGCCGGAAGGCATCGATAAAGCGCGTATCGCCGGTAAACTGGCGGCGCGGGTGCTGCATATGATCACGCCTTATGTGGTGCCGGGTGTCACGACCAATGAACTGGACCGCATCTGCCACGATTTTATCGTCAACGAATTACAGGCGATCCCGGCAAATATCGGTTATCACGGCTATCAGAAAACCACGTGTACCTCCGTCAACCATGTGATTTGCCACGGTATCCCCTCCGATAAAGCACTGAAGAAAGGCGACATCGTGAACATCGACGTGGCGCTGATTAAAGATGGCTGGTACGGCGACACCAGCCGCATGTATTACGCCGGTGAGCCGAGCATTATGGCTCGCCGTCTGGTGGATACCACCTTTGAAGCGATGATGGCCGGTATCGAAGTGGTGCGTCCCGGCGCAACCCTCGGTGATGTGGGTCATGCCATTGCCTCGGTAGCGAAACGCGAAGGGTTTTCCATCGTAGAAGAATACTGCGGTCACGGCATCGGCATGGGTTATCACGAAGATCCGCAGGTGCTGCATTACGGTGAAAAAGGCCGCGGACTGGTGTTGCAGGAAGGCATGTTATTCACCATCGAACCGATGCTGAACGCCGGTAAAAAGCAAAACAAAGTGCTGCCCGACGGCTGGACGGTGGTGACTAAAGATCATTCGTTGTCCGCGCAATGGGAACATATGATTGCGGTGACGAAAACGGGTTATGAAATATTGACACCGTGGCCTGAAGAAAACTAATTTCCCGTGATATTTCCTGAACGTATAAAGCCTCCGGTCGGAGGCTTTATAGTTTTTGGTAATCCGTTTAGCTGCGCTCGATTTCTTTGGTCGCGCGGTCTAACGCATCGGTGATTTTATACAGCGTTTCCTGCCCGATTGGCCCTTTCGCCAACCGCAGGTTGAGCGCCATGCGCATATTGTTAATCGCGCGCTGCATTTCCGGAATACTGCGGTTATTCGATAAAATCGCCAGTGAATGCAGTTTCTCTGTTACTGAACCGAGCAAATCACCCTGCTCTGCCAGCGACTGCGTGCCTTCCGGCGTAATTGAATATTGTTTCTTACCGCCCTCTTCCTGCTTCGCCGTTACCAGACCCTGTTCTTCCAGGAAGGTCAGGTTCGGATAAATGATACTGGCGCTCGGCGTGTATTCGCCTTTGGAGAGTTCTTCGATGGCTTTGATCAGTTCATAACCGTGAGCGGAACGTTGCTGTAAAAAATGCAGCATCAGCAGGCGGATATCACCCGTTTCAAACATCCTTTCGCGACGGTGTTTATGATTCATCATCGTTACTTGTTGTGCCAGTAAGCGACACAACGCACCAGATTGGCGTCCAGTCCGCGATTTTCGACGAAGTAATCATTCAGCCCTTTGACGAATTTCCCCTCGCCGGTCGCCCAGATGTAGTAATCACTTTCCGGCAAAGAAATGCTTTTCAGTTTTTTTACTGCCGCGTCATCTTCCTGATAACCGTTTTGTTCTTCACTGACAATCCATTCGATGTCGAACTCTTTTTCATCGTTTAAGTAGCTAACGCAACTGACATCTTTCACTTTGACCAGCACGGTCACTTTCGCGGCAGACGCGGCCTGTTTCAGCTCGCGCAAACGGCGCTTCACCGCCGGAAGACCGGTTTCATCGCAGACATACAACTGCCATGCGTAAGTGGTCGGGATAATCAGTGAACCGCGCGGTCCGCCGATGATCAGCTTATCGCCCGGCTTCGCGCCAGCCGCCCATTCACTGGCGACACCGCCATCGTGAAGATAGAAATCCAGCGTCAGTTCATTGGCTTGTGCATCGAAATGCAGCGGCGTGTATTCGCGGTTAAGCGGACGCGGCCCTTCGCCCCAGACAATGCCTTCGTCGGTCGCGGTCGGCGGCGTGATCACATCACCGGGATTTGCCGGGAAAAACAGTTTGATGTGGTCATCAAAACCACGCGAGGTAAAACCCTTCAGATCGTCGCCGTTCAACACGATACGCTGAAAACAGCCAGCCACGTTTTCGCTGCTTTTGACGGTGATATGACGGAAAACCAGGTCGTTTTTGACGCGGACAGGCAAGTTTACGGCAGGGGTTTCGTTGCGATGTTGAGTCATCACGTTTTCTCTTTTGAAGTAAGGTTGAACGAAAGATATATCTTAGGAATATTTTTCGCAACCCTGAAAAACGTAAGGACACAGGCATCATCCCCCGCGCTTTTGATCTCGCGGTAGTTCATTCTGAGCCACACATTGCAAAGATTTCGTTAAGAAGCCCATTTTTATTTATCAATTTGTTGATAACAATTCTCAGTATCATTATCATTCGCACCAAGCCGAAGTGGGTAAGGACGTCAAATAAACCCATATTTTATAAGGACAAGGGCTTTTTACGGAAGAATTGAAAGCAGATGACCAGCGCGTCTGATTTGTCGAAAGGCAGTAAATGCGAGCAGAACTTTTAAAAATAGTGCAGGGCTAAAAACAAATGTTCAAATCCTTTACACAGCAGGGTTTGGTGAAAAACGTCATTTTCATGGGGACGATTCTCACCACCACCTTTAACGTAAATGCAGCACAAGCGATTAAAGACACCACCGATCTGGCAGCCAATAAAACGCCAGCTTCTGAAGCCATCAGGAAAAAACCGGTGGTACGTACTGCGCAGGATCTGGCGCAGACCAATGAAGAAGTGATGACGGTTACCGAAACGATGCCGGATAAAAAACCGGGCTCGAAAACCACCATCACCGCAGCAGAAATGCAGCAAAAAGGCGGCAATGATTTCGGCACCATCATGCGTTATGAGCCCCTGATCACCGCTACCGGCTCCAGCGGCGGTTCCGGCAACGGCAAAAGCGGCTTCGACCGTAACGGTTATACTGGCTATAACATCCGTGGTCTGGAAAGCAACCGCGTCGGCATCGATGTCGACGGCATTCCACAGCCAAGCGCCACTGGCCGCAGCTACGCAAGCCGCGCGGGTCTGGGCACGTCCGGTATTGGCCGTGATTACATCGATCCTTACATTTACGGCCAGGTAGATATCGAATCCGGCGCCACCTCCGCTGATCGCGCCAACAACTCAATAGGCGGTGCCGTTTCCTTCCTGCCAAAATCTGCCGATGATTATCTGCGTCCGGGCAAGGAAACCTATTTCGGTTACCAGTCTGATTATGATTCTTCCGACCGCTCCTGGCACAACGGCATCACCGCCGCCGCAGGTGACGAAACCCTGCGTGGTCTGATCGCCATCAGCCGCCGCGACGGCCAGGAAACCAGCAATAACAGCGGAACGCACGATGCGTATCCGGCTAACTGGCACTCCGACGCAGTAATGACTTCCGTTATCTGGCAGCCAAATGACGAACATAAAGTCACCGGTACGCTCGATTATTACGAAAAAGTAAACCATACCCATTACGATGCGTGGAACAGCTCAGGCAGCGCCATTCTCGGCACTGCACAGCAGCAAAGTAACACCCGCCGCTGGGGCGCGACGCTGAAAGACGAATGGACGCCGTTCAACGATTACGTCGATGCCATTGTTTCGAAAGTGTATTACCAGTACACGCAGGCGCACGACAATACCTACATGCCAAACGCCAGTAAGCAGATGATGAACGTCTATTCCAACTATGACGTCAACACTTTCGGCGGGGAAACCAGCTGGCTGAAAACCCTGGGTCGTCATGAGCTGAGCGCCGGTATCAACGGTCGTATGTCCAACACTGAACGTCCGTTCCGTGAAAGCCCGGAGCAAAGCGTTTACACCACTATCATGCAGCCGGAAGCGAACAGCCGTTCTTATATTCTGGGCGGCTTCCTGCAGGACACCATGAAGTTTGACCTCGATGGCCATGACTTCTCCATCGTGCCTGCAGTGCGTGTGGCGTATCAGAACACCAAAGCGAAAGATCTGTCTGACTTGTCCAACAGCACCGTCTCTGAAGGCCAGGTTTCTACCCTGTATGGCAAAGCCAATTCCGATACGCAGGTTCTGCCGTCCCTGGCGTTCACCTATGACATCACGCCTAAGCTGATGACTTACCTGCAATATCGTCGTGGTGCGCAATTCCCGGATGCCAGCCAGCTTTACGGTTCCTGGAACCTCGGTTCTTCTTATGCCGGTTCTCAGCAATACGCGCTGATCGGCAACACGGATTTGAAAACCGAGACCAGCAATAACTTCGAATGGGGTATGAAAGGTGAAGCGACTGAAGGAGTGACCTTCAAGACTTCCGTTTTCTACAACACCTACAAAAACTTTATTGCCAACACCCGCTACAGCCGTGCTGCCAACCCGGGCATGTTCACCAATGTGCCCTCCAATATCTATACGATTTATCAGGCCGAAAACCGCGATGAAGCGTTTATCTATGGTGGCGATCTGAGCACCAAAATTAACTACGGTACCTGGTTCAGCAGCGTTGACGGTCTGAGCACCACCTTCGCACTGGGTTATGCCAAGGGTGAATCGAAATCCAGCTACGATGGCGACAAATATGTGGATCTCGACAGCGTGCCGCCAATGAAATTTGTCGCTGGCGTGGCGTGGGATGATCCATCCGGCGTGTACGGTACTGCGCTGACCGCGACTTTCGTCAAAGGTAAAAAAGCCGAAGCGACAAACCGTCAGAGCTACACCAACGCCGGTACGCCAATCACGGGTTCCACCACCGAATACATGAACGTACCGGGCTACGGTATGGTTGATGCAACGGCGTACTGGAAAGTCGCGAAGAACGTGAAACTCAGCGGTGGTGTTTACAACATCACCGACCGCAAATACTGGGATTACCTGAGCAGCCGTACTCTGACTGATACCACCAATCAGGATGAATACAACAAAGCGCTGGCCGTGATGCCAGGTCGCAGCTTCCAGCTGGGCGTCAATGTTGATTTCTAACATCAGCCGGTAAACACAGCCGTTTAATCACACAAGCGTCATGTGCAAACATGGCGCTTTTTTATTTCCTTAATAACGCCGCTATTCGCTGAACAGCTCTTTGAGGATCTGCGTCAGCCAGTCAAAGACCAGCCGTATGCGGGCGGGTAGCAGAGGCTGATGGGGGCGGAAAATTAGATCAGGTGACGCCCACCGGACAAATGCATTTCACAATAAAGCGGTTATCCGGCACGGTACCAATTCTGATCCCGATATCAATCTGTTCATCGATAATATTGAGATCCGTCCCGGTCGGCAGCCATTCGATATTCAGGTGCGGATAATCTCGCAAATGCTTGAGTAAACGCCGCAAAAATTTCCTGATTTTCAAACAAAGGTGGAAGGGTAATGCGGCGGGAGAGTTTCGCCGGAACATTAACCTGGAGGAAATCACGATTATACTTTTTGCCTTTATTGACGGTTTAATCGCACGTAAAGCCATAAATGCGTCCTTCTCGATCAGCCATGACCTGCCAATGTTTTTTGAGCTGATGTCAAAATTATTGAAGTAGTGCTAACCAGATTTAGTCAACATGATGGCCCACGAATCCTTAATGTCCGCTCTTCGCTGTGAGTTCAACCGATGGATGCAACACATTGATTGAACCGCTCTGCGGGTGATTCATAGAGTTGCATCGGCTTTTGCTGCACGGTATTTTTTTGCACCACCGTGCCTCTTGATCTCCCGGCTAATCGTTGAGGTTGCTCTTGATAATTTGGCAGCGATGTCCCTGATACTGAGCTTTGCTACCAGTCCTCTGGATATCTCCTCTCTTTCATCAAGCGAAAGCGCTAATCGGTGCCGCTTTCGCACGGGAGGACGGTAGCCACCAGTCTGGTGGATAGTGGGCATAATAGAAGAATGATATCTGTCGAACATTCTGGCGATATCATGCAGGGAGTCACCTTGCTTATATCTGTCCCAGATAATTGCCTTTTGCTCTGGCGTGTAGTTAATCCGAGTTCTTCGTTTCATGGCAACGTCCCCCCTGATTAAGGATAGCGTTGCATCGACCCGTTGAACTTACAGCTCATAGCAGACCATAATCGCCGAGCATTTGTCCGCTGTGTGCCAAAAGCGGACCATAGTAACCACGCGGTGCGTTAATCAATAGAAGCAGGTCAGATTGAGAGAAATATTGACTAAGACTGCTTTTGAACAAATGATATTCATCAACGGCGAAATTCTCTTTTAGAAAAATTGATGAATATTCCTTTTCTAATACTCATTGAATTGCAAAAATACTTATATTATTTCATATAAAAAGAAATGCATGTCTAAATCATAATCAGCCAGAATCCTCTCCTGAAAATTACCTTCGCTGACTGAGTTAACAGCCGAACGCCAGAACTGCAATGCCGATGTGTTTTCAAGCATTACCCTTGTTTGCCACAATCCAGGCCTATCAGACACTGCGAGACGAAATGCCTCTTTAGCAACGCCCATTCCTCTGAACCGACGAATAATAAAAAACTGGTCAATGTCATAACGTTGTAAATCATAGGGATAGCGTCTCACCAGACAGAAGCCAGCAAGTTCCTCACCGCAATAAACTAAATACGGCCAATGGTCATTACGGCTCCAGTGGGGATCAAGTGATGACGACTTAAAACTATAACTTCCATCGTTATTACATATGGCTCGACTGAACTCAGAAAGGTCGTAAACGTAATATAGAAATAGATTTTCTACGATCTGTCGATGATGTACTGCAGAATGTAAACTTACTCTATTGCTCATATACTGATCCCTTTAGAAACTGTCTGCAGGATAATCCAACGATTACGATTTTGCGAATTTTCAACATGGCACTGTAGTTTGCTCTTCGTTGACTCAGAAATCTGTTCGGTAGTATAAAAATAAATCGGATTGAGATGCTAGGTCTGCTCTTCGCTCTCAGCAGACCTTCAGCTTTACGTGTTTGTCTGCTGTGTGCCATGAGCGGACATTATCACCGCCACCATATGTAAACATGTCATTCGAAATAGGAGTGATACTCAGGCACTCTGATGTCAGAGATGTACATGAAAAATTCCGAAAAAAAACCTAATTCACGACCTCAATCGTGTTCCAGGACGCCCGGATACGGAACCTGATATATACAAGTTGCACAATTCATCTCTACAGGGTTATTTATGATGTGCATACGAGCTTTTTGTTTATTGTCTGTGTTCCTTTACTGCATACAAGTGCAGGCATCTCCAGGCTTTCGTCAGATAACGCTATCAGACCCAAATTCCGAAACTCTAAATTTGACTGTGTGGTATCCAGTTTCTTCTGAGGGAAGAACAGTTAATATAGGAAGTAATCCCGCTTTCGTTGGCGTTACGGTGAACCCCGATGCACCCCCATTACCTGGAGTACATCCTCTCCTGGTTATTTCACACGGATATAACGGAAACTGGCGGAATTTGTCCTGGATTGCTGCGGCGATGGCTGCAGAGGGATATATTGTTGCCGCCCCGGATCATCCAGGCACTACCACTTTTGATCAGAATCCGATAGATGCTAAAAAGTTGTGGCGACGTCCGCACGATATTTCTCGGGTTATTGATTTCGTCATAGATTCTCCCGCACTTTTCGGGGCAACGGACAAGGGACGTATTGCTGCTTTAGGGCATTCTCTTGGGGGATGGACGGTAATGTCGCTAGCGGGTGCGCGATTTAAACCCTCCCTGTTTATCCACGATTGTCAAAACCATCCCAAACGGGGCGACTGCCGGTTAACAGAAAAACTTGGCATAAATGAAACGCTTTCTCTGGAAAAAATATCCGCAAATAACAGGGATGCAAGGATCCGGGCTGTCGTCTCTCTTGATCTAGGATTAGCACCTGGTTTTACCCCTAAAAGTCTGAATGCTATTAATATTCCCGTCCTGATTTTAGCTGCACAGGCGGACAGATTGGCAGAATTACCCGCAGAGCAGGAGTCCGGATACCTTGCTGCCGAAATGGATCCAAACAGGAGGCAATATGAGATCGTTGAAGGCGCGACACATTTCAGTTTCATGCAGCTTTGTAAACCCGGCGCTGAAAATATCCTAAACGAAGAATCACCCGGTGACGATGTTGTTTGCCAAGATGGCCTCCATGCAAAGAGATCGAATATTCATCAAAATCTGGTTCGTAAGATCAGTGCATTCCTGAATTCTACGCTTGATTACGCTGCATCTTCTGTCGGAACAAGGTAGGTGATACGCCAGAAACTCGCAGAAATTCACGATTAAAATTTGATTTAGTAGTGAATCCAGACTCCAACATTATATCCGTCACAGGCAATGGGGTGTTTAACAGCCGTTCCTTTGCCCATTCAATCCTGAAGCCATTGATCCACTGTGATACATTGCATTGACTTACCGAATTGACTGCACTTGAAAGTTGTCGTGCTGGTATACCTGCTTTTCTGGCCAGAATACTCAGTGTCAGGTCGGGATTAAGATAGATTTTTGTTTCACGAACGTGTTTCTCGAGTCTACTATAAATCACCTCAAACTCTCCCGCGGGTACCACAATACTCTCGGGGGACGTTTCTTCCCGCTTATCATTTCCTGATACAGCTGTCCTTCCCGCACTGACAACAGCCGCGGCGATGAGAGGGAGCAGTGTCATTTGGAAAATGACAATCATACCCGGAGCCTGTTTTCCACCGGCGATGCTGAAGTCAAATGTAACCGCAAGATCTGTCATTGCAGATATACACAGAAAGCAGCCTGCGAAAAAAGCCATCTTTATCGTATGTGTTGACTCCGCCAGCCGATTCAGTGTGAAGTTACGCTCCCCCTGCCATGCAATACGAAAGAGGCCACATCCGTATCCTGTAAAAATGATAAATAGAATGAAATCAGTCGCCGCCGGCCAAACCATCCTGAGCAATAAGGCAATGGTTGGGGGTAATAGCAGCAATATCCAGCGACGCTGCTTACTGATTTCAGTCATTGAGATGAAACTGTGCCATGCGAGAGGGGGCAGAAGTATTGCCAAGACGGATTGAATGTTCCTAAGCATGGCGGACTCGTATTCCCAGCGCAGAGTGCTTACAGAAAGAAGGACTGTGCAGGCAATAAGAAAACGCAGTGTACCGCTGTGGCGATTTTTTTCAGGGAATAGCACCATTACTATTAAAACTAATAGCGCAAGCAAAGTAATAACAGGAAAGGGGACAGAAAACATAACCACAGTACCATCATAAAAATTTACAAGGAATATTTACACACATGAAGGTAATCTGTCTCCTTCAACGTAGTAAAAACAGTACAATAATCCATTAAGACGCGATTTGTCTCTGGAAGATTTATCTCATCTCTAACCCCTTCTCATTCTTTGATGA
Organism: Rahnella sp. PAMC25617; assembly: GCF_050606005.1. Classification (NCBI taxonomy): domain Bacteria; kingdom Pseudomonadati; phylum Pseudomonadota; class Gammaproteobacteria; order Enterobacterales; family Yersiniaceae; genus Rahnella; species Rahnella sp. PAMC25617. The sequence goes on from NZ_JBOCUM010000011.1 coordinate 62,295, forward strand.
TCCGTCTGCCCCTCACTCATGAGGTATGAATGACCTTAAACCCGTTAATTAATACATCGTGATGTTAGTAATGCCTTAATCAGTTGTGAGAACAATTGCTAACTTCCGCTGTTCGCTCTCAGCAGACCTTCAGCTTTACGTGTTTGTCTGCTGTGTGCCAGGAGCGGACGTTATATACATCACGATATTTTAATTGATGAGAGCAGGTTCAACGGATATTTTAGAAAATCCATGTGGCCAGCATGAGTCTATTCAATAATGGAGATGCATATATGGATAAACACTTTTTTGTGTGTATTTTCGCGCTTGTCGCTTTTTCTGTGGGTGCTGCAGATGGTGGTGCGGGAGGTAAGGGGGCTGATGGTGGAAACGGTGGGTCTATGTCACAACCTGGTAAACCAGGTGCAGACGGAGGGAGGGGGTCTGACGGCGGCAGTTCAGATAATTCACCAGGTAGGGCAGGATGCCCAGGAGGAACGGATCCTGCTGAGAATGGCACTTTTTATCTCCCAGGAACAAAAGAACAATGCAATCCAGGTCCACAGGACTCAACGAAAAGTGCAAATTTTCTGTAATGCATCCTAGTCGTAACTGATTTTATAATTAATCCGACTGGCTGACAGCCTCGGTCGAGGATCCTCATTGGAGATAAAAAATTTGGATATGGAACTCAGTATCCGAGAAGCAATCCGTTCTGATCTTGCGATCATTAGTGATTTGGCTCGCGAGCTCAATATCATCCATCATAAAGCGCGCCCAGATATTTATGCTGATGTGACTTTGAATGAGGGAGCAGATGAACCCCATTGGATGGAATTTATTGAAACTGATGATCATGTTGCGTTTATAGCCCGGCATAACTCTCTTCCCATCGGGTTTATTGCAGCGAACATATCAATACCAACAAGTCCACTTCTGAAGCCAGTCCCTGGTTGTAGGATTTGCTCAATATGTGTTCTTGAAATATACAGAGGGCAAGGAGTGGGTAAAGTATTGATGAACAGAGTGCGTGAATGGGCTCTGGCACGTAACGCGCAGGAACTCCGACTGGCTGTTTGGCATTTCAACAAGGCAGCAATCCGCTTGTATGAGGAGTTTGGTTTTGAGGTGCGTGCGCTTGAAATGGGCATGCCGATATCTTCTAAGGGGAAGGCTTGAGCGCCGGCCTCGCTCTCTGTCGGTTAACCCACGGGAAGGTGAGTAGAGCATTATCAATGGCGATGACTATTCGGAACTTCCGCTTTTCGCTCGAAGCAGCCTCTTGGGCCTGACATTAAGCAGATTATTGCCATAAGGGGACACTCCTAATGAACTCTTATGTTAAATTTGAGTGCTATACACCGTCACAATGAGAGATATAAAACCATGATCGAGACGATGCGAATCGCAGCGATTAGTGATGCAGAGGCCGTTACGGCACTAACCAGAATGGCTTACACCAAGTGGGTACCTGTGATTGGTCGAGAACCTCTTCCGATGAAGGCAGATCATGCTGCATTCATCAAAGAACACAGAGTTGACCTTTTGTTCTGTGGTGAAGAGCTGGCCGCGCTCGTTGAAACAATTCAGCGCAAGGAAGATATACTCATTGAAAACGTAGCTGTTGACCCGCGCTTTCAGAAACGCGGTTATGGAAGAAAAATGGTGGCTCATGCAGAGCAATTGGCAATTCAAGCCGGTTTAGATGTCGTCCGGCTCTATACGAACTCGCTGTTTGAAGTGAATCTTCGCCTTTACGCATCATTGGGCTATGAATTTGAACGCAGTGAAGAACGAAACGGCGGAGTCGCTATCCACATGCTTAAGCGCTTGGCCTAGACGATATCTGATGTGGTCAGACGGTATGTGTGCCAGAAAATGGCATCACCAGACCATGATGCGCAACAGGGATTGACATGATCCCTGTTGATTGACACACGGCATTGTTAGCAAGATCCATGGCGACTCGATTACGAACGTCTGCTGATCGCTCACAGCAGACCTTCAGCCACATACTTGTATGCTGTGTGCCAAAAGCGGAAGTTGGTAAGCCTTGGTTCAATTGAGCATTAGTGAGTGCTAATGGATACTTGTCGTGGATGTGGAACGTTGGATCGTTACCAATAGACAAACCTCCACGCCAGGAATTATTTTATAAGTAAGAAATATTAATCCAAAAAACCTGGTCAATAAATGCGCCGTAAAAATGTGAACGATTATCAAGCTTTTATCGCAGTTGCCCGTGAAAAAAGTTTCACAAAAGCGGCCGCTCAGTTAGGTGTCTCGCAGTCGGCACTGAGCTACACGGTAAGGACTCTTGAAGCAGATCTTGGCCTTCGTCTTCTTACCCGTACCACGCGTAGCGTTTCTGTGACAGAAGCTGGCGAGCGGCTACTTTCCCGTATAGGACCACATTTTGACGAAATTGAAAGTGAGATCGCCGCACTCAGCGGGTTGAGAGAAAAACCAGCCGGTACTGTGCGTATTACTGCCGTTGAACATGCAGCCGATACAATTCTCTGGCCTAAACTCGCCCCGGTGATGCTTGAGTATCCCGATATCAACATTGAAATTATCAGCGAGTACGGACTCAAAGATATTGTCGCTGAGCGTTATGATGCTGGCGTTCGGTTGGGCGAACAGGTCGATAAGGATATGGTTTCCCTGCCACTTGCCAGGGACTTCCGTTTTGCAGTGGTCGGAGCGCCCTCTTACTTCATGGGGAAGTCCTATCCGGGAACGCCTCGTGATTTAAACGATCATAGCTGTATCAGATTACGCCTGCCCACTCATGGCGGATTCTATACCTGGGAGTTTCGCAAGGATGAGACGGAAATTAAGGTCCGTATTGATGGACGAGCGACTTTCAGCACGATAAATATGATGAGGCAGGCCGCCCTTGATGGACTGGGACTTGCTTATCTGCCGCTAGATATCGTGGAGAATTATCTTGAAAACGGGATGTTAGTCCAGGTGCTGACAGACTGGTGTCCACCGCGTCCCCCCTATCATCTTTACTACCCCAGCCGTCTACAACATTCTCCGGCATTTGCACTTGTGCTCAAAGCACTCCGTGCCCCATAACCTTTGAGCGCTGTTTGTCCTGTTTCATGTCGAACTCAGTGAATTATAACCCTATTAATAAAACCTCCTTCTAAGCCCATGCGAAATTAAGCATCTAATTTCTCAATACTAAAGAGATTAAGATGGCCGCTGAAACAATCCATGTTCTTTCAGCGGCCAGGGCCGCCATCATGTATATGAAGGAGTCTTGCAATGAGTAAAAAAACAGGTGGGTTAAGTCGCCGTAATTTTATCCTGACGAGTTCAGTGGCCTCAGCAGGATTACTGATGGCGGGTCATGCCTCAGCCATGCTCTCACCTACGCCTAATACATCTGGCACCACTACACACGTAGATGGCATCACAGTCACCAGCGTTCTGTTCCGGAACAATGAGATAATGATGTCCGGAAATATCTACGTCCCCCCGGATTTCAGCGAAAACCGTCAATACGCTGCTATTGTCGTTGTCCACCCTGGAGGTGGCGTTAAGGAACAGACAGCTGGACTTTATGCCCTCAAACTGGCTAAAGAAGGATTTGTCACCCTGGCGTTTGATGCCTCCCATCAGGGGGCTAGTGGCGGATTACCGCGTTTTGTTGATGACCCCATGAAGCGAGTCGTCGATTTCTATAGCGCAGTCGATTACCTGACGACTCTGCCTTATGTCGATAATAATCGAATCGGCGCATCAGGCGTTTGTGCAGGCAGTGGTATCACGGTTAAAGCGTCGATGACGGAACGACGAATCAAAGCGCTGGCAACGGTCAGTGCCGTAGATGTTGGAGCGGCGACCCGTAAAGGCTGGGAAGGAACAACATCAGAATCTGAACTCATTCCAACTCTGGATGCGGTTGCTAAACAGCGCACAGTCGAAGCAGCAGGCGGCGCACCGGTTTATGTCAACTATGTGCCCAAATTGGGTGACACCAGTGCCCCCAAAGATCTTCAGGAGGCTGCGGACTACTATCTGACCGAACGCGGAAAATATCCGACTTCTACCAATCAAATGCTGATGACAAGTATCAGTACGCTGGCGTCTTTCACCGGATTTGAAGGGGCGGATGTCTATTTAACACAACCACTTCTGATTGTAGCCGGCAGTAAAGCAGGATCGCTCTGGCACAGCCAGGAATTACACAACACTGCGGCCTCTGTTCAAAAAACGCTGCATATCATTCCGGGTGCCACCCATATGGACCTCTATGATGGTCAGGGTGCAACGGTTGCTGCGAGTAAGCTGGCTCCTTTCTTCAAGAAAAATCTCGCATAGGTATGACTATCCATGAAACAAACTCCACTACTAGAAAAATTTCCACTTGGTAAAAGTGTGACGCTGCGCAACCGTATTGTGATGGCTCCGATGACGACCTGGGCGGGTAATGATGACGGCACGGTATCTGATGAGGAAGAAGCATATTATCGTCGACGCGTTCAGGATATCGGGCTGGTCATTACTGGCTGTACACATGTTCAGGAAAACGGCATTGGGTTTACGGGAGAGTTTGCTGCGTATGACGACAAATTTATTCCCGGTTTAAAGCGCCTTGCTATGGCTGCAAAAAGCGGTGGAGCACCGGCAATTTTACAAATATTCCATGCAGGTGTAAAAACCAGCCCTGAACTGGTTTCGGATATTGTGGCTGCAAGTGCTATTCCCGGTGACGCCGGTCCTTTCGCACCGTCCGTTACCCCTCGTGAACTGACATGCACTGAAGTCGAAACTGTTATTCAGGCTTTCGGTGAAACAACTCGCCGTGCAATAGAAGCAGGATTTGATGGTGTTGAGCTACATGGTGCCCATGGCTTTTTACTTCAGAACTTTTTCTCACCTCATTCCAACCGTAGAGAAGATCAATGGGGCGGCTCTCTTAAAAACCGTATGCGTTTCCCGCTCAGCGTCATTGAGAGTGTGCGTAAAACGATTGCTGAGCATGCAACCCATCCCTTCCTGATGGGATACCGCATTTCCCCTGATGAGCATTACGAAGATGGGTTGCGCATTGATGAGTCGCTTCAGCTGGTTGACCGCCTGGTCGATGAGGGTATTGATTATCTTCATGTATCACTCGGTAATGCACTTGAAGCCAGACCAGTTGATGCACCGAATGGCCCCAAAGTCATCGAAATCGTGCGTGATCACCTTGCTGGACGTATACCTCTGATTGTTGCCGGGCAGTTGCGAACACCAGAGCAAGCCGAGGATGCTGTAAAAGCAGGCGTATCATTGACGGCAGTAGGTCAGGGTATGGTTATGAACCCAGACTGGGTTCAATTCGTGGATGGCAAAGCTGAAGGAAAAATTGCTCTCAATATTGCTGCATCAGACGTAGAGAAACTTGCTATACCCCAAAAACTGTGGCGTGTAATTGAGGAAACGACTGGCTGGTTCAACATCCGTTAAATACGGCCTAACCGTGATGAACGCGGCGCGTTTTATCAAAATATGCTCGCCAGGTCACCGGCAGGTCGCGGGGGTACGCCAGATGAAATCGGCGCACTGGCCGAATTCCTGTTCGGCCCGAACGGAACCTACATCTTTCTGCATAACCTGTTTTAACGCACATTCACATTTTTGGTCAGCAGATAAACTCAGGTTTTGCCTGACCAAAATGTGAGATTACATGGAATTAATCAGAAAACCTCTGGCGTTTGCGCTCGCCCTGCTCCTTTTACCGGCGGCTGTTTCAGCCACTACCACCTTGCGATATACCGATCACGAACCGCTGGGCGGAATGCGTACACGTTTTATCCACGACGTGTTCTTTCCTGCTGTCGAAAAAGAATCTCAGGGGCGCCTTAAGATTGAAGCGCACTGGGGCGGCGAACTTTCGACCAGCTACGACGCATTACGCACCGTGCGCGAGGGAAAGACAGCAGATATCGGCATTGTCGTGCCGGAATATGCCGCGAAAGAACTGCCGCTGCATCAGATCTTCAAAAGCTTTCCGGTCGGGCCTTCCGGCGATAAGCAAATTGCTTTCTTCCGTCGCGTTTTTACTGAAATCCCCGCTTTCCCTGCTGAACTGAAAAAAGCAGGCGTAGTGAATGTGCTGATTGCCACGGGTTATCCGCTGGCATTTTTCAGCACACATCCGCTCAAAAACCTTGAGGATATTAAAGGGACAACCTGGCGTTCAGCCAGTTTCTGGCATCAGGGTTTTCTGCGTAATGCCGGTGCCACGCCGGTGACCATGCCGTGGGGGCCGCAGACTGTGGAAGCCTTTAAAACCGGTACGCTGGACGGCATTATGGTCAATGTCGACAGCGGTTATGATCTTAAAATTCAGAAGATGGCACCTGATGTTTTAGTCTCGAAAGAGCTGTGGCTGGGCCATGTTTATCTGCTGGTGATGAATCAGAAAGTCTGGAACGAACTGGCGCAGCAGGATAAAGACGCCATCACCCGCGCTGCCGGCATCGCCTACAAAACTGCCGGTTCAGTGATGGACAGCAATTATGAACCACAGCTCGATGCCCTGCGAAAAGACGGCGCAAATGTCCGCGAGCTGCAACACAGCGAAGTGACCCACTGGAAACAGGTTACCCGCTATCAGGACGCTCAGGCTCAGTGGGTAAAACAGCAAGAAGCGCAAGGCAACACACTGGCCGCGCCAGTGATGGAAAAAGTCAGCGTGATGATGACTGAGTCGATGAACTCCCGCTGATCTGCGCTTAGCAGCAGGTGCTCAGGTCCGGTCGCGTACGCCACGCGGTCAGGTTTATCGTGTAAACTGAAAGCCAGCACCTGCAATGTCTGTAATCTGAGGAGTCATCAGAATGAATAAAGAACTCAACGAATTCGAACGTTTTGTTATTGAAAATAAAGGGACGGAGCGCCCTTATACCGGTGAATATAATGAGCACTTTTCACCGGGCCGTTATGTCTGCAAAAGATGTTCTGCGCCGCTGTATTCGTCAGAACATAAGTTTGAGTCTCACTGTGGCTGGCCCGCTTTTGATGACGAAATCCCTGGCGCGGTCGAGCGCGTACCTGATGCCGATGGCCGCAGAACCGAAATTGTCTGTGCCAACTGCAAGGCGCATCTGGGGCATGTCTTTGAGGGAGAATATTTAACCGAGAAGAATCTGCGTCACTGCGTGAACTCAGTTTCAATGGTTTTTGAAAGCGCAGACCAGCAAGGTAATTATCACAAGGCGGAATAAGCAGGAATCAATGTGAAAAAGGGCCGCTCAGGAGCAGCCCTTATAAAGAAAACGCCAACAATATCATCATAGCGTGATGTTTTATCCTGAGGGACTCAGTAAACCTCATGCCATGGTTGACGTGTTTACTGACCGCCAGTCGCAAGGAATGTGCCGCTGTAAGGTATCGGCAGATAATCATGGAAAATCTGCTTCAACGTGTGTTCCGGTTCGATATCCGCAAACAGTTCCGGATATAGTGTCTTCGCCATAAACTCCGTCGCAGCAACGTGCCATGGACTTAAGTAGAAATTCTGCCAAATTATCCCCGTTCGGCCATTATGCAGGGCTTTCAGTTCACGTAATCCATTCTGTCTGGCCGTTAATTCACGCAGGCTTTGCTGCGCCATGTCGGGGGTGATCGCAGGACCAAGTTTCAAATCATTCTGATCTTCAGCAGCACCCGCGCCGGTAGCGATGTAGACTTCGGGTTGCGCCATGATCACCGTTTCCTCATTTAATCGTCCAAAGACGCCCTGTACCGTTTTGCTGGCGATGTTATCTCCCCCGGCAAAGGACAGCAGTTCACCAAGACTTCCCTTTACCGCCGTCACGCAACATTCATTCCGGCGTCCGAGATGTAGCTGAAGCAGCACGGTCGGCTTTTTCCCGTGGTAGGAAGCCAGGCGCTCATGAATGACCTGCATATGCGCATCGTAGAAGCGATTGAAAGCCTGCGCTCTTGCGCTCTGATTAAGCACTTCGCCCAAGATAGCCACACTGCGCGTGGTATTTTTAAGCAGACGCACACGGAGATCTATTTTAACAACCGGAATATGGGCTGCGTCGAGCATGGCTTTTAGCCGTAAATCTGCATCGTCATAGCGCGCCAGACTCGGCAAAATGACCAGATCCGGTTTGAGCGCCAGCACCTTTTCAGGATTCATGTCATTCGTCCCGCCCAGCCCCAGCGACGGAATAGCCAGCATATCAGGGAATTTCTGCACAAATATCTGCCAGATCTGACTGTCGTATTTCTTCAAATCAAGGGGCCAGCCGACGATGCGTGTGACCGGATCACCGGGTTCCAGCATCGCCAGCGTATAGAGCATGCGACTTTCTCCCAGCACAATACGCTGCGGATTATCCGGAATTTCAACATGATTGCCGTCGATATCGATAATGGTCCGCGCCTGCGCTTTCAGACTTATCAGCGCCAGAAACAACATAAGCAGCAGGCTAACCAGCACATGCAGCATACGTTTCTTGCCGCGAACAGAAGCCATATTCAGATTAGAATTCAACACTTGCCTGCACCATTAAATTACGGGTTTCACCTTCCCGCACGCGAAGATTACCGCCGCTGGAGGTGTAATAATGTTTATTAAACAGATTATTCAGGTTCAGTTTCAGCTGGGTTTTCTCACCGAACAGGCGGTTATTCCAGGCCACGAAACTGTCAGCGACGACATAATCAGGCAGCGTGAAACTGTTTTCCGGATCCCCCGCCCGCGTGCCGACATAACGTGCTCCCCCGCCGATGCGGAAATCCCCCGGCAGGCCGTTAATAGTCAGATTATGACTCAGATAAAGTGCCCCTGAATGGCGTGGCGCGTTTTGCAGGCGGTTGCCATTATTGGCGGAATTCACGCCATCATCGACAATTTCCGCCTTGTCATAGCTGTAATTCGCGCTGACATCCCAGTCAGGCAGAATTTCACCGTTAAGCTCAAATTCAGCACCGCTTGAGCGCGCTTTATCAATGGCGCGGGTGTTTCCGTTGATGCTGAGCGACATATCTCGCTCATCAATACGATACAGCGCCACACTGGCAAACAGGCGCGGTGTCATCTGCCATTTGCTGCCCACTTCCCAGGTCGTGCCCTGCTCCGGCTTGCCGACGTTGCCGTCATCATCAACATCCGTGGACGGGGTAAAGGACTTGCTGACGCTGCTGTAAAGGGACACATCAGGCGTGACTTTATAAATCAGCCCTGCCTGTGGCAGGAATTTATTGCCTTCGGAATCCAGGGTCTGAACAACCGGATCAAATCCCTTTGAAGCACGCTGTTCATAATGCTGATAACGGCCGCCGACGACGGCAATCCAGTTGGGAGTCAGCGAAATACTGTCTTTTGCATACACTGAACGGCTGTGGATACGGTTCAGATTATTTCCGTTCGCGGTATTTTCTGTTGTGCTGTCGACGACCGGTGAGAGGATGTCGTATTGCGGATCATTATAGTTAAAGCTGCTGTTCGCCTTGCCCTGATATTGATGAGCACGATAGGTCTGGTTCATCTCATAATCCGTACCCAACACAATATTGTGATTCATGCCCAGAATGTCCTGAGAGCCCAGCAAATCCCAGGAAACATATTTGGTCTTGTGATTAAAGCCGCGGTTAGCATCCGCCCTGCGCGTCACCGCACCGGTTGTGGTGTTCACTGCGGTTACCCTGACTTCGTCATTGTCGTAGCGGCGCTGGTTCCAGCCAAGCGTGAGACGGGTACTCCAGTCGTCGCTGAACTGCCAGTCATAATGAGCGTTCAGGGTTTTATTATGCCCCCAGGCTCGGTTTGACTTGTCGTCCAGCCGGTCTTTATAGCCGATATCGATCGGTTTGCCGTTAATAAAAGCGGTACCGCGATCGTAAGGAATGTCGTAGCGATAATCAGAATAGCTGATCAGGAAACTGGCCTTTTCGCCATACCATTGAAGGGACGGAGAGAGTAACGTGTGCTTGTCGCTGCCAAAATTACGCCAGTAATCCTGATCTTGTTTTTCAGCGATCATGCGAAATGCAAACCCGTTACCCAGCGGGCCGGTAATATCCACTGTCCCTGCGCCGCCGCCCTCACTGGCATAACGCCCGCTGACTTTGGTATGCCAGTCGTATTGCGGCTTTTTGCTCACAAGATTAATCACGCCACCCGGGTTTTGGATCCCATACAGTAAAGAAGCAGAGCCTTTCAGCACTTCAACGCGTTCCGTGGTGGCATCAAAATTGAGGCCCTGGCTGCTGCGTACCCCGTCACGATAAACAGAACCATCAGAGTTGGAACCGAAGCCACGGCGGACAAAGCCATCCTCCGTGCCCGCCAGCGTATTGCCCTCGCTCACACCCGCAACAAAACGCATCGCGTCAGAAAGGCTCTCAGCCTGATAGTCATCCAGCTGTTGCCGGGTCACCACGCTGACCGACTGCGCTTCGTCAAGACGAGGTGTCGGCGTTTTGCTGGCAACAGAACTTGAGCCTGCGCTGTACCCCTGATTATTTTGCTCCTGACCGCTAATAGTCAGGGTATCGCCATCGTCTGCTGAATAACCGGTATTTGGGGTTATCATCGCGACGCCATAAAGAGCGGCAATTAATGCAGGATGGTGTTTTCTTTTAAAATTAAATAACGCTTTATTATTCATTTAATTCGACCTGGTATGAAAATGACGCCTTTTTCCGTAAAGAAATTGCCAGATAGCGTTAAAACAACATCCACATAAAGAAATGGGTTATATCTTCTGGCTGTTCACTGACTTTTATTTTTATTCTGATGGGACAACAAATCGCCCCACCAATGCAATTGATTATCATTCAATCACGCACTGATGTAGTAGTAAATTGTCTTTTTCAGTTTTCTGCTACATGAAGATGCGTCAGGCCATGCCTTTACTGGCAAAGCAGAGGCAACACTAAGATATTGATTTAATTCAAAATAACAACAAAACCCCTTCCCCAGAATGAAAATTCCAAGACTTTAGTGCTCCGGATTAAAAATATCCTTCCCCCTAAAAACACTACATTGCTAAGATGGTGTAAGAGTCCGTTAACCCGATGTCATTTTTAAGTGATTAAAAATTAAGAGGATAAGTAAAACTCCATGGCAGATGTGCGAAGTAAAAAAAGGCTCGATGTTTTCGGAGAACGATATCGCGCACGGGCTCATACGCTCCCGCCAGGATTGCAAACCGTTGCGTCTTATATCCAGAACAATCGCGAGGCAGCGCTGGACGCGACGGCCATGGAGATTGCTGCCGCCACAGAAGTTTCCGATGCGACGGTAATACGTGCTGTCCAGGCATTAGGTTTTGCTGGCTTGCGGGATATGAAAAAAACGCTGGAGGCCTGGTTTGGGACATCGGTCAATTCTGAAGAAAAGATGATCACCACCGTCAGCGAACTCTCGTGTGATATGACGTCAGGAATGGACTTTGTACTTGATGGCCATAAGCGCGCTTGTGATGCCCTGGCAGAGCCCGCAAACCGACAGGCTATTTCTGAAGCCATTGCCTTACTGGCCGGTGCCCGTCAGGTGGCGCTGTTTGGTATCAATGCGTCCGGCATTCTGGCCGAGTACAGTGCGAGACTGTTCACCCGCATTGGCATTCCCGCGATCTGCCTTAACCGTTCGGGAATTGCGCTGGCGGAACAACTGATCGGCTTGCAGCGTGGAGATGTGCTGATCATGATGGCGCAGAAGAGTGCGCACCGTGAGGGAAAAACAACGGTACATGAGGCGAAACGTCTGGGTATTCCGATAATATTACTGACAAATGCCGCGGAATCCTTTTTCACCAGGGAAGCCACCGTCGTTATCAATGTGCCGCGTGGGGGTGAGAATGGCAGAATGCCACTTCATGGCACTGTCCTGGTGTGTCTTGAGATGCTGATTTTATCCGTCGCTTCCGCATCTGCATCGCGAACCATGAAAACGATGAAACGGATCCAGGATCTGAACAAAGCCTTAAATGCTCCCCGTTCTAAATGAAGATCATGTAACGGATCTGCGTAATTACACAGCGGGTTAAATTTTCTATTCCTGAGATCCTCTCGCCTCAATGCTCAGGGATATTACTTACGCGCGCGACATGTCGTAAATAACGTCCTGATTATTTAGCGAAATAATTATTTTTTGGTGTAATCGTCATTCTCTTACTAACATTAAGGCAGCTAATGTAATCGTGTGATTATTCACTGACATTAGCCAGGATAAGCAGTGATTATGAGGGGGTAAGCTCCCTTCTTACTATCAAAAATATGGCGATATATGGAGATGTCCAAATGACTGATCATCAAAGGCCTGCCACTGAAGTTTATAACGAAACGTTGATTGAGCCTGCGAACGGAGTGCCGCTTAAACGTATTTCGTGGAGTGCTATTTTTGCCGGCGTCATTATTTCAATGGTGGTTTATTTGTTACTGGCAATATTAGGGACGGCGATCGGAGCCAGTACCATTGATCCCCTGAAAGAGCAAAACCCGCTCGATGGATTAGGGAAAGGAGCGGCCATCTGGACAGGCATCAGCATGTTGATTTCCATTGCGGCCGGGGCCTATGCCAGCGGACGACTGGCTCAGCGTGAGGGAGCTTTGCATGGCGTATTGATGTTTGGGGTAAACACCTTAATCTGCACCTGGTTCCTGATTGTGGTCGTCAATAATGCGGTCAGCGGTGCAGCCAGTGTTGTGGGATCCGGGTTACAAACGTTAGGCAGTGGAATATCTGCCGCTGCGCCACCGGTAGGTCAAATGGTTAAAGACAAGCTGGGAGAAAATAATATTAATCTCGACAGTCTGCAGAATGAACTTGAAACCACTCTGCGCCAGACCGGGAAACCGGAGTTGCAACCAGAGAACCTGCAAAATAAAGCCGAGGGTGAAGTAAACAATGCCCAAAACCAGGCGGCTGACACCAGTAATCATCCGCAAACCGCCGATACGGATCTCACTAATTTTATTAAAGGTTTAATTAGTCGTAATGCAGATACATTCCAGGCAGCTGACCGTGACGCGCTGAAAAATATCATTAAAGCCCGTACCGGAAAAAGCGATCAGGAAGTCGATCAGATTGTCAGCCAGGCTGAAAAAACCTATCAGCAGGCCCGTGCTAAATATGAAGAACTGAAACAGCAGGCAGAGCAGAAAGCCCGCGAAGCCGCTGAAAAAGCAGCTGCTGCAACGGCGAAAGCCAGCTGGTTTACCTTTGTGATGTTAGTGATCGAAGCCATTCTGGCGGGCTTTATGGGTATGCTGGGGCGCCGTACTCAACCTCGTGCTGTTTATACCCATCAGCGCCCGTTGTAATGACAGCCTCATAAATGTCCTGATGTAAAACACGGGAGGAGATAGCAATATCTCCTCCTTTTTTATTCAGTCCCGGAAGCTGCTTAACCCGCCCTTTTTCCTCCCATGCTCCTTCTCGTTTTGTTTTAGCTGACCCGCTCGCCTCACCCAACAAAGAGATTCCCTTCAAGAAAAATGATACTTTGATCACACTCCAAAAATGTTAACGTTAACATTCGTGATTAACATCATAATTCTGGCTTTATGAATCTTTGAAAACTGAGATGTTAACGTTAACAATATGACTCCTTGTGACGATTCAAACCCGGACATGCCATGAAAAACAGTCAACGAAGTCATTACGCATTGCTGAGTGGTTTACTTTTTTCCTTTTTCTACACCTGGTCTTCCGCCTTTTCGCTTATCTCATTGTGGCTGAGCCAGAAGGTCGGGCTGAAAGGCACTGAAACAGGCTTGTTTTTTTCCGCCGTCGCGCTGACCGCGCTTTGTGCACAGCCACTGTACGGTTTCATTCAGGACAAACTGGGGTTGCGTAAAAACCTGCTCTGGTTTCTGGGTTTTCTGTTACTCATCAGCGGGCCTTTCTTTATTTTCGTTTTTGCGCCGCTGCTGAAGATCAGTATTTTATCAGGCGCTGTGGCGGGCGGTTTGTATGTCGGTGCGACTTTTTTTGCCGGGATCGGTGCGCTGGAGTCTTACACCGAGCGCGTCAGTCGTATTCTTGGATTTGAGTTCGGTAAAGCCAGAATGTGGGGTTCACTGGGCTGGGCCGTCGCAACCTTCTTTGCCGGGATGCTGTTTAATATCAATCCCGACCTCAACTTCTGGATGGCTTCCTGTTCGGCTGCCATTTTTCTGCTGCTGCTATGGCAACTTCGGGAAGTGAAAACGGATGCCCTGAGCCAGCTCGAATACGGCAAATCCAGCACCCTGACGCTCAGCGATGCCATGACCCTGTTCCGCCTCCCGCGATTCTGGGCGCTGATTGTTTTTGTTACCGGCGTCAGCGTCTACAACGTCTACGACCAGCAATTCCCGGTGTATTTCGCGTCACTGTTTTCTGATGTCCGCCACGGCAACGAGATGTACGGTTTCCTTAACTCTTTCCAGGTGTTTCTGGAAGCGGGCGGCATGTTCCTGGCGCCTTTTGTTGTCAACAAAATCGGGGCGAAAAACGGACTGTTACTCAGCGGGACGATCATGGCACTGCGTGTGTTTGGATCAGGCCTGGCAGCGGATGCGGTCACCATTTCCTGCATGAAATTGCTGCACGCTGTTGAGCTGCCCATCCTGCTGATTGCGATGTTTAAATACATTACCACCCGCTTTGACCCGCGCCTTTCCGCAACGCTATATCTGGTGGGATTCCAGTTCATTACGCAAGTCTGCGCCAGTGTGTTGTCGCCACTGGCTGGTCACGGCTATGACCTGCTGGGCTTTGCTGACACTTACATGATCATGGGGACGCTGGTTCTGGTGCTCACTCTCGTTTCCGTTTTCCTGCTGACCGGCGAAAAAAGCCAGGCTCCCCCTTCCCCGGCATCCAAAAACATGCTTCTGAATAAAAGTGAGATGGTATGAATACAAAACTTGAACGCGCGCAACTGGCGCTTAATCAGGCAACAAACCAGCGCGGTAACGCCTTTTATCCCAACTTTCACCTCGCCCCTCCGGCCGGCTGGATGAATGACCCGAATGGCCTGATTTATCATCAGGGGGTATATCACGCGTTTTATCAGCACCACCCGTTCAGTGAAAACTGGGGGCCAATGCACTGGGGGCACGCCACCAGCAAGGATATGGTGAGATGGCAGCATCAGCCGGTGGCACTGGCTCCGGGGGAAGAATTCGACCGCGACGGTTGCTTCTCGGGCAGTGCCGTCGATGACAATGGCACGCTGAGCCTGATATACACCGGCCACGTCTGGCTCAATGGTGAAGGCAATGACAGCGCCATCCGCGAAGTACAATGTCTGGCAACCAGTCAGGACGGTATTCATTTTACCAAACAGGGTGTGGTGCTGACGCCGCCGGAAAATATCATGCACTTTCGCGATCCGAAAGTGTGGCAGGAAGACGGTCACTGGTGGATGGTCGTCGGTGCCCGTGACGCCAGCGATTGTGGACAAGTACTGCTTTATAAAGGCACCAGCTTGCGCGACTGGACGTTTGATCGCGTTCTCGCCAAAGCCGACGCCGGTGACGGTTATATGTGGGAATGCCCGGATTTTTTCCCGCTGGGCGATGAAAATATTCTGATGTGCTCGCCGCAAGGGATCCGCACGCAGGGCCATGATTATCAGAATTTATTCCAGAGCGGTTATCTGCGCGGGCACTGGCAGCCGGGTCACGACTTTGAGATTACGCAAGGCTTTATGGAACTCGACCACGGGCACGATTTCTATGCGCCGCAGTCATTCACTGCGGCTGACGGACGCCGGATCATTATCGCGTGGATGGATATGTGGGAATCGGTGATGCCGTCCAAAGAAGAAGGATGGGCGGGCTGCCTTACCCTGCCCCGCGAGCTGACGTTACGTGACGGAAAAGTCCGCATGATGCCGGCAGAGGAAGTCTGCACACTTCGCTGCGAACATCGCCCGCTGACGCCCTGCGTGCTGAAAAGCAGCGTGCAGCAACTTGCTGAAAATGCTCAGGCGACTGAAATTATCCTGCAATGGGATCTCAGTCATTCGGACGCAGAACGCTTTGGCATCACGCTCGGCGACGGTCTTTGCCTGTTCGTGGACAAACAGACACAAAGACTCTTTCTGAACCGGGATTATGCCGCATACAGAATTCAGGACAGCCGCAGTGTCGCGCTGCCGGAAGGCAATCATCTGGAATTGCGTGTCTTTATCGACCGCTCATCGGTGGAAGTTTTTGTTAATCAGGGGGAGAAAACGCTCAGCAGCAGAATTTATCCGCAGCCGGACAAGCGCGCCCTTTCTCTCTTTGCAGAAAAAGGACAGGCCATGTTAAGTCAGGGAGATAGCTGGACACTGCGCACCGAATAACGTCACAAAGAAGCACGCTCAAGCAGCGGGGAGGAAATCTGGATCACTCCGCTGTTCGGGCGCTGTTCGATCAGATGCAATACCGCTTCACGTCCTATCTCGCGGTGCGGCAACTGCACAGTGGTCAGCGGCGGCTGGAACAGATCACCGATACCGACCATGTTGTCATAACCCAGAACCGCCACCTGCTGCGGGATGGCGATGCCTTTCGCCAGCAATACCTGATAGGCCAGAAACGCAATACGATCGTTGCCGCATACCAGCACATCAAAATCCGGCTTATCGTGCGGGGTAAATTCATTAAGTAAAGCCACCACATCGCGATAATGCTCGTCACCCGACGCCATATGAAACTGGCGCAGTTGTTGTGCAGGCAATCCGGCTTCCTGCCATGCCGCTTCCGCGCCCGCCCTTCTGCAAATCCCGGCAGGTATGGAATCGGGTAAATAAAAGCATAGCGGACGCTGGTAACCTTTCTTGATCAGGGCTTTCATCGCCTGATATTGCCCTTCAAAATCGTCAGGAATGTAACCCGGCAGCGCGTGTCCGCGGCTCAGGCAGTTTGCCAGCACCAGGTTTTTATCCAGCAGACGTTCCGGGATTTCTACTTCACGCAACCCCATGGTCGTAAAGATAATGCCGTCCGGGCGCTGAGAAAGCAGCTGACTGACCGCCCGTTTACTGTCTTCCTGCGAGGTGATATTGACCAGAAAACTGCTCCAGCCAAATTCACGCGCCGTCAGTTCTATCGAGAGAAGGAGTTCAACCGAGAATGGCGTGGTGGCGGTATCAAGCGCCAGCACACCCAGAGTCGAGACTTTGGTACTGCGGCCACGCATTTTGCGTGCGGAAAAATCAGGCACATAATTCAGGGCGCTGATCGCCGTCTGAACACGCGCCAGTGTCTCGGGCTTTAGCCGTTGCGGTTCGTTAATGGCGCGGGACACTGTCATCAGCGACACCGCGGCCAGTTGTGCTACTTCTTTCAGCGAAGCCATAACTCTCCGGTCCGGCAAAATTGACTCCCCTGATCCTACACAAAAAAAGGGTCTGGGAGTAAATCTATTCAGATCAGATCTGAGAGGAAAACGCCTTTAAGGTCGCGCTGTCGGGCAATGCGGTCATTGCGCCTCTCGCGGTGGTGGCAAGCGCCCCGCACGCCAGCGCCTGATGAATGGTTTGCTGCCATGCGCTGTCCGAGGTTAGTGGCCAGTGTTGCGCCAGTCCGGCCAGCAGCCCGGCGACAAAGGCATCTCCTGCACCGGTAGTATCCACCGCCCGCACTTCGGGTGCCGGATAATGCTTCAGGCTGGCATTTTTCTTCCGGTAGACCGACACACCCTGTTTCCCCTGCGTGACCAGCAACATTTCGGGGTTATAACGATCACACAGGCGCAGCATTCCCTCGGACAACAACGCTTCTCCGGTCAGAAATTCCAGCTCGTCCTCCGATATTTTAATCACATCCGCCAGCGACAAGGCGCGGTCAAGATTGTCACGCAGCTGTTCCTCATCAGGCCACAAGTCATGCCGGATATTGGGATCAAAACAGACATATCCGCCCGCCGCTTTCATCTTCGCCATTGCCAGAAAAGCCGAAGCCCGGGAAGGTTCTGCGGATAAGGCAATCGAACACAAGTGTAAAAACTGTCCTGCGCTAAACACCGGAATGTCGGTGGCCTGGAGGAATAAATCCGCGCCCGGACGCACCATAAATGTGAAGGAACGCTCGCCGTCAGCGTCGTTTTCCACCACCACCGTGGAAGTGCGGTGATGCGGATCAGGCGTCATGCACTCTGTATTGACGCCCTCATCATCCAGGGTTTTCATCAGAAACGTCCCGAACGGGTCATCACCCACGCGTCCGATAAAAGCGCTGTCGCCGCCGAGACGACAGATGCCGACGGCAACGTTTGCCGGTGCTCCGCCCGGACATTTTAATAAGCGGCCATCCTGCTCAGGGATCAAATCCACCACGGCATCGCCAAGTACCCAAACCCGGTTATTCATCTTCATTCCCTTTTCATAATCCTGATAAATCATCTGTCGATAAAATAGAAGAACCGGTTTAGCTAATCAAGAGCAAATGAATTTTCAGGACGACATTGGGAATTGCCAGCAAGATCACAAATCCAGCACAAGGCTGCCGAACTTCGTTGCGTAAATACATAACGGGTGTTTATTGTGCTCAGGAAAACCAGTTTAGCAATTTAGCAAAATGGTTTTCCCATAATAATTAAACTTCCTCTGAAGGGATAAAATGATGATGAAACCTCGCTATCTTGCTGTTGCTATTGGACTTATTCTTTCTTCTGCGGCTCAGGGGGCCGATCTTTCTTCCAGTGCTATTGAAGCCCGCTTTGCGGCGATGGAAAAACGACTACAACTCGCCGAAAGCCGCGCCGCTAAGGCCGAAGCCCGTGCTACGCAGGCAGAACAGCAAGTTAAACAACTCGAGACACGCACCGCCAGCAACGAACAGCAAACCCGTCAGGTGGCGAAGACGGCTGAAATCACCCAGCAGCAAACTGCCGATGTGGCTAAACGCACCGAAACGTTAGCCGGCAATGCCAAAAGCAACAGCAGTGATAACAGCGGGTTTAAATTCAGTGGTTATGCCCGTTCCGGCGTGATCATGAACGATTCTGGCACCTCAACGGAAAGTGGCCCGTACGTCACCCCGGCCGGACAAACAGGCGGTGCAGTCGGGCGTCTGGGTAACGAAAATAACACCTACGTCGAACTGAATCTGGAGCACAACCAGACGATGGCCAGCGGTGCGACCTCCCGCTACAAAGTCATGCTGGCTGATGGTCAGCGCAGCTACAACGACTGGACCGGCGCGACCAGCGACTTAAATATCCGTCAGGCGTTTGTCGAACTGGGGTCGCTGCCGACATTCACCGGGGTCTGGAAAGATTCCACCCTGTGGGCGGGTAAACGCTTTGACCGGGATAATTTCGACATTCACTGGCTGGATTCCGACATCATCTTTCTGGCGGGTACCGGCGGCGGGATCTACGACGTCAAATGGGGCGATAACCTTAAAAGTAACTTCTCGCTTTACGGAAGAAACTTTGACGACCTGAAAGACGACAATAACGACGACACCCGCATCGAAAACTACATTGTCACGGCCAACAACTATGCCGGGCCATTCCAGTGGATGCTGAGCGGCCTGCGTGCGAAAAATAATCAGGATCGTGAAAATACCGGCAACCGGGGGATCAGCACCGCCGCGGACACCGGCTTCCACACGATGCTGGCGTATCACGGCGACAGTTTCTACGGCCTGCGCGAAGGGACATCGAAAACAGCCTTGCTTTACGGGCACGGGCTGGGCGCAGAAGTGAAAGCGCTGGGTTCTGACGGACGTCTGACTGACGATGCGAGTACGCTGCGTCTGGCAACTTATGGCATCACGCCGATCAGCAAAAACTGGGGTATCGCCCCGGCGGTTCTGGCGCAGCAGAGCAAAGACCGTTATGTCTCTGGCGATGATTACAAATGGCTGACCTTTAACACCCGCCTGATCCAGCAAATTACCGAGAACTTCGAACTGGCATCTGAAGGCAGCTATCAGTATATGGATCTCAATCCACAGGGTTACAGCGATTACAACAAAGTGAAAGGCGGTTTCTACAAACTGACCTTCGCACCGACCTTCAAGGTCGGCGATATCAGCGACATGCTGAGTCGTCCGGAAATCCGCTTCTTCGCCACGTATATGGACTGGAGCAAAGAACTCGACAGTTATTCTTCCGCAGATTCATTTGGTACTGACGGATTCACGGCGGGCGGACAGTGGAACTTTGGCATCCAGATGGAAACCTGGTTCTAAACCGCAGGGCCTGATTTAAAAAAAACGCCCGGCCAGACCGGGCGTAAATGATAATGAAAAACTAAGGGATTCTATGAATATCAATGCAATCGCGACTGAATTGCTTCCGCTGTTGGGT
The DNA here is from genome assembly GCF_050606005.1 of Rahnella sp. PAMC25617. Taxonomy (NCBI): domain Bacteria; kingdom Pseudomonadati; phylum Pseudomonadota; class Gammaproteobacteria; order Enterobacterales; family Yersiniaceae; genus Rahnella; species Rahnella sp. PAMC25617. Next base: position 82,540 of record NZ_JBOCUM010000011.1, read on the forward strand.
GGCAAGGAGAATATTGCCAGCGCGGCACACTGTGCCACCCGTCTGCGCCTGGTGCTGGCGGACGACAGCCTGATCAACAAAAGTGCTATCGAACAGGTCGAAGGCGTTAAAGGCTGTTTCAGCAATGCCGGACAGATTCAGATCATTTTTGGTACAGGGCTGGTGAACAAGGTCTACGCCGAATTTATTAAAGTGGCCGGTATCAGCGAATCCAGTAAATCTGAAGCCGCGGATATTGCGGCGCAAAAGCTGAATCCGTTCCAGCGCATCGCCCGCGTGCTGTCGAATATTTTCGTGCCGATCATTCCGGCGATTGTGGCATCCGGCCTGCTGATGGGGCTGCTCGGCATGGTGAAAACCTACGGCTGGGCCAACCCGGAGAGCGCGATTTTTATCATGCTCGATATGTTCAGCTCAGCGGCGTTTATCATTCTGCCAATTCTGATTGGGTTCACCGCTGCGCGGGAATTTGGCGGCAACCCGTTCCTCGGCGCTACGCTGGGCGGCATTCTGACCCATCCGGCGCTGACTAACGCCTGGGGCGTCGCCAGCGGTTTCCATACCATGAATTTCTTTGGTATTGAGATTGCGATGATCGGCTATCAGGGCACGGTTTTCCCGGTGCTGCTGGCGGTGTGGTTCATGAGTTTCATCGAAAAACGCCTGCGCAAAATCATTCCGGATGCGCTGGATCTGATCCTGACGCCTTTCCTGACCGTGATCATTTCCGGCTTTATCGCTTTCCTGATTATCGGCCCGGCGGGTCGTGCGCTGGGTGACGGCATTTCCTTTATTCTCAGTACATTGATCACTCATGCAGGCTGGTTCGCGGGGCTGATATTTGGCGGGCTGTATTCGGTTATCGTCATCACCGGTATTCACCACAGCTTCCATGCTATTGAAGCCGGTTTACTGGGTAATCCAAATATCGGCGTGAATTTCCTGCTGCCGATCTGGTCGATGGCTAACGTCGCGCAGGGCGGTGCCTGTCTGGCGGTTTACTTCAAAACGCGTGATGCGAAAATTAAAGCCATCGCAGTGCCTTCAGCGTTTTCCGCCATGCTGGGTATTACGGAGGCAGCAATCTTCGGGATCAACCTGCGCTTTATGAAGCCTTTCCTGGCGGCGCTGGCGGGCGGTGCGCTCGGCGGTGCCTGGGTGGTGGCGATGCACGTCAATATGACGGCAGTCGGTCTGACCGGCATTCCGGGGCTGGCTATCGTGCAGGCCAGCTCGATTCTCAGCTACCTGATCGGTTTGGTGATTGCCTTCGGCAGCGCATTCCTGCTGTCATTGCTGCTGAAATACAACACGGAGAGTGAGAAATGACGGAAACCAGTTTGCTCAAAAAAGCACTGTGCAGCGTGGTCGCCGGTCAGGTTAAAGCGGCGGCAGACCCTTACCGCCCCGGCTGGCATCTCGCGCCGCCGGTCGGGCTGCTCAATGACCCGAACGGATTTATTCAGCATAACGGTCGTTTCCATTTGTTCTATCAATGGAACCCGCTGGCCTGCGCGCACGGTGCTAAATTCTGGGGGCACTGGAGTTCGGCAGATTTACTGCACTGGCAGCATGAACCGCTGGCGCTGGCACCTTCAGAAGCCTACGAATCCCACGGCTGTTATTCGGGCTCAGCCGTGACAGATAACGGTCAGCTGACGCTGATTTATACCGGTAACGTGAAGTATCCCGATGGCAGCCGTACCGCATTTCAGTGTCTGGCGCGCGAAAATACAGACGGCGAATTTGATAAAACCGGGCCGGTATTTAATCTGCCGGAAGGCTATACCGGACATGTGCGTGATCCGAAAGTCTGGCGGCATGAAAACCACTGGTACATGGTGCTGGGCGCTCAGGATCTCAGCCTCAAAGGCAAAGTGTTATTGCTGCGATCTGAGGATTTATCAGCCTGGGATCTTCTGGGCGAAATTGCCGGTTCAGGTTTACACGGGCTGGGCGAATTCGGCTACATGTGGGAATGCCCGGATTTATTCCGGCTGGCAGATAACGACATTCTGATTTGCTGTCCGCAAGGTTTAGCGGCGGAATCTGACCGTTATCTGAATACTTTCCAGTCGGGTTATTTTGTCGGGCAACTGGATTACGACAATGCGACCCTTGAGCACGGCGAATTCACTGAGCTGGATCTGGGGTTCGAATTTTATGCGCCGCAGACCACGCTAACGGATGACGGGCGACGCCTGCTGATTGGATGGATGGGAATACCGGACGGAGATGAATTTTTCCAGCCGACAATACAAAATGGCTGGCTGCATACGATGACCTGCCCGCGCGAACTGACGCTGGTGGCGGGTAAAATCATGCAAAAACCGGCACGTGAGCTGCAACAACTCCGTCGTGATGAACAGGCATGGCAGGGGATTGCCGACGATTGCCCTCCACTGGACATCACAAAAGCCGAGACGGAAATCGTCACAGAGCAGGCTTTCAGCGCGGATTTAGGTGGCGACATGACGCTCAGCTTCGACGGAGAATGGCTGCGTTTAACGCGAAAAAACCGACGCACTGGCTTGGCGGAACAGCGTATCTGGCGCGGCGCGCTGCACAAACTAACGGTGTTAAGCGATGCGTCGAGCCTTGAAATTTTCGTTAATGGCGGAGAAGCGGTGATGTCCTCACGCTATTTCCCTGTTTTACCGGCACAATTGAACTTGCGGGGTTCTCATCAGATTACGCTGCGCCACTGGTCGTTGGCGGAATGCGTGATAGAATAAATGTCTTTCCGGACAACAGAATATGGCGCAGTGAAAAAGACCAAACGCATCACTATCAGTGGCATAGCCGAACTGGCTGGCGTCTCAAAATCGACTGCCAGCCAGGTACTCAACGGACACAGCAAGAAGTTTCGAATCTCCGATCCCACCCGGGATCGGGTGCTGGCCGTGGCGGCTGAACATCATTATCAGCCGAGCATTCACGCCCGTTCGCTCAATGTCACGCGCAGTTTCACACTTGGGTTGGTCGTCCCGGAAATGACCAACTATGGTTTTGCTGCCTGCTCCAACGAACTTGAGACGCTGTGTCGCGAGAACGGCATGCAGCTGCTGATTGCCTGCACGGATGAAAATACCAGTCAGGAAACCATGGTGGTCAATAATCTGATCCAGCGTCAGGTCGACGGACTGATTGTCGCATCCAGCATGCTCAGCGATGCAGAATACGTAAAAATCAGCCAGCAGTTACCTGTCGTCTTATTTGACCGCCATATGCAAGACACGCAGCTGCCGATTGTGGTCTGTGAAGCCATCGAATCCTCAGCAGAACTGGTCTCGCGTATAGCGCAAACCCAGCGTGATGAATTTTATTTTCTTGGCGGACAACCGCGGATCTCCCCGACCCGTGACCGCCTGGCGGGTTATCAGCTTGGCCTGCAGCGGGCGGGTGTCAGCCTGAACCCGGACTGGATTGTTTACGGCAATTACCAGCCAAGCTCCGGCTATGAAATGTTTGCGCAACTGTGCGCAAGACTCGGACGTCCGCCCAAAGCACTTTTCGTGGCTTCCTGCGGCCTGATGGAAGGCGTTCTGCGCTATATGAGCCAGCATCAGCTGCTCGAGAGCGATATCCATCTGTGCAGTTTTGACGACCACTATCTGTACGATTCCCTTTCCGTGAAAATCGACACGGTCGCGCAGGACTGCGGGGAACTGGCTATGCACTGCTTCAGCATGATCAGTGACCTGATGAATGAACAACCCATCGCACAAACCCAATGCTTCCTGACCCCTAAATTGCACTGGCGTTCCCGGCACTTCTCGCAGATCAAATAAATAGTAAATACTCTCGCAACAAGATGATGTGATAATTCATTTCGCATCATCTGATTTATTCCGCCTGCATTGTCCTTTGTGGTCATCCATGCGGGGAGAGCACGTTGAGCATGTTGCGTCTGAACGGTAAATACCTGACTGATTTTCACAATTATAATTAACATCAGTACATATAAATTAATATTCCTGGCTAATTAAATTGCCCCCGCTGTGACGGGTTTCAAAATACATAAAGGTGCCTTCCTGTATATTTATACGGTGAATGTATTTAATTACCAGTGCAGGTAATCATAATGAATAACAAATATAAATTGCATGAATTTCTTGATGTAAAAAGACTTCAGACTCTCCAGGATAATTTTAGTAAATCGATGATGATTGCCTTAGTGGTAGTCGATCAGGATGGCGTTCCGGTGACACAGGCCAGCGGGTTTTCAGATTTCTGCGCCCGGTCACGTCTTAATGAATCGCTGGCGAACCACTGCTACGAAAGTGATAACGCCGGTGGACGTGCCGCTATGGAGGCCGGAAAACCAGTGGTATACCGCTGTTACTGCGGCTTTGTTGAGTTCGCTGTGCCGATCATGATTAACGATCATTATCTTGGCGCGTTTATTTCCGGCCAGGTGAAAGTCGAGGAAGAGAAAGAGCGCACCATTCCGTATATTCTCGATAACAACGAAATATGGAAAGAAAATGAATGGCTGATCGACTTACATCATGATGCTAAACGCATGCCTTACGATCGTTTCGAATCGACCGCCTCCACATTATTACATGTCTCGTCGTATCTGGTAGAACAGGCGCATACCAACAATATTCAGCGGGAACTGCACCGCAAAGATCTCGAACTCACCGATGAGTTGCGTAAAAGAGTGGAAATAGAACGTTCATTGCATGAAGCGGAATTTAAAGCCCTGTCTTATCAGATTAACCCGCACTTTCTGTTTAACGTATTAAATACCATTGGCCGGCTGGCATATCTGGAAGATGCACAGCGCACAGAAACCATGGTGCATGATTTTTCCGACATGATGCGCTATTTGCTGCGCAAAAATAATCATGGCCTGATTACGCTAAGCCATGAAATTAATTATGTCACCTGCTACATGTCAATTCAGAAAGTCCGCATGAATGAACGCTTCGATTATGAGTGTGATATTCCGGAAAAATACCTTGATGTCGTCTGCCCGTTCCTGATTTTGCAGCCCCTGGTCGAGAACTTTTTCAATTACGTTGTCGAGCCGAGAGACACTCCCAGTCTGCTGCGCATCAGCGCGACTGACGACGGGCACGATGTCATTCTTGAGGTAACCGACAACGGCGACGGTATGTCACGTGCAGATATTGCCAACATTTTATCCGGTGACGAAAACCGTCAGAAAGGCGGTATCGGCATTAATAATATTAAAAACCGGCTTCAGCTGTTATTCGGCGAAAGCTATGGTCTGGTGATTTCCAGCGCGCATCAGCCAAGAATGGGGACCACCATCACTCTTAAATTCCCCATGCTGCAAGCCTGAAACAGGGAGAAAAGACTATGTACAATATTGTGATTGTAGAAGATGAACTGATTGAATCTGAATCTTTACGACGCATTGTGTCTCAGTACGTCGATAATTCCGTGGTGCATGAAGCCAATACCGGCAAAAAAGCCATCCAGCTGATCGACCAGCTCGATCAAATCGATATGATGTTGGTCGATATCAATATTCCGCTGCCTAACGGCAATCAGGTGATTGAATATCTGCGCACCAAAAGTGCCAGCACCAAAGTCATTGTCACTACCGCTAATGACGATTTTGATATTGTGCGCAGCATGCTGAACCTGAAAGTGGATGATTATCTGCTGAAACCGGTGAAGAAAAGCACACTGACCGATGCCATCAGCAAAACCCTGGAAGTCAGTGATATGGACATTGCGGCGTCACGGGCACTCAAACAATCTGTCGGCGAGATGATCGAACACTGCGATTATCATCGATGGCATCAGTTTCTGTTGAATGCGCTCGATGACGCCTGCGCGGGTACGCCTTCCGGCATCAGTCAACGCAAATTACTAACGGATATACTCGAATTACTGCATCAGCATCTTTCTTCATTGGGAGATAAAGGACTGCCCGCCGGGAAGAAAGTGACGGCAATGATCCAGGAAATCAGCCAGTCTGGCATTACGCCGGGAGCCTATTTCCGCATCATGACCAGCTTGCTAAGCATTAGCGAAGACGTTTTCGACCATGCACTAAAGCACTTTTCGGGCACCATGAGTTTTATCGATCGCGCCAGATTCCATATTGAGAAAAATATTCTTAATAATCTGACGCTCGACGACATTGCCGCACGCTCCTTCGTCAGTTCCTGCTATCTGAGCCGGGCCTTCAAGAAAATGACCGGCTATGGTTTTTCAAATTACATCGCTGCCCGCAAGTTAAGCGTAGCCAAATCACTTCTGCAGTTCAGCGAACTCAGAATCAACACCATCGCGCTGGAACTGTCATATCAGGACGCCAACTACTTCTGCCGGATATTTAAAAAAGAGACCGGCATGTCACCTTCTGATTTCCGTAAAATCGTCGCACCGGAACCCGTCAATTCACAAGCGGGCTAATTTTGTGCGCAGGCTCGCCGTAAGGGCAAAAAAGTCCACCCTGCCCGCAAGATAATTTACGTTGCTTTCAGCCGCCGCCCCCTACCATGGGGGAACCTTTGAACAACGTGGCGCGACTTTGGAAGACTCTCTTTTTACCTCTGAATCGGTTGCCGCCGGGCACCCGGATAAAATGGCCGACCAGATAGCCGATGCCATTCTGGACGCCTTTCTATTACAGGATCCTCAGGCCAGAGTGGCATGTGAATGCCTGGTCAAAACCGGCGTAGCCATTGTGGCCGGGGAGATCAGCTCAACCGCCCATGTTGATATCGAATCAGTTATCCGCCACACCATTAAAGAAATTGGCTACAACCATTCCAGCCTGGGTTTCGATGGCGCAACCTGCGCCGTACTGAATATGCTGGGTAAACAGTCTGCCGAAATCGCACAAGGTATCGGCGGCACAACCTCTGACTCACTGGGCGCGGGCGATCAGGGCATCACTTTCGGATATGCCTGCAATGAAACGCCGGAATATATGCCTGCGACGCTGGTATATGCGCACCGGCTGATGGCGCGTCAGGCGGCGTTACGCCAGTCGGGGTACCTGCCCTTCCTGCGTCCCGACGCCAAAAGCCAGGTGACGTTGCGCTATCGGCAGCATCAGGTGGTATCCGCCGATACGCTGGTGATTTCAACACAGCATTGCCCGGAGATTTCTCTTACACAACTTCGCGAAGTGGTGCTGGAAGATATCATCAAACCGGTTATTCCCGCCCGCTTGCTAACGCCGCAAACCCGTATTTTGATCAACCCCGCCGGACAATTTATCACCGGCGGTCCGGCAGCCGATTGTGGTCTGACTGGCAGGAAAATCATTGTAGATACCTACGGCGGCGTAGCCCGTCATGGCGGCGGTGCGTTTTCGGGTAAAGATCCGTCGAAAGTCGATCGCTCGGCCGCTTATGCCGCACGCTATGTGGCAAAAAATATTGTCGCGGCGGGGCTGGCAGAACGTTGCGAAGTCCAGTTCGCCTGGGCCATCGGCCTGCCCCGCCCGGTCGCCATCCGTATCGACACTTTTGGCAGCAGCCCGCTGACGGAGCAACAGCTGGTGCAGCGGGTGAACCGACATTTTGACCTCAGCGTCAGCGGCATCATCGCGACACTGGATTTGCTCGTCCCGCGTTACCGTCAGACTGCCTGCTACGGCCATTTTGGTCGCGACATTTTCCCCTGGGAAAAGACCGATAAAGCACAGGCACTACGCGATAACGCCTGAAACAGTGCGCGACGCACTTCACCTTGAATCTGTTAACAGGAGCGACTTATGCCCGGACAAAGTTTGGGATTAATTGAAACCGTCGGTCTGGCCGCGGCAATAGAAGCTGCGGATGCCGCGATAAAATCCGCGCACGTTACGCTTATCGGCTATGAACTCACCAAAGGTGGCGGTATGGTCACCGTCAAATTCGAAGGCGAAATCGGCGCGATTAACGCGGGGATCACAGCGGGTGTGATGGCGGCCAGCAAAGTAGGCACCGTTTATGCGCACAAAGTGATTGCCCGCACGGCGCAACACATTGAATGCATGATTTATTCTGCAGATACCCTTGGCATAACCGCTGCCGAGCCTGAAGCTGAACCCGTGCTCTTTGAAAACCCACAAACTATTCCGGTGCTGAATGTGGAAGAACTGAATGTGGAAGAAACGCCGGATCAATCCACATGTATGGATTTTTCAGAAGAGGCACCGAAGAAGGAACAATCAACGGTCACTGTAAACCCCAGCCAAAAGCCTCGTGGTGCTGGCCGTAGAAAATAAACCTAAAGCAAATAAACGTAATCTGCAGATAGAAAAACGGCGATGCATTGGCACCGCCGTTTTTTATGGGCTGTTTCTACGGGCTGAATGAAATCTAAGGTTTGGCAACTTCCGCCACCGGCGCGTTACCCGGCAGGTTTTTACCGATACACAGGCGATACACCGCAGCACCCAGGCAAGCACCGATAACAGGCGCAATAATTGGGATCAGGAAATAAGGAATGTCCCGACCGCCGGTCATGGCGATGTCACCCCAACCGGCAAAGAAAGTGAATAATTTTGGGCCAAAATCACGCGCCGGATTCATGGCAAAACCAGTCAGCGGACCGGTGGAAGCGCCAAGAACCGCGACCAAAATGCCGATCAGCAACGGACCTAACGGGCCACGCGGCACGCCGTTGCCGTCGTCGGTCAGCGCCATGATCAGCCCCATCAGAATCGAAGTTATGACGATTTCGATAAACGCCGCCTGCCACACGCTGATGGCTGCCGAAGGATAAGTACTGAAAATGCTGGCCAGTTGAAGGCTTTCCACACTGCCGCGTACCATATGGTTGGCGGTTTCAAAATTGATAAACAGATTATGGTAGAACATGTATGCCAGCAGCGCGCCGCCGAATGCCCCGGCCACCTGGGCGATAATATATGGCACCACTTTACGGGCGGGAAAACGCGCAAACAGCCACAGAGCGATGGTGATCGCGGGATTCAGGTGTGCGCCGGAAATGCCTGCGGTGAGATAGACAGCCAGCGAAATCCCCAGCCCCCACACAATGCAGATTTCCCACAACCCAAAACTGGCTCCTGCAACTTTTACTGCCGCAAGACAGCTGATGCCAAAAAACAAAAATAAGCCGGTACCAAGAAATTCCGCAATACATTGCGTCTTCACTGAATCATTCATACAACGACCCTTCCCGATAATTGTTTTATAAGGCTGGATTTCCTTAACGGAAACTCAGCCGCCGATATGGCAATGAAAACCAGACGACTCAACTTCTCTTTTTAATAATTCCATTTTCGATTCGGCAATACTGTCTGCTTCGCCCATCGGATAAATACGCCCCAGCAGGCCATACTTATTTTCACCAAAAGAGTGATAAGGCAATAAATGCAAGGTATCGACGTTAGACATCAGCCGCGCAAATTCCGCAATATTGTGTATTTCTTCGGGATTATCATTCACGCCAGGGATCACCGGAATACGCACAATGGTTTTGGTCAGGAATGAAATACGCAGCAAATTCTCCAGGATCTGACTATTTTCAATTCCGGTATTCGCCAGATGAATGGCCGGATTGATTGCTTTAATGTCGGTAAGTGCCAGATCAACGTAAGGGAATACATCGGCAATCACCTCCGGCGTGGTAAAACCGGTCGTTTCGATGGCCGTGTGCCAGCCCTTTTCCTTACAGGCTTTCAGCAGTTCCCGGGCAAAAGCAGGCTGCGCCAGCGGTTCACCGCCGGAAAGCGTGATGCCGCCGCCCGAACGGCGGTAGAGATTTTCTTCCTTTTGTAATTCCCGCATAACGTCAGCGACCGTCATGCGTTTACCTTTCATTTCAAGAGCCTGTGTCGGACAGACCTGCGTACATTCGCCGCACTGAATACAACGTTCGCGATCAATAAAGAAAGCATTACTTACAGATAATGCCTGCTGCTTGCATGCCTCAATGCATTTACCACAGCGAATACAATCGCTCTTCTTGAAAATTAATTCCGGCGTAGGACGTTGTGATTCCGGATTACTGCACCATTTGCATGACAGCGGACAACCTTTAAAAAAAGGAATAGTGCGGATCCCCGGCCCGTCATGCAAAGAATAGCGCTGAATATTAAACAGCACGCCTTCCATCTCATAATCGACTTTATTCATAACTTGACCCGCCATCAGCGCCACAGGTTATTTAAAAAACGGGCTATGTATTGCTACATAGCCCGTGAAGGTAGCTGATCAGAATTGCTGTTCTGTACGGCTGATAATGTCGTCCTGCACCTCTTTCGCCAGCACCACAAACTGCGCACTGTATCCGGCGACCCGCACCACAAGATCCTGATGTTGTTGTGGATTGTTCTGCGCTTCAATCAGAGTGTTACGGTCAATGACGTTGAACTGGACATGCATACCTTTCTTATCAAAGTAGTTACGCACCAATCCGCTGAAATGACGTAGCCCCTGTTCACCGGCCAGAGCAGACGGCAGGAATTTCTGGTTGTACAACGTGCCATTGGAGGCAATGAAATGATCGAGTTTAGCCACTGAGTTAGCCGCTGCCGTTGGCCCCTGTGTATCCTTGCCCTGACGCGGTGATACACCGTCAGCCAGGGGTTCTTTCGCCATGCGTCCGTCCGGCAGTGCAGCCACATCTTTGCCGAACAAAACGTTAGCGGAAACCGGATAGATCCCGGCCTGGAACTGGCCGCCACGCGGGTTAGTGTATTTTTCGACTTCCTGGCAGTAAATCAGCGCACAGTTGCGCGCCACCAAATCCACTTCGTCGATGTCGTTACCAAAGCACGGTGAGTTTTCCAGAATGTGGCGAATCTCTTCAAAGCGCGGGTTATTGCCAGCCGGAGCCGCAGAAGTGCTGCTGGCAAGCTGGCGGTAAACTTCATTTTTAATCGCCGCCGGATCGAGAGAACCATGCTGACTGATGATGCGTTTCACCATCTCATGAATTTCCTGCTCGCCGAGCGATGACTTACCGCCTGCTTGATGAGGAACGCTGCCGATGGCATGACCGAAGTTGGCGTCCAGCGCGCTTTTCAGCTCAGTCATTGACAGTTTGCGGTCTTCAAAAACTTGCTTCTGAATGGCGTAAACAGAATCCCCGGTGTCAGCGATACCAAAGGCCTGCGGGCCGGTAAAGTTGTAGATTGCTCCGCCATCCTGTAATGATTTACCACGACCAATGCAGTCATCCACCAGTGCAGAAAGGAACGGTAACGGGCAGCGCTCGCCGTGGGCGATATCGACACTGTTACAGGCCTCGACCAGCTGATGAACGAAGTGTGCCATCTGTTTTTTGAAGGCAGTGAAGAAGTCATCAATGCTGGCATATCCGGTCATTTCGCCGGTCACCGGTCCTAATTGTTTACTGCCCACGCGGCCATTGTTCAGTGTGATTTCCAGCACCTTCGCCACATTGAAGAATGCCGCATCATGCCAGCCTTCGGTACGATGAGGTGCCTGCGGTTCGACGCAACCGATAATGCAATAGTCACGGGCATCGTGCAGAGAAACACCACGGTTTTGCAGCGCCGGGATGATCACTTCATCGTTATACATTGCCGGAACGCCCAGCCCCATGCGCACCAGTTCACAGGCGCGGTAGAGGAATTCGTCCGGCGTACCCTGCCAGACGCGAATGGAGAAAGACGGCTGTGGCAGGCGCACATGCGCAGTGGCTTCCATGCACATATAAGTCAGGGGGTTGGTGGCATCGCGGCCATCTTCAGTCTGACCACCGACGCACAAGTTCTGGAACACGGCGTAACCGGCAAATGCCTGTGCGGAAATTTCATCGCGGGTTTTGTTGATGTCGTTAAGCTTTATCCAGCAGCAATCCACCAGCTCCTGCGCGAATTCTTTCGAGATGGAAGTATCAGCGGCCAGATACGGGTACATGTACTGATCGAAACGCCCCGGGGAAATGGAGTGACCGCTGGATTCTATCTGCAACATGCTTTGCAGGAACCAGAAGGTTTGACAGGCTTCCCAGAAATTGCTGGCACCGTTTTCCGGCACCCGCGTACAGTTTTGGGCAATTTGTTCCAGTTCGCGCTTACGCGTTGGATTACTTTCCAGCTGCGCAAGACGTGTCGCTTCCTGCGCGTAGCGATGCGCAAAATTGATTGCCGCCTGATAGCTGATAATCACGGCATTGTAGAATTGTTCTTTTTTAATATATCCCGGTTCGGAACGGTCCAGAGCTTCCAGCTGACGGGTCACCAGGTTAATAATTCCTCGGAAGCCGATTTTCAGTATTTTGCCGTAATCCACACTGACATGGCCGACACCACCATAGAAATAGTTGCCGACGGTAAATACGCCGCTGGCCATACTTTCTTTGGTGCCTTCCGACATATAAGATGCCGCCAGTGAACTGGTAGTTTTTCCCGGCCAGTATTTAAACGCCTCATGCAAATCATCAGCCGTTTTTTTCGGGATAATAAACGGGTCGGCGACCCGATGTTCCATGGTATTAAATTCTTTTTCTACCCAGTCGTAAGAGAATTCAGGACAGATTTCAGTGGAGCGTGGATTAATCGTCACCGCGCCAACAATCAGCTCGTCGGGACGAATAGTTACCGGCAGCTCATTAAATATTTTTTCGACCACGCGTGCCCTGCGCATAATAGCGGGCAGTTGTTCATTTTCTTGATACGCCTGCGTTGCTAATACTGCGCGTTCCGATTCAACATAAGGTTTCGCATGCAGGATCATATTTTTGAGTCTGACAACACGTTCGGTCGGATTAGAAAAACCTTTCTCTAACATAGTGTAACTCCCGAAATGAGTGATTTAACCTTGCGGCAGTAATAGTTTTTATTAGCGGATAATCAGAAAGCGCTATTATTGTTATCGTCTTCTATTATTCGCATGGCTTCATTTACCGCGGCGACTTCGCCAAAAATAGCAAGCGTCGTAATATGTTGTGGACAACTACCGAATATTTCCGAGACCACAACATTGGCGCTTTTACTGGCAGCATCGGCGTAAAAATACAGATCCGGCACCGGCAACATAATCATGCCGATCGCATCGATACGGATAAGATCAAGCCTTGAACGAAATTCCCCGGGCATTCTGCGTTTTATCATCGCCACGATGTCCGGGGTCGGGGCATTAATAATGCGTTTTTTCATCGACGCCCCTTATCTGACGTTAAGGGCCTCGACCATCACGCAGCGACGGGTTCTGGCAAATGAACGCGCTGACGTCAGCCCTTCTCCGGTGGGTCCGGCAATGGTAAAGGTGGCATGCCCTTCGCCGCCGACACCCAACCCGGCATAAGAAGGCCCGTTTTTGACGAAAATCGTGGTCTGGATCTGCCGGGCCATTTTGGTCAGCTTTTCAACGTTGGTTGAATGCATGATGGCGGTATGGCGGTTGCCATGTTCGACCTGCACCGCCAATTCAATGGCTTCATCCACATTATCGACCCGCACCACCGGCAGCACCGGCATCATCAGTTCATGCACTACAAACGGATGATTTTTCTCGGTTTCAATCAGTATCACTTTAGTGTCTTCCGGCGCACTGACGCCCAGTTGTTGCAGAATATAGCGAGCATCTTTGCCAACAAAAGCGGTGTCAGGACCGGAGCCTTTTTCGTTCAGCACCAGAGATTCCAGCTGGCGGATAAGTTGTTTGTCACACAGTAAATAGCCACCGCTTTTTTTCATGCAATGGATCAGATAATCCGCTACCTGATTGACGACAATCACTTCTTTTTCGGCCACGCACGGTAAATTATTATCGAAGCTACATCCGCGAATGATGTCGCGGGCTGCCTTTTCAATATCGGCGGTTTCATCGACCACTGCGGGCGGATTGCCTGCACCGGCACCAATCGCTTTTTTACCGGATGACATTACCGTTTTCACAATCGCCGGACCGCCGGTCGCCACCAGCATATTGATGCGAGGGTCGTTGATCAGCGAGCGGGTGTTGTCGATGGAAGGCTGTGTTACCGTCACCACCAGATTGGCCGGCGCGCCCAGGGCGGCGAGTTTCTGGTTAATCAGTTCAACACAGTATAAAGAAACGTTGCGGGAGCGCGGATGCGGGCTGAATACCACGGAATTGCCTGCCGCCAGCATACCGATACTGTTGTTGATGATGGTTTCTGTCGGATTGGTGGTCGGCGTGATCGAACCGATAACCCCGTAAGCAGAAAACTCCGTCAGGGTCAGGCCGCTGTCACCACTCAGCGCGCCGGTAACGAGATCTTCCAGCCCGGGGGTTTTCTGTGCCGCCACGCGGTTTTTGGTCAGCTTGTCGGCGTAATTGCCCATGCCGGTTTCTTCTACCGCCATGCGGGAAATATCCTGCAAAACGGCGTCCTGCAGGAATACATCGCGGATGCCCTGAACAAACGTCGCCCGATCCTGCATTGAACAGTGGCGATACTGTACCTGCGCCAGCACTGCCGCGGCAATCGCTTCATCCATGGAAGCAAACGCACCGTTGCCTGCCTCACATGCCGGTGAATGCACCGCCGTTGCAGGAGCTTTAGAAGGTGCCTGCGCCAGCGCTCTGGCAACAATGGCGTCGAGCGTGTCACCGCCCGTTGCCTGAGCGATTTCAGACACTGCCTCAGGCGCAGTATCTGACGTTGTTTTGGTAAACCTGCTCAGCACGTTGGAGACCGCCTGAGCAATTTCAATATCATTCATGCTGTTAATTCCTTACTTCACGTCGCTTCGCCAGGTTAACCCTTAAATGTAGGGCTTGGTGGTAGAGCTGATAGGCGTCGGATCCAGCGTGGCAAGCAGTTGCAGCCCGACTTCACGTGCTGCAATTACGGCCTGTCGCACTGCACCAGAATCACCGGCAAAGGTGAAAATGACTTCGTTGCTAAAACTGGTACCTTTCGACGGACTGGCGTAACCCACCGGCTCGATCACTGCCGATTTGGCCGCCACATCGGCAATGACCACGCCGATGGCCGCAGGTGACGCACAAGTCATGCCGAAGGCTTTACCGACCGGCGCACCGAAAGCTTTATTCAGCGCAAAACTGGCACGTGCTGTGTACTGGAATTCAAGATGACCGGCCGGAGAGCCGTAAACATCGCCCATCGTGCGTTCAATCTCTGACAGCGCCACTTCAATAGCACGGCGGACATCGGACACATCAGTAGCACCAAAAATAATTAAACATCCGTGCCCGCCGCCGCCTTCAGTATCACGCGCCAGTTCCACCGATAATATTTCGCTGTTGGTGGCTTTCACTGCTTCATCTGCCGCAAATATATGCGGACCCGCACCGGTTCTCGCCCCAAGAATACCAATAGAGCGATATTTCTTGTCGATATTCATGACGTCATGTAACTGATGATCGACATTGGCAATAACCAGACCAATAGTATGTCCGAGCGCGGTGCCGACAAATTCCGTTAACCCGCAACCAGCAATACTGGCGGCTTTTTTATCCCTGGCATTGTCGCTGGTCTGTTTATTCACTACTTCAGATATAATCTGCTCAACAAGATTATCTCTCATGGTCAGTATCCTCTGGGGTTATTAACCGACAACTGTTTACCGACCTTTATTAGCCGACGGCTTTTGGAAGAATTTTTTCAACTTCAATATGCGGGCGAGGAATAACATGTACAGATACCAGTTCGCCAACTTTGAGCGCCGCAGCAGAACCGGCATCCGTCGCCGCTTTCACTGCACCAACATCGCCGCGCACCATGACAGTAACCAGCCCTGAGCCGATTTTTTCATAACCAACCAGAGTGACATTGGCGGATTTAACCATGGTATCTGCGGCTTCAATTGCAGAAACCAGACCTTTTGTTTCAACCATACCTAACGCTTCTTGTTGCATAACGACCTCTGATATTGAGTTGGGAAATTAATTAATGCAGTGTTATTAACGTCGGCCAGAAA
The DNA here is from genome assembly GCF_050606005.1 of Rahnella sp. PAMC25617. NCBI lineage: Bacteria > Pseudomonadati > Pseudomonadota > Gammaproteobacteria > Enterobacterales > Yersiniaceae > Rahnella > Rahnella sp. PAMC25617. Next base: position 98,369 of record NZ_JBOCUM010000011.1, read on the forward strand.
ACCGCGCACTTATATCCTGCAGGTAAACTATTCACGCACAATGATAATAAGGACTTCACGATAAAATGTTTTGCCCGCCAGCCGGACTTTCTTGTTATTTCATCCGGCAACCGGACAATAAAATCTCTTTGTTTTCTTTTTAATTAATTCACCGTCTGCGCGGCGCAAATCGCCACCGCATCCAGCGCTATCATTTTTTCTTCATTGGTCGGGATCACGACTACACGCGAGGAACCAGGCAATGAGATAACGCCCGTGCGACCGCCGCAGGTGTGATGATTTTTCTGCGCGTCCAGTTTCAGCCCCAGCACACCAAGCCGCGCAAGCGTCAGTTCGCGGATCAGCGCTGAATTCTCGCCAATCCCACCCGTAAAAATTAGCGCATCGAGTCGTTTCAGTGAGGTCAGATGCGCCCCCAGATGGCGCGCCAGCCGGTGAACCATCACATCTATTGCCAGCGTTGCCCGGGCATCACCCTGCCCGCGCGCTTCCAGTAAGGTGCGGCAATCACTGGATAACCCGGATAATCCCAGTAATCCTGACTGGTTATTCACCATTTTGTACAACGCATCGATACTCTGACCGGTACAGGTCGCAATATGCGCCGCAGCACCAAAATCCAGATCGCCACAGCGTGTCCCCATCACCAGCCCTTCCAGCGGCGTCATGCCCATTGAGGTATCCACGCTGCGCCCGTTTTGCACAGCACATACCGAAGAACCGTTACCAAGATGGGCAATCAGAATGCCATGATCGGCCGGGTCGAGATCCAGCATTGTCAGCGCTTCGCCCGCAATATAACGATGCGAGGTGCCATGAAATCCGTAACGGCGGACCTGATAGCTTTGCTGATATTCCAGCGGAATGGCGTAGGTGTAGGCCGCCGCAGGCAGTGTCTGATGAAACGCGGTATCAAACACCGCGACCTGTGGCACCTGAGGCAGCAGTGCGATGGCCGCTTCGATGCCGGTCAGATTCGCCGGGTTATGCAGAGGCGCCAGCGCCGACAGCGCACGAATTTTTTCGATGACCTCCGGCGTGAGGCGAACCGATTGTTTGAATTCATTGCCGCCATGGGCGACACGATGTCCGATAGCCTGTACCGCAGGCAACCACTGGCGTTCTGCCAGTTCCCTGAACAGCACTTTCAGCGCGCAAACGTGGCTGGCTTCGCTCAGCGCCACCGTGGTCTTCTGTCCGTGACTGTTTTTTAGCGTCATGCTGGCGTTATCCAGCCCCAGTCTTTCAGCCAGACCCGACAACACCGGCGCGCCTGAATCAGACGGGATCAGCGAAAATTTCAGCGAGGATGACCCGCAGTTAATAACTAAAACCAGTGAACCGAAGGACATGTTGACCCCTGTTAATCATTTCCTGTTGTGAGTACAAAGCGGGCGACGCTGAAGCGTGTGAGCGTGTTGCGCGCGACAGTCAGATCTTGTTCAACCGTGCCGCCGCTGATGCCAATCCCGCCAAGTAAAATCCCCTTCGACCAGCACGGTAGTCCGCCACCAATGCAGCAAATGCCGTTTTGATGTTGCAGGCTGTAAAGCGCTGCGCCCGGTTGAATCAACGCAGCAAGTTCGTGAGTGGGCATTTTGAGCGCCACGGCGGTGCGGGCTTTTTCCGGCGCAAGCTGGTGGCTTATCAGCAATGCATTCTCCATGCTGAAGAAATAGCGCTGATGGCCGCTGGCATCCGCCAGGCTGAACACCATTGGCACGCCAATACTCAGCGCTTCTTCAGCGGCAAACCGCGCCAGCAAGGCGCCGTCATCCAGGCTAAACGTGCACTGCGAACCCGTTCCCTGGACGGTAATCGCCGCGCTGATCCAGCCATCGAGTTGTTCAGACATAGCGTTTCCTTAAGACAGATCTTGCGGATCGACGATGCCAACAACGGCGGCATCAATCACAGAATGCTCTTTGCTGTTGCTCATGCGCGCCGAACTGCCGGTGGAGATAATGACGATTTCGCCATTGCCTGCCCCGACGAAATCCACCGCCACTTGGGCGCTGCCGGTGGGCTGGTAATGCTCATCCAGCCGCGCAACCATCAGTAATTTGGCCCCGTTTAACGAGACGTGTTTGGTGGTCGAGACCAGCGCGCCGGTCACTTTTGCCAGATACATAATTCCTCCGGTTCACCGGATCACGGTGATGTTCTGTCGGCGAATTTCATCTTGCGCAGCGGGCGTAATCAGCGTGTTACGGCCAATGCGCAGCGAGCCGCTGGTGTGATGAAGACGGATATCATTCATTGTGATCAGTCGCTTTTGGCAGGCAGTGTCTTCAAGGCCTTTTATCGCAATGCCGTATTGCCTGAGCGTATCAATATAATCATTCAGCCGGGCCTGCAGCGGCGGCGCAAACGCACTGTCACTGAGATGCAGCAGTTCGGAATTGAGTGTGACAATCACCGGCGTGTTTAAGCTGAGCGCGTGAAAAACTTGCGTAGTCGCGAGGTTATCGCGTAATCCCAGCGCGATTTTGCTCAGGCTGTTGGTGGAAAGCGCCGGCAAATACAGGCTGTCGTCAGTCAGCGTTGAAAACTCATCGATGCCGCTAACTAATTGTATTTCAGATAGTAATGCAGTTTTCAGCCCGGACTCTCCGGCGCTGTATGAAAACATCACCCGGAGCACATAACCGGCAGATTCAAGCGCCCGCAGGCTTTTCAGAGTCTGTGGCAAGGTCGTCAGATCGCTGCCGGTGATCACCACGCGCACGGTTTTGCATCCTGCATTGCGTGCCGCACGTTCGCGCACCAGCAGCTCCGCAATCGACTTATCAATCAGCCGTGACAAACGCTGAAGCTCCGGCGTATTCATGGGTGCGTCACCTTGCCGGTCCGAAACAGCAGGTCGCCGTTGCGCAGCCCCAGGCCGTTGGCTTCTTCCACATCGATATGCAATTCCGGCACTGCATCCGCACTGACCCGCACCAGCACATGGCTCAGAATGCCCGCCCGCTGGCCCTGTGCCTGCAAATCGATTTCCATGCCATCGCGCAAACCGTGGTGTTCTGCTTCCTGCGGGGAGATATGAATGTGTCTCCAGGCCACAATGGTCCCGTGCGGTTTGCTGACTTGTCCTTTCGGCCCGACCAGCTCGACACCTGGCGAATTTTCCAGATCGCCTGACATTCTCACCGGCGCTTTCACGCCCAGCGCAAAACTGTCGGCCACTGAAATTTCAATCTGCGTGACGCTGCGCAGCGGCCCGAGGACACGCACATTGGGAATATCACCCTTGGGCGTACGCAAGGTAACGGTCTCTTCCGCAGCAAACTGACCGGGTTGTTTAACCGCTTTCAGACGCGTCAGCGTCGAGTCATATCCGAACAACACATCCATATCTTCACGGCACAAATGCACGTGGCGGTTAGAAATACCGACAGGCACAGCAAACTTCGGTGCGCGGTATTCGCCGGTTTCAGCGATGCAGGAAAGCAGCAGGTCAATACTCTGCGCACAAGGCGTACAGGGGTTGGAAGCGGTGCAACCATCGGCCAGCACGGCCTGTGTAAGCAAGGGGCGCATCGTTTCATATGCGGCCAGATCCGTGCCGAGTTCTTTTAAGCTGCAGGGGATACCAAATTGCTGGTTTAACTGTCGGAGGCGCTCCACCAGTTGGGAAATCATGTCTTGTGGATCAGCAGTTGCGATACCCATAATTTGGGCGCACAGACAGTAACGGCGGGTCGTTTCAGGCGAGGCATGCGCGGCGTTAAATTCGGTGACTAACGGCAACAACATGGCATTAATTTTACCGTGCGGAATATGCAACATTCCGCCGATGGCGTGTGCCATGCCATGCACCAGCCCAAGGCCGGCCGAGTTAAATGCCATGCCCGCCATGCAGGAAGCGTTATGCATATGAGTCCGCGCCGCGACGTCTTTATCATTCTCATAAATCTGCGGCAAATGCTGCCACGTCAGGGCGATGGCTTTTTCGGCCAGTGCATCACTGAAATCATTAGCGCCGGTAGAAACCAGTGCTTCGATGGCATGAGTCAGCACGTCCATTCCGGTATCTACCGCGATATGTCGCGGTACACTCAGCACCAGTTGCGGATCAAGAATGGCGGTATCCGGTACGAGTGCCTGCGAAACCAGCGGGTATTTGCGGCCATTCTGCGGGTCAGAAATAATCGCATAGGACGTCACTTCCGAACCTGAACCGCTGGTCGTCGGAATGGCGATCAGTTCGATGTCATATTGCCGAGAATCGGTCCGCTGATAGTGGTCTTCCAGCGTCACTTTGATGCCTTTGGCAGCATCCAGCGAAGACCCGCCGCCCAGTGCAATAATCACCTGTGGCCGGAAGGCTTTAAACTGTGCCGCGCCTTCGTGCAAAATATCCGTGTCCGGATCCGGCCTGACCTTGCCATACACCGATACCGTGGCCTGCGGCATCTGTTCCGTCAGATACGCGACCTTGCCTGACGTCATCATAAATTCATCGGTGACAATCGCCACTTTCTTATTAATCAGGCTGTTTAATGCCGTGAGGGCGCCGTCGCCAAAGTACACGCGCGGGCTGGAGAAAAAATAACTCGCCATTATTTCAACACCTTTACTCAGGATGCCGGCTTACGGAAGGCGGCCGAAAAAAGATGCATTTAACCTAACATTCTGCTTCTGAAAGGCTGTTGCTCAGGGTTGTGCAGGTGGAGGACTTTTTTGCCCTGTTGTTTTTGCAACGGGCAAAAAAATGCAGGACGCAAGAAGATGACAGAGAAAAAAACACAAAACCTTTTGCATCAAATTGACACAATTTGTTATGTTATCACATATCAAGAAAACGCTTGGATGGACGGGTTCAGGGATGGCGCAAGACAATAAACAAAAAACTGAGCCGGTTCTGGTGGTTGAAGGACTGACAATGCGGCTCGCCGGTGAAAATCGTATTTCCGGTTTGAGCTTCAGCATCAACGCAGGCGAGCGCGTTTGTCTGCTCGGCGCTTCCGGCTCAGGCAAATCTCTGACCGCCAGGGCGATCACTGGCACTGCGCCCGCAGGCGCGGGACTCAGCGGCAGTATCCGGGTGAATGGCGCAGAAGTTTGCGGCAAACCGCCGGTATCACGTTCCGCATACAGCCGTGTCGCCACCGTTTTTCAGGATTCCTCCACCGCACTGAACCCGCTGATGACACTTGGAAAACAGCTGCGCCTCGCCCTGCCCGCCGCAACCACTGATGACATACACGCCATGCTGGACGCCGTCGGGCTGGGCGATATTGCGCGATTCTCTTCACGTTATCCGGCTGAACTTTCCGGTGGCCAGCGCCAGCGTTTGTGCCTTGCGCTGGCAATGCAATCCCGCGCAGCGTTGCTGGTGGCGGACGAGCCGACGACCGCGCTGGATGTGTTAACCCAGCATCAGGTTTTGCAGGCCATGCGTACAGCCTGTTTTGCCCGCCCTTCACGTGCGCTGCTGTTTATCACCCACGATATCGCCGTCGCCGCGCAATTATGCGAGCGCGCACTGGTGATGGAAAACGGTGTTCTGGTGGAATCTGCCGCGATGTCGCAGTTGCTCAGCCGCCCGCAACATCCGTATTCCAGACAACTGGTTCACGCCGCCAGACAGGCCGCCATGCTGCATCAGAATGCTGCGTCACTGTGCGGGGTTGCAGTCTGATGGAAACTTCACTGCATCTGGTCAGCGAACCCTTTATGCATCTGCATAACGTCAGCCGTCATCATGCGCTACCGCGTGCCTTCTGGCGCAGACAGCACACGACGCTGTTTGAGCATTTGTCGCTACGCGTAAGCCGCCACGAAACTCTCGGACTGGTGGGTGCCTCCGGCTGCGGTAAGTCTTCCCTGCTGAAAATTCTTCTGGCGCTCGAAGCACCCGACAGCGGAAAAGTGTATTGCGCGGGTACAGAAATCCGCCCGGGCTCAGCACGGTCTTTGCGGGAATACCGGCGGTGCGTGCAGTATATTCCGCAGGATCCTGCAGGCTCATTGCCACCTGCGCAGACGATCGGTCAGATTATTGCCGAACCGCTGAAACGTCTGGGTTTTAAAGGCGATATTAGTTTGCGGGTCAGCGATGTGATGGCGCAGGTGAGTCTCAGCGACACTCTCACCTCCCGGACGGCAGGCGAGCTTTCCGGCGGACAGGCACAGCGTGTGGCGATTGCCCGTGCGCTGGCGATCCGCCCGCAATTTCTGGTGGCCGATGAGCCGGTCAGCGGTCTGGATCTGCCGCTGCGTGCGCAGGTCAAACAGCTGCTGCAACAGGTGACGCAGCAAAATGGCATGGGCCTGCTGATGGTGACACATGATATTTCGATGGTCGCCGGTTTGTGCGAGCGTCTGCTGGTGATGCACGGCGGTGAGATTGTAGAAGATCGCGCCACGCAGGACGTTTTGCGTTCTCCGGACCATACTCATACGCGGCATTTGCTCAACGCCATACCTCATTTACCTTTGATCGTTAACGGATAACCGGATGCTGACCCGTTTTATTGCGCGCCCTTCTGCGCCCAAACCGCCGCTGCTCCTCGCCAGCAGTCTGGTTTTTAATATTGGCTTTTATGCTGTCGTGCCATTTCTGGCGATTTTTCTTCGCGATGATTTACTGCTTTCCGGCTGGGCGATCGGGCTGGTGCTGGGTCTGCGGACGTTCTCACAACAAGGGATGTTTTTACTCGGCGGCGCGTTATCAGATCGCTACGGCGCACGTCTCATTATTCTGCTCGGTTGCGTGGTGCGCATCGCCGGTTTCTTGCTGCTCGGACTTTCCGACACGCTGGCACCCGTGATCCTCGGTGCCTGCCTGACCGGTATCGGTGGCGCACTGTTTTCCCCTTCCATTGAAGCCCTGCTGGCGCAGGCCGGAACCCACAGCGAAAAAGCCGGAAAACGCAGCCGCGCCGAATGGTTTGCTCTGTCAGCAGTATGTGCCGAACTGGGTGCAGTGCTTGGGCCGCTGCTCGGCTCCCTGCTTTCCGGATACGGTTTTCAGCCGGTAGCGCTGGCCGGTTCCGGACTGTTTCTGATTGCGCTGCTGGTGCTGTTTTTCACCCTGCCCGCCACGCCAAAACGCGCCACAGAACTGAAAATTGTGCCGTGGTGGGAGACGTTCCGTCAGCCGCGTTTTGTGGCTTTTATCATCGCCTACAGCGCGTACCTGTTCAGCTACAACCAGCTCTATCTGGCGCTGCCGGTCGAACTGCGCCGTTCTGGCGGCAGTGAGCAAGATCTCGGGCCATTGTTCGTGCTGGCTTCGGTTCTGGTGATCGGACTGCAAATGCCGCTGGCGCGTTTTGCACGCCGGATGGGAGCCTCACGCATTTTACCTGCGGGCTTCGGATTGCTCTCTGCCGCATTTGTCGCTGTCGCGCTGTTCGCCTGGACGATACCGCCACAAGGCTGGCTGCGGCTGCTGCCATCTGTATTGCTGATCACCCTGCTGACTGTCGGCCAGATGCTGATTGTGCCGGTCGGGATGGATCTCATTCCACGCTTTGCCGGGCAACATAATCTCGGCGCACATTACGGTGCGCTCTCGTCGATGGGCGGCATCGCAGTGCTGGCGGGCAATTTCCTGCTCGGCGGCCTGCTTGATAACGCGCTAATTCCATCACCCGCTGCGGTCATTCCGTGGCTGGCACTGGCGGCGGTTCCCTTTTTAAGTGCGCTGGCGATGTGGCGAATCTGCCGTCGCCTGCCTCCTCCCGCAATCTGACAAGGATTTTTTGATGTTTCTGTTACGTGTAAGCCCGCTGGCCGGGCTGCTTTCTGCTGCACTTTTACTGACCGGTTGCTTCAATGAAGCCGATAAAACTCCCCAACAAAGTGTCGATCAGCGCCTGCGTCTGGCGATGTTACAACCGCCACGTTCCGGCCTGACGCCGCTCAGCGACGATGCGTTTAAACTCTCGCGCTGGAGCACGGCAGAAACGCTGGTGGTGCTGGATAAACTTGGCGAAGCGCAACCGGCTCTGGCGACAAACTGGCAGCAAACCGGCGATAACCGCTGGCGGTTTGAGTTACGCCCGGACGTAAAATTCCATGATGGCAGCGCGCTTGATGCCGCCACGGTGGTAAATGCGCTGACCGTCGCCACACAAGCTGCGCCAAAACCACGCATTCTGGATGGCGTGCAACTGACCGCTGAAGCGGACGGTCAGCTGGCCGTTATCGTCACCACCGCGCAACCCGATCCGTTGCTGCCACAGCGACTTTCCAGCCCGCAGCTGGCCATACTTTCACAAAAGGCCTACAGCAAGGATGGCACGGTTAACCCACGCCATACCGGTTCCGGCCCCTTTGAACTGGTGCAGGTCAACGGCACCAGCAGCGCCAGACTCGAGCGCTTCGCCGGTTACTGGGGTGAACAGGCGAAAGCCAGCGGCATCGACGTCAGTTTTGTGCCGGACGGTACCGCGCGGGGAGCCGCGTTACGCACCGGTTCAGCGGATATTGTGGAAGCTATTCCGGTTTCACAGGCACCGTTGCTCGACCAGCGTTTAATCCACGAAGTGCCCATGCCGCGCACCAATACGTTGTATCTCAATACGAAATCCGGCGTGATGCAGGATGCGGCATTGCGTGCCGCCGTGCGCGACGCGATTAATCGTCAGCAATTGGTGGATAACGTCTACGAAAAACGTGCCGACGTGGCGCAGGGTTTGCTCGGCCCGGCGCTGCCGTGGGCGGCAGAATTGCGCCAGCCGGTGAGCCATCCGGTCACTGCCGCAAAACCTGCCGGTGAAACCATCACGTTAGTGACATTCAGCGATCGCGCCGAACTGCCGGAGGTGGCGGTGTATCTGGCGCAGCAGCTGACGGCGGCCGGTTTTAACGTGAAACAGGTTGTGCGGGAGTATTCGCAAATTGAATCGGATGCGCTGGCAGGTAAGTTCGATGCGTTTATTTTATCGCGTGCGACGGTGCTCGATTCCGGCGATCCGGTGGCCTACATGTACAGCGATTTCGCCTGCAAAGGTTCGTTTAACATCGCGCAACTGTGTCGCCCTGAAATCGACCAGGCGTTGCAAAAAGCCGCTGCCATTCCGGCAGGCAATGCGCGCCGTGAGGCCATTATGCAGGCTGAAAACCTGATCCTCTCAACTGATGCCGCCATTCCGATGCTGCATGAACGAGTGATTCAGGGCGAAGCGGCTGATATTCGTGACGCCGTGCGCGACCCGCGTGAACGCACGCTGATCAACGCCGCTACACAGCGTGTGAGTCAGGCTGGCTGATGAGTGAATCTCTGTATTGCCGCACCTGCGCGGGTGTCAGCCGTCTGCGCATGAGTCAGACCGGCGGCGCGCTGGTGCCGCTGATTTCACGCCTGCTGACCCTGGCGGGGATAGTGGTGCTGACCGGTCTGCTGCCGTGGTTGTCCGGCGGTGATCCGGCGCTGTCATTACTGCGCGCACGGTCCGGTGAGCAGGAAGCTACCGCAGAAACACTGTCGGCAATCCGCCAGTCGCTCGGGCTGGACAACGGTCCGTGGTTTGCGCTGACGCACTGGTTGAACGGTTTGCTGCACGGCGACGCTGGTGTGTCCTGGGTTTCGGGATTGCCGGTTCTGCCCGGTATGTTGCAGGCAACCGGCGTTTCATTAACGCTGATGGCATCCTCCGCGGGCGTGGCCTTTATTCTCGCACTGCTGCTGTGCGCAGGCACAATGGTGCGCGGATTACAGGGCAGAACGCCCCGTCCGGCGGGTTTTACCGCAGCACTGTTCACCGCTCTGCCGGAGTTTTTACTGGCATCAGTTTTGCTGATTGTCGGTGCGGTCTGGCTTTCCCTTTTTCCGCCTTATGGCTGGCAAGGCTGGCATTACGCAGTGCTGCCTTCGCTGGCACTGGGTATTCCGGCTGGCGGGTATCTCGGACGAATTTACTCTGATGCGCTCTGCGAAACCTTTAAAGAAAACTGGCTGACGACCTGGAGCGTGCTGGGTATTCAACGCCGTCATACCGCGCTGGCCGTTATCTGCCGGACGCTGCCCGGCGTAATGCCACTGACCGGACTGGTGCTGGTTTCCCTGACCGGCGGCGCAGTGGCGGTTGAAAAGGTGTTCGCCATTCCGGGTCTGGGGCGCGCCACGCTGGGCGCAGCGGCTGCGGGTGATTTACCAGCCTTACAGACCGGCGTTCTGATCCTGCTGGTGCTGGCGTCTCTTTTTGGCATGTTAACCGGAGGGGTGCGGATCGTCTTGCTGGGGCGCGCCGTCAGGCTGAACGCGGTGCCGGTTCCGGCATCTTCCGATCGCACGGAAAAATCGCGGCCGTGGATCCCGCTGTTATGTCTTTTGATTCTGGTTGTAATGGTCTGCGCCGGTTTGCCGCGCGATCCGCTGGCATCGGACTATTTGCGGTTACAGCCGCCGTCTTTCGCCCTGCCTTTTGGCGCGGACGCTATGGGGCGCGACCTTCTCGCCCGTGTGGCGCACGGCACGCTCAATACCTGTTTTCAGGCGCTGATTGTTTCGCTGATTTGTCTGGCTATCGGCCTCATTGCCGGAGCGTTTCCCCGCGTCATGACCGGGCCGGTTGAAGTTGCGAATGCGCTGCCACCGGTGATCGCCGGATTAGTGGTCGCCGCCGTTAACGGCGCTACGGCAGGAGGCGCCATCATTGCCGTCACCGCCGTCAGCTGGGCGCCGCTGGCAGCTCACACCGCCGCGCGGGTAGCGGAAATTCGCGCGCGTCCTTATATGCAGATGCTGCCCCTTTCCGGCGTCGGGGCTATTCGTCGTCATGTGTTTTATGTGTTTCCCGCCCTTGCTGGTCCGCTTCTGCGCCACGCATTACTGCGTTTACCCGGCATCGCGCTGGCGCTGGCGTCTCTGGGTTTTCTCGGGCTTGGCGCACCGCCGCCGGTGCCTGAATGGGGACGCGTGCTGGCCGAAGGCATGCCTTATATCGAGCGTGCGGGCTGGACGGTTTTCGCCCCGGCAGGCGCGCTGGCGTTACTGTCGGTGATGGCCGTAACCCTGAGCAATGTACGCTGGAAAAATCCCGCCCGTGCTCGCTGAACCATTATCTGAATTTATAGTTTCGCGCTAATCTGTTGGACTGATTTATGACAAGAAGACAGAACAGGAAGACAGAAAATGGACTCGCGTAAACCGCTGGACGGATTTGCCAGCAGCGTGATGGTTGGGCTTTGTATTATCTGGGGTGTGCAGCAGGTGGCGATCAAAAGCGCCGCAGCGGATATCACGCCGTTGTTGCAGGTGGCGCTGCGCTCGGGCATGGCGGGGCTGGCGGTGATGGTCCTGATGCTCATCCGCCAGCGAAAAATTCCGTTCAGCGCACAGACGCTGCGCCCCGGATTGCTGGTCGGTTTGCTGTTCTCCGTTGAATTTATGTTTGTCGCTGAAGGGCTGCGGTTCACGACTGCCGCTCACATGGCGGTTTTCCTGTATACCGCACCGATTTTCGCTGCGCTCGGTCTGCATTTTCTGGTGCCGGAAGAACGCCTGAGCCGCCTGCAATGGTCCGGCGTCGGCATCACCTTTCTCGGCGTAGTTGTCGCTTTCCTGTTTGGCGGCAATAATTCTACGGCACCGCAGGCCAGCAATATGCTGCTCGGCGATTTCTTCGGCCTGCTGGCCGGTGCCTTTTGGGGCATGACCACTATCGTGGTGCGTCGCAGCGCGTTATCTTCCGGCAGCGCCACCATGACGCTGTTTTATCAGCTGGCTGGCGCGTTCGTTTTGCTCAGTGCCATGGCGTTACTGACCGGTCAGACACAGTTTCGCCTGACGCCGGTATCTGTCAGCAGCATGGTATTTCAGACCGTGATCGTGACGTTCGGCAGTTATCTGGCGTGGTTCAGCCTGATGCGCCGTTATCAGGCTTCACGTCTGGGGATCCTCTCGTTTATGACGCCGGTTTTCGGCATTATTGCGGGCGTGGTTTTTCTGCATGAACCGCTGAAAATCAACTTTATCGCCGGTGCGCTGCTTATCATGCTGGGGATCCTGACCGTGAGCGCCGAAGGAATGTTGCGCCAGTGGATAGCAAAAAGGCGTCTGGGGAAATTGCGTTAATGCCTGATTACAGTGAAAATTAATCCTGATCATTAAGCACGTGACACGAAGCAGCTAATCTGCTGCCTGTCCCCGCGATTACAAGAAAAATGGAGTTTATCATCGCCCGATCACAACACATTTCAGCGCTCAAGATCGTCAAAACATCAGCGACCCTGATGGGGCTGGCGCTGTTACTGGCCAGTTGCTCTTCGAAGCCGCCGAAATCGCTGGTCACGCCGCTGCCACCGGTGTCCAAACAGCCACTGCCGGGTAAATCTGCGCAGTCGCATGAACCGATGCGCGGTGTATGGCTGGCGACGGTTTCCCGTCTCGACTGGCCGCCGGTATCCTCGGTGACAGAAAGCAGTCCTGCGGCACGCATCAGCCAGCAGAAAAAGGCTCTGACTGACAAACTCGACAAGCTGCAAAGTCTCGGAATAAACACCGTATTCTTCCAGGTGAAACCGGATGGCACGGCGCTGTGGGCCTCTAAAATCCTGCCGTGGTCGGATACGCTGACCGGCACAATTGGTCAGGATCCGGGCTATGACCCGTTGCAGTTTATGCTCGATGAAGCGCATAAGCGCGGAATGAAGGTCCACGCCTGGTTTAACCCTTACCGCGTGTCGGCCAACACCAAACCTTCTACCGTGGCTGAGCTGAACAACACGCTGCCGTTGCATCCTGCCAGCGTATTTGTCCTGCACCGCGACTGGATCCGCACCGCCAGCGACCGCTTTGTGCTCGACCCCGGCATTCCCGAAGCGCGCGACTGGATAACCAGCATCGTGGCCGAAGTAGTGTCGCGTTATCCGGTGGATGGCGTGCAGTTTGATGACTATTTCTATACTGAAGCGCCGGGTTCGACGCTCGACGATAATCTGACGTTCCGGCGCTACGGACAGGGATTTGCCTCGAAAGCCGACTGGCGACGCCATAATACCCAGCTACTTATTGAGCAGGTTTCACGCACCATTAAACAGCTGAAACCCGGCGTGGAATTTGGCGTCAGTCCGGCTGGCGTGTGGCGGAATGTGTCGCACGATCCGGCAGGTTCCCGCACCTCTGGCGCGGCGGCCTATGATGAGGCGTATGCCGATACGCGTCTCTGGGTGCAGCAGGGTTTGCTTGATTACATCGCCCCGCAACTTTACTGGCCTTTTGCCCGCAAAGCCGCGCGTTATGATGTGCTGGCGCAGTGGTGGGCTGATGTCGTAAAACCAACCCATACGCGCCTGTATATTGGCGTCGCGCTGTATAAAGTGGGTGAACCTTCGAAGAGTGAACCCGACTGGATGATTAGCGGCGGCGTGCCTGAGCTGAAAAAACAGCTCGATATGAATGAATCCAACCCGCAAATTCAGGGCACGATTCTGTTCAGGGAAAACTACCTCAACCAGCCGCAGACGCAGGAAGCGGTCAGCTATCTGAAACGCAGATGGGGCAGCGCGGGCTGAGGTTCGCCTAAGCGCGACCGGTCAGCCGGTCGCGTTTTCAAAATCTTCTTTTTTCAGGCGCATGGGTGTAATCGGCATGCCGTAAAAATCGGTGGTCGGGCCGGTGATTACACCGCCCAGATCACTGATGATTTTCACCGTGGAATCCCGCGCATCCAGCAGCACTTTATCCGTTTGCTCCAGCATCTCCTGCAATGAAACACGCGCCAGTTGTTTACCGATCCCCATTCCGCGATAGCACGAATTCACCGCAAACCGTCCCCAGTGCCAGTGATTATTTTCATACCAGCAGGAAACGGTGCCCAGAACATATTCCCCCGAGCGGACTATCCAGCACTGACTTTTTAGTTGCGGCGGTAATGAAATCAGTTCCGCCGGAATATTCTGTTCCTTTGCAAACGTCTCAGATAATAGTTTCGTCACTTCCGTTTGGTAATTACTGCGCATTATTTCAATTTGTATTCTTTGCGGATGACGTGCAGCGTTACGCCGGAAAGTATTAACTCTCAGTGTCCGTAATCCCTTTATAATTTCCTGTACCTCCTGTAACTCAATTTCATTATCAACAAATGAAAATTCATTATCCGCCGCGTCATCCGCCGTCGCTAAACTCCGTGCACCCGCCGCCGTCAGCTGAAAACTTTTCTGCCGTTTGTCTTTGACACCCGCCACCGGTTCAACATAATTTTTCCCCGCCAGCACGTTCAGCGTCCGGCTCAGCGACGCCTTATCCATACTCAGCTGCAGACATAATTCAGCAAAAGACGTCACGCCATTCTTTGACAGATAGGTCAGCAGATGCGCCTGTGTCAGGGATAAACCCGAACGAAAACAGTTTTTATCCAGCAGCCCGAGCTCCCTGACAAGATAGCGGAGCTCGGTACGGATCGTGTGAATGGCCGACATGATGAATCCTGACAGTTGATAGTATCAACAAAATTAAAGTGCTTCCGGGATTCTGTCAATCTTTGCTAGCCCTACCCACTCATCTCCCGGTCTGGCTAAATCGCCGGTGGCAAGGACGGAATGTATTTGGATCTAAAATGATTTAAAAAGAATAATCAGAACTAATAAGAGGAAAATTCTTAGAAAACACAAAACCATCGCTTCAATTACATTCAAACACACTTTTCACAGCCACTATTTCAAATGATTGCCCATATATCACTTTTACTTCAACGTTTTTTGAGTAGAATTCACGACTGAAATTTGACTTAAGTTACGTGTTATTTCTATTCATAATATCAATGATTTTACACAATGGATTAGTTTCATAATCAGTGAAAGGGTTTAGGTGAGTCGACCCTGTTTCTGTGTTGTGGGAAAGGGACTTAAACGATGAGTATCCAAGATTACATTCTTGCCGGCAGCAAATTACCGATCCACAACCATTACCAGTTAAGACTTAAACGGCTTGAATCTCAGCAGCCGGGCGTTGATATTTCGGTGCTCAAGTTCAGCGGCAGCGAGGCCATCAGCGATATTCTGCGCTATGAGATTGAGTTTACCAGCGCGGTGAAAGACATTCCCGCCCAGCACATCATCAACTATACCGCCCTGTTTCTGATGTATCCCGACGGCAAGCCGTGGGAGTCCGTTAAACCGCGCATCATCCCCGGTGTCATCACGCAGTTCCGCCAGTGCAGTACTTCTGCCGATGAAACCCGCTACGTCGCCACGCTGGAACACCGCGTCACCCGGTTAAATCAGGGCAGCAATAACGCGATTTACCAGAACGACAGCGTCATCAGCATGACCGAAAACACCTTCCTGCGTTACAACATGGACCGGCTGGATTTTCGGTTTGCGCTCAATGATCAGTATCCGCTGAAAAAATTCATGATGCAGTTCGGCGAAAGTGAGTACGCCCATATTGCGCGACGCCTGGCCGACAGCGGCATTTCTTATTTCTTCGAATATGACGAAGAGAACAACTGCGACGTCATGGTGCTGGCCGACCATTCTTACGCCTGGCCAGAGCCGGTCGCCATCCCGTTCCGCAACCCGGCGGGACTGTTTGACGGCGGCCTGGAATCGGTCTGGGAAATGTCGGTTAGCCGTAAATCAATCCCGAAATCTGTCACGGTTAACGACGATTACTACCCTGCCGCGCAAAGTGATATGACCGGCACGACGGAGACCAATCCGGATTATCCGGCGCTGGTTGCCGAAGATTACCGCTGGGGTGAGTACTATCCTGAACCGGGCAAGGAATACAGCAGCGAGCCCGGACAGGGCATGTGGTACGCCAGACGCCGTCAGGAGCGTTACCTCAGTGAGCAAATCACCTTTGAGGGCAAGTCCAACTGCATGACGCTGCGTCCGGGGATGGTCATCACCACGCCCGGTAAAGACTGGCCGGAAGCGCCGGACGGCCTGCTGATAGTCTCCACCGATTCTAAAAACGTCGCCCGCGACACGGCGTATTTCGTCACCTTCACCGCGGTTCCGCGTAATACCCAGCATCCGTATCGCCCTGCCTTGCTGCCGTGGCCGACCGTCACCGGCACGCTACCTGCCCGTATCTCCAGCGCACATCCGGACGAACCTTACGCCCACATCAACGCCGACGGTTTATACCGTGCGCAGTTTGGCTTCGATCGCACCGAATGGCAGAAAGGCTTCGAGAGCTGCTGGCTGCGTCTGGCCAAACCATATTCCGGTGATACCTGCGGCTTCCACATGCCGCTGCTGGATTCCACCGGCGTGGCGATTGCCTTCGAAAATGGCGACGTTGACCGGCCTTATATCGCCTATGCGCTGCATGATTCAACGCACCCGGATCATGTGGCGTTACCGAACTACAAGCGGAACGTCATCCGCACTCCTTCTGGAAATAAGTTAAGACTTGATGATTCACGAGGCAAAGAACACATCAAGCTTTCCACACCGGCCAGCGGCAAAAGCCAGCTTAACCTGGGGGCGCTGGTCGATGACAAGCGCAAAGACCGCGGTCACGGCGCCGAGCTGCGCACCGACGACTGGGTAGCCATTCGCGGCGGCAAGGGTGTGTTTATTTCCGCCGACGAGCAGGCTTCCGCCGGAGGTCAGCAACTGGACATGCAACAGGCCAAAGCACTTCTTTCCAGTGCGATGGTGGAAATGCAGAGCCTGTCGGCCAGTGCGCAACAGGCGCAGGCATTAGCCGCCGATATCGACCGGCAACAGACGTTGTTACAGCAGAAACTCGACAAACTTCAGCAAGCCGTTTTGCTTTTAAGCGCACCAAAAGGCGTCGGTATTGTCAGCGGGGACAGTATGCAATTGTACGCGGAAGACAGCCTGA
>NZ_JBOCUM010000012.1:0-268710 GCF_050606005.1 Rahnella sp. PAMC25617
ACCGGTCTGGTGATGATTTACATCGTCGGTACACCGGTCGCTAAAATCATGGTTGGTCTGACTAACTGGTTGCAATCTCTGGGTACAGCGAACGCGGTTCTGCTCGGCGCGATCCTCGGTGCGATGATGTGTACCGACATGGGTGGCCCGGTAAACAAAGCCTCTTACGCATTCGGCGTGGCATTGTTGAGTTCTTCCGTGTACGGCCCGATGGCTGCCATCATGGCTGCCGGTATGGTGCCACCGCTGGCAATGGGTCTGGCAACGATTCTGGCGAGTAAGAAGTTCGAGCAGGGCGAGCGCGAAGGCGGCAAGGCTGCCATGGTGCTGGGTCTGTGCTTCATTACTGAAGGGGCCATTCCGTTCGCGGCCCGTGACCCGATGCGTGTTCTGCCATGCTGTATCGCAGGTGGCGCACTGACCGGTGCTCTGTCAATGGCCTTCCATGCACAACTGATGGCGCCACACGGCGGTCTGTTCGTGCTGTTAATCCCGGGTGCCATCACTCCGATCCTGGGTTATCTGGTGGCGATTATCGCCGGTACCGTTCTGGCCGGTGGTGCTTACGCGATTCTGAAACGTTCAGATGCTGCGTTAGCTGCGAAAGCCGCTGCATAATCAGCAGGCTGTAAATAACAGAAAGGCGCGACATTCACATGTCGCGCCTTTTTTATTGCTTTCGTAAAAGCAACTAATGATTAAGCGGCGGCTTCGTCATTCTCCGACTTCTGCTGCGCTTTCAGCCAGGCGATTTCATCTTTCCAGATATCAGGATTGACGGTTTCGAGGATCATCGGGATGCCGTCGAAGCGGGCATCTTTCATCATCCAGCTGAACACGGTATTGCCGATATTCCCTTCACCGAGGCTGTGGTGACGGTCAACGCGGCTGTTGAATTCACTTTTCGCATCGTTCAGATGCATACCGCGCAGGTATTTAAAGCCCACAACTTCTTCGAAATGTTTAAACGTTTTCTCGCATTCTTCTGCCGTGCGCAAATCGTAACCGGCCGCAAACGCGTGACAGGTATCGATGCAGACTCCAACGCGGCTTTTGTCTTCCACGCCGTCGATAATTTTCGCCAGATGTTCGAAGCGGAAACCGAGATTGCTGCCCTGACCGGCGGTATTTTCGATAACGGCAGTGACGCCTTTAGTTTTATCCAGCGCAATGTTCAGGGATTCAGAAATCAGTTCGAGGCATTTGTCTTCCTCGATTTGCATCAGATGGCTACCCGGATGGAAATTCAGCAGCGACAGACCTAACTGCTCACAGCGCTGCAATTCATCAAGGAAAGCGTCGCGGGATTTTTCCAGCGCTTCCGTCACCGGATGTCCGAGATTAATCAAATAGCTGTCGTGCGGTAAAATCTGATTGCTCTTGTAGCCGTATTTTTCACAAGCCAGTTTGAATTTTTCAATCACATCTTCCGGCAAAGGTGCGGCTTTCCACTGACGCTGATTCTTGGTGAAAAGCGCAAAAGCCGTGGCTTCCAGCTCATGTGCGCGCAATACCGCCTGATCGACACCACCGGCTGCACTGACGTGTGCTCCCACAAACTTCATTTTTGCTCCTCAGTTTTCATCGCGTTTATTCACGAATGATAGCGCCTCCGGGCAGGAGGCGCAGCATCGGAATGTTAAAAGCCGCAACATCAGCCAAAAAGATGATGCACCAGCTGGTTGATACCGGCACCGCCGACAATCAGCCAGATAAACAGTATTGCCGCCAGCAGCATCGGTTTCAGACCCGCCTGACGCAGGGCACTCATGTGGGTTGTCAGACCCAGCGCCGCCATCGCCATCGCCAGTAACACGGTATCCAGCGTAATCAGCGGTGGGATCCAGCTGTGCGGCAGGATATCCAGCGAGTTGAACGCTGCGACCAGAATAAACAACAGGGCGAACCACGGAATGGTGATATTGCGCATACCGCCGTTCTGACCGCCGTGCTGAACCTCTTTACGTGATTTCCAGCCAGAGAGCAGCAACAGGAAGGGTGCCAGCATCATCACGCGGATCATTTTGGCGATTACTGCTGCATTTTCAGCGTCCGGGCTGACACCCTGACCGGCCGCTACCACCTGCGCGACTTCATGCACCGTCGAACCGGTGTAAATCCCAAACTGTGACGCGGTAAAACTCAGCCAGTGATATTGCTCGTTCAGATGCCACAACCACGGATACAGGAAGATGGCCGCTGTACCGAAGATAACGACAGTGGCAACGGCAACGGTCACTTTTTCTGCTTTGGCATCCAGTACCGGTTCGGTCGCCATCACAGCGGCAGCACCACAAATACTGCTGCCCGCGCCGATCAGCATCGACGTATCACGGTCTAATTTAAATACCCGTTGTCCCAGCCAGCAGGCAAGGGCGAAGGTGGAGCACAACATCAGGGCATCGATGAGGATCCCTGTTGCGCCGACGTCGGCGATTTGCGCGAACGTCAGACGCAGGCCGTACAAGATAATCCCCAGACGCAGCAGGCGTTGTTTTGCCAGCGTAACGCCGCTGTCGCACCAGGGCCTGGCGGCCGGATATACCGTGTTGCCGACAACCATGCCGATGACAATAGCCAGCGTCAGCGCGCTGAGACCGAGATGGCTCAGCGACGGGAAGTTGCTCAGCCAGACCGCCAGCCCGGTAATGGCACCGGTCAGAGCCAAGCCCGGCAGCAGGCGGCTGTATCCGCCAGGTTTTTGCAGCGCAAGCTGGTCAACATCATGTTTAAGCGCGTCGCTTTTATTGAGTGAAAATTGGGTCATCGTCCGTTCCTCGTTCAGGAGTGATGACATAAGGCTACGCCGCGCTTATATAAAAATGAAATTGATTATAACTTTATAACCTATCGAAAAAACTGGTATAAAGATTTCATGTAAAAGAGACCTGCAAGCCAAGGGTCTATACTAAAAAGAACAAGCGTGCAGTCAGGCGCATGAGAACAGCGGGACATTTATGCACATAACATTGCGACAACTTGAAGTTTTCGCCGAGGTGCTGAAAAGCGGTTCGACCACTCAGGCGTCGGTTGTGCTTTCATTATCACAATCGGCAGTCAGTGCGGCGCTGGCTGATATCGAAGGGCAGCTCGGCGTGCAGTTATTTGACCGTGTCGGGAAGCGGCTGGTGATTAATGAGCACGGACGTCTGCTGTACCCGAAAGCACTGGCATTGCTGGAACAGGCGGGGGAAATCGAACGTCTGTTTAATCAGGACAACGGTTCGCTGCGCATTGGCGCCAGCAGTACCATTGGCAACTATATGCTGCCGGGGATGATTGCTGATTACCGGCTGGATTTTCCTCATACGCCGCTCGAGCTTAACGTCGGCAACACCAATGACGTCATCAATGCGGTGGCGGATTTTCGTGTCGATCTGGGGCTGATCGAAGGCCCCTGTCAGATGCCCGAGCTTATCACTCAGCCCTGGCTGGACGATGAGTTAGTGGTATTCGTTGCCCCCGAAAATCCGCTGGCGGGGCAGGTCGTTTCGCTTGAATCACTGGCGCGTGAACCGTGGATCTTACGTGAACGCGGTTCGGGTACCCGCGAAGTGCTCGACCATTTGTTGTTACCGCAATTACCTGATTTCAATCTGGTGATGGAACTGGGTAATTCTGAAGCCATCAAGCACGCCGTCCGCCATGGGATTGGCATCAGTTGTCTCTCCCGGCGGGTGATTGCTGAGCAGCTGGCCAGCGGCTCACTGGTGGAAATCCACCTGCCGGTCGCGCCGTTGGTACGCAAACTTTACCTTATACATCATCGTCAGAAACACATCTCCGGCGCGTTATCGCGTTTTTTAACGTACTGCCGCGAAGTTCAATAACGGTCTTTCGCTAATGATCCACGGCCTGTTATGAAGGTGTCTTATAACAGGTCGTTCCTGCTATTCAGAGCGGCAGGTTTTGCTACAATCCGCGCTTAAATTTCCACATGACGAGCGGATATAGGGAAAAAATGGCTCAACAACCTACAAAAAATGCGCAGGTGGCTCCCACACTGCGTCGCGAGCTGAAGGCACGTCACTTAACGATGATCGCCATCGGCGGTTCAATTGGTACGGGATTATTCGTTGCATCCGGTGCGACAGTTTCACAGGCAGGCCCGGGTGGCGCGCTGCTCTCATACGCATTAATCGGCATCATGGTGTACTTCCTGATGACCAGCCTCGGTGAACTGGCGGCGTTCATGCCCGTTTCCGGCTCATTCTCCACCTACGGTTCCCGCTATGTAGAAGAAGGCTTCGGTTTCGCACTGGGCTGGAACTACTGGTACAACTGGGCAGTCACCATCGCGGTTGACCTGGTTGCCTCACAGCTGGTGATGAACTACTGGTTCCCGGACACGCCGGGCTGGATCTGGAGCGCCTTGTTCCTCGGCCTGATTTTCCTCCTCAACTACATTTCTGTTCGCGGTTTCGGCGAAGCGGAATACTGGTTCTCGCTGATCAAAGTGGTCACTGTCATCATCTTTATCGCCGTGGGCGTACTGATGATCACCGGCATTATGCGCGGCGGCGAAACGGCTGGCTGGCATAACTGGGCTATCGGTGATGCGCCGTTTGCAGGCGGCTTTGCGTCGATGATAGGCGTGGCGATGATCGTCGGCTTCTCCTTCCAGGGCACCGAACTGATTGGCGTCGCGGCAGGTGAATCCGAAAACCCGGCCAAAAACATCCCGCGTGCGGTTCGTCAGGTATTCTGGCGTATTCTGCTGTTCTATATTCTGGCGATTCTGGTCATCAGCCTGATCATTCCTTATACCGATCCGAACCTGCTGCGTAACGAAGTCGGCGATATTTCGGTCAGCCCGTTCACGCTGGTGTTCCGTAATGCCGGTCTGCTGTCAGCGGCGGCGGTGATGAATGCGGTTATCCTGACCGCCGTGCTGTCTGCCGGTAACTCAGGGATGTACGCGTCTACCCGTATGCTGTTTACGCTGGCAAGCGAAGGCAAAGCACCGCGTATTTTCGCCAAACTGTCGAAAGGCGGTGTACCGCGTAACGCGCTGTATGCCACCACGATTGTGGCTGCGTTGTGCTTCCTGAGCTCAATGTTTGGTAATCAGACCGTTTACCTGTGGCTGCTGAACACGTCCGGTATGACCGGCTTTATTGCCTGGCTCGGCATTGCTATCAGCCATTACCGCTTCCGTCGTGGTTATGTGTCACAGGGGCGAGACCTGAAAAAACTGCCATACCTTTCGGGCTTCTTCCCGTTTGGTCCGGTGTTTGCCTTTGTGCTGTGTCTGATTATTACGCTGGGGCAGAACTATCAGGCGTTCCTGAAAGACACCATCGACTGGTATGGCGTGGCCGCGACTTACATCGGCCTGCCGCTGTTCCTGATTATCTGGTTCGGCTATAAGCTGACCAAAGGCACCAAAGTGGTGAAATACAGCGAAATGGAATTCCCGGATCACGTCGATAAGTAACCGGCTGGGATTTTGAAATATTCATATCGTTGAAAAGCGGAGCTCAGGCTCCGCTTTTTTACGTCTGCAATTCAGCAAAACAAAACGGACAACATCATGCTTTGTTACCGCTGCGTTTAACGTCTTAGTCTGATAGGTTTTGCAAAACACATTGATAATTATTATCATTTATTCCCTTTCTTTGGGAATAGCACAACATCTGTTCCCGCCATAAGTTTTTAACTTAATGAGATTGAAGCGAAAATGAGTGCAACAACCGAACCCGCCCTGGCGGTGAAAGGCAACGCCCCGGACGGCGTGATGGGGCGATACCAGAATATCGTACGCCGCCGTCTGTTAATCATGCTGGTCCTGGTGCTGGCGATCGTCGTCTCGCTGGTGATTGATTTCATTATGGGGCCTTCGGGGTTGTCGCTCGGTACGCTGTGGAAAACCCTGTTTGATGCGGCGGCAGCCGATCCGGGTACGCGCGTGATTGTCTGGGATATCCGTTTGCCGTATGCGCTGATGGCGGTGGCAGTCGGCATGTCGCTCGGTCTTGCCGGTGCGGAAATGCAGACTATCCTCAACAACCCGCTCGCCAGTCCGTTCACACTCGGTGTTTCTTCTGCGGCGGCGTTTGGCGCAGCACTGGCGATTGTGCTGGGTATCGGTATTCCGGGCATTCCCGACCAGTGGTTTATCTCTGCTAACGCCTTTATTTTTGCCTTACTGGCCGCGCTGATGCTGGATGGGATCACGCGCTGGACGCGTGTCGCCAGTTCCGGCGTAGTGCTGTTCGGTATCGCGCTGGTGTTTACTTTCAACGCACTGGTTTCTCTGATGCAGTTTATCGCCACCGAAGACACCTTGCAGGGACTGGTTTTCTGGACAATGGGCAGTCTGGCGCGTGCGTCATGGGTGAAGCTGGGCGTAATGCTGCTGGCATTCCTGGTTCTGTTGCCATGGTCGATGATGAGCGCGTGGAAGCTGACGGCGCTGCGTCTGGGGGAAGATCGCGCGGTGAGTTTTGGTATCGACGTGCGCCGTTTGCGTCTCGGCACCTTGCTGCGTATCAGTATTCTTTCCGCGCTGGCAGTCGCATTTGTCGGCCCGATTGGATTTATCGGTCTTGTCGCGCCACACATCGCCCGTCTTATGTTTGGTGAAGACCACCGTTTCTACCTGCCAGCCAGTGCGCTGATTGGTGCGCTGGTGCTTTCAATGGCATCGGTGGCCTCAAAAAATCTGGTGCCGGGCGTCATTATTCCGGTGGGGATCGTCACCTCGCTGGTCGGCGTGCCGTTCTTCCTGAGTATTATTCTTCGTCACCGGGGGAACGTCTGATGTCCGCAATGCCAGAAACGCAGCCACAAGATTTACTGAATGCCGCCACGCAGGGGCTGCAAATCCGCGATTTCAACGCGGGCTATCCGAAGCGCCACGTGATCCGCCATCTCAATGTCCCGATGCTGCCGCGTGGAAAAATCACCGTGCTGCTCGGGCCAAACGGCAGCGGAAAATCGACGTTGCTGCGTTCCCTCGCCGGACTTAACCGCGCGGAAGGGCAGTTGTTTCTCGACGGGCACGATTTAATGCCGATGCCTTTTGCGCGCCGTGCGGAGCAGGTTGTTTACCTGCCACAAACGCTGCCTGCGGGTGTGCATCTGCATGTGCTGGAGTCCATCATCGTGGCGCAGCGTGCGTCTGGCGGGAAGGGCAAAGTCTCGGAAGGCACCGATAAAGTGATGACGTTGTTGCGTCAGCTGGGTATCGAGCATCTGGCGCTGAGTTATCTTGATCAGCTTTCCGGCGGTCAGAAACAGCTGGTCGGTCTGGCGCAATCCCTGATCCGCCAGCCTTCCTTACTGCTGCTCGACGAACCGCTCAGCGCGCTTGATCTTAACTATCAGTTCCACGTCATGGATCTGGTACGCAAAGAGACGCAGAAACGCAATATCGTGACCGTGGTGGTTGTGCATGACATCAATATCGCGCTGCGCCATGGCGACCGCGTGCTGATGCTTAAAGACGGTAATCTGATAGCCGATGGCGAACCGGAAGACGTGATCACCGCCGACAGTCTGGCGCGTGTTTACGGCGTCCGCGGGCGGATTGAACGCTGCTCGCAGGGGACGCCGCAGATATTGATTGATGGATTAGTGGGGGACATCGGGTAATTTTGTGGGTTGCCACCCACTTTGGTCTTAAATTCAAGGTCGTGGGCGTCGGCCCACACCGACCAGAGACCCGGTAACGCGCGGGCCTCTGGACTCCGCGCTTTTTTAACTGCGCGCTATCGCTGGGACGACGGACATATTCTGGCACATTGGAGAGTGGCGCAAATCCAGGTGCTTCGCACTGCCTTCTCTCGGTCTTCGAGCCATAGGTCTCGAAGCCGCTCCGTTCAGCTGGATTTTGATCACGCCAATCAACCTTTTTAAAAGATGAAAAACAGTCTGTCGTTGATTTTAAGATCGTGCGGGCGATTCAGGAATCTTGCTGAACGGAGCGGCCTGAAGACCAAAGGCTTCAGGACCGAGAGAAGGCACCGCGCAGCGGCAAGATTTCCAGCCTGTCACTGCGATACCTGAAACATAGCCAGCGAGCGTTAGCGCGTGTTGAAAAAGCGAGGGGAGTTCAGAGGGGAAAAGCCTTTCCCCTCTGGTCGGTTTCGGCGCAGCGCGTTAAGTGATCGCTGCGCTTAAAAAACCGAAATATTCTCGATCAAGCCTCCGGTGCAACCGGTAAAACGAAATTTTCTCTAAATCATCTTTTAAAGATAATTTGTCAGCTTTCTAAAAGCTTACTTCCCATTCCATGCCTTCAGATTCTGCTCCCGCGCAGACAATTTCTGCTCAGGTGTCAGCTTGTTGTAATCCTTCGCCAGACCACTTTCCCAGTCGCCGTAAAGCGGATTTGGCAGCACGATGTATTGCGTGCCGAAGTGCTGATGGTTCTGATTCACAAAGGCACGGCGTTGTTCATTACCCTGATGATAGGTCGCAGAACCAAAGTCATTCAGGTTGTCGCCGATGTAAATCACCACGTGATAACCCGCGGCTTTAATCGAGTCGAAACGCGCTTGTTTGTTGGACGTGTCTGAACTTAACAGCATGGTTTTTTCATTCGCGCCGGTAAAGCCTAGGCGGTTCATGTTGTCGAGCGTCGCGGCGTATTCGCTGGTTTTACGGTTAGACACGTAGAACATCGTGCCGCCATGTGTGTTGATGTAGTTAGCAAACTCCACAGCGCCAGGCACGGCGGTAGCCTGACGCGCTGCTGTCCATTGGGACCAGGTTTTGCTGTCGAATGGCTTATTCGCTTTCACCTGCCACGCACTGTACGCGCTGTTATCGAGCATCGTTTCGTCGAGATCGACGACGACGGCTTTCTTCTGTCCGGCCAGCGGCTGGGCGTTATCAAACGCCATTTTCGCCGTGTTAAAGGCCTGATAAGCCAGCGCCTGATACTCACCGGATTGCTGGAACCAGTTCAGCGCCATCACCGACTGATCGTTCAGTTTCTGTTGGGCGTCCGTTTTTTGCTGCGCGCAGCCGCTGAGGGCCAGCATGATTAAAGCACTGGTGGTGCAAAGCGAAATTTTATTCATGGGTTATCCCTGCTTGTTAAGAAAGATTCGCATTCATCAAAATCGTTAAAACTGTAGCAGATTCAGCGGGGTGTGGAAGCCTAAATGGCGATTTACGCGAGGTGCGCCGAGAAATAACACAAATAAAAAAGGCCGGAGGGTGAGTCCGGCCGAAGAATGTCAAGACAGAGAATAATGAGGTGGTAAAGCGCCTGTTTTTAGAACTAATTATCAGAACTGATAGACCAGACCAACGGCGGTAATGTCGTCGTTGTTCAGAGCCAGTTTATTATCGTCGGACAGCTGGTTGATTTTATAATCAACATAGGCAGACATGTTTTTGTTGAAATAATAGGTTGCTGCTACGTCAACATATTTAACCAGGTCAGCATCACCGATGTTTTCAATATCTTTTGCTTTAGTCTGGACATAACCCAGTGAAGGGCGCAGGCCATTTTCGAACTGATATTGTGCAACGGCTTCGAAGGTCTGGGTTTTATTTGCAAAACCACTTCCTGCCGGTGCGCCTGCAATTCCGCCTGGTACGGTAATGGCCAGCATATTACGGGTTTCAGCATACATGGCGGCTAAATAAACGCCATTGTCGTCATATTTCATGCCGCCAGTCCATGCGTCAGCTTTATCGCCTTTGCCGTAAGCGGAATTGCTCTGCGCCGTGGTGCGGTCAGAAGACGCATACGCGCCGCCGAAGCTCACGCCGGTATCACCCAGTGCGTAAGTGGTAGACAGTGAATAGCCGTCACCGTTGGCTGTGCTGCTGCCGCGACCGTCGTTTTCATTTTTACCCTGGTACTGAACGGCTACGTTCAGACCGTCAACCAGGCCGAAGAAGCCGCGGTTACGGTACGTGGCGACGCCATTGGTACGGCCCGTCATGAAGCGGTCAGCTTTGGTGTAACCGTCACCGCCAAATTCAGGGAACATATCGGTCCAGGCTTCAACGTCGTACAGTGCGCCGTAGTTACGGCCATAGTCGACGGAACCGTATTGACCAAATTTCAGACCGGCAAAGCCCAGACGGGTTTTGGTGCCGGTGGTGCTTGGCGTTTTGCTGTCAGATTCAGCATGGTTAGCCATGACGTTGTATTCCCACTGGCCGTAGCCGGTGATCAGGTCATTAATTTGGGTCTGGCCTTTAAAACCGAAACGCACGTAACTCTGGTCGCCATCACTGCCGGGAGCATCAGAGAAATAATGCAGACCTTTCACTTTACCGTACAGGTCCAGTTTATTGCCGTCTTTATTATAAACTTCCGCTGCGTGTGCGCCTGATGCAATCAATAAACCAGGAATTAAAAGTGCCAGAATATTACGTTTCATGAATTTTACCCTGCATTCTTTATTAAAAGCTTTTCATAAAAGCTTTATATGAAGTCTTGTGGAAAGACGCTAATCATCATTTTTGCTGTGCATTCCGTATGGACTCGGATTTTTCTCAGCGAGAGTTTTTTACCGTATATTTGTGATCAATTTATGACAGTCAGAAATGAACTTTTTCTTTTTTTACACGTCCTCCTTTTTTTCTGCATAAATTTACACCACAGGAAATGCCCTTAACCAAGATTTCGGGCTGCGCCAGAAGCCGGTCTGTGGGACAATAGCCGGGACATTCCTGTCTCACTTCCAACAAAAAAAGAGATGCATGGCGCTTTCCCCCGCAGTAAAAAATCAGATAAGCCAGTGGTACAAAGCCCTGCAACAGCAAATCCCGGATTTCATTTCCCGCGCTCCGCAAC
Source organism: Rahnella sp. PAMC25617 (assembly GCF_050606005.1). Lineage (NCBI taxonomy): Bacteria > Pseudomonadati > Pseudomonadota > Gammaproteobacteria > Enterobacterales > Yersiniaceae > Rahnella > Rahnella sp. PAMC25617. The sequence goes on from NZ_JBOCUM010000012.1 coordinate 10,766, forward strand.
GTCAGATGATTGCAGAAGTGGCGAAGGCGTTCTCGGGGGATTCTGCACGGCATCTGGCCATCGAAGCGCCGACCGGCGTCGGGAAAACGTTGTCTTATCTCATCCCCGGCATTGCTGTCAGTCGTGAAGAAGAAAAACCGCTGATTGTCAGCACGGCAAACGTGGCGTTGCAGGATCAGATTTTCAGCAAAGATTTACCGCTGCTGAAAAAAATCATTCCGGATCTGAAATTTACCGGCGCTTTTGGTCGCGGGCGTTACGTGTGTCCGCGAAATCTGGCGGCGATGAGCAATGAAAATGCGCAGGGCGATCTGGGATTATTTCTTGGTGATGAACTGGCACCTTCCAGCGGCGAAGAACAGAAACTGTGTAAAACGCTGGAAACCGCGCTGTCACGTTACGAGTGGGATGGTTTACGCGATCACTACCAGAAGACTATCGACGATCCGCTGTGGATCAAAATCAGCACAGATAAAGCCAACTGCCTCAGCCGTAACTGTCATTACTTTCGCGAATGCCCGTATTTTGTGGCGCGCAAAGAAATTGAAAGCGCAGATGTAGTAGTGACCAACCACGCGCTGGTGATGGCGGCGCTGGAGTCAGAATCCGTGCTGCCACCGGCAAAAGACCTGCTGCTGGTGCTCGACGAAGGACATCATCTGCCGGAAGTGGCCCGCGACGCGCTGGAAGTCGACGCGGAAATCACCGCGATGTGGAATAACCTGCAACTCGATAATTTTGTCCGTCAGATTGAACAATGTCTGGCGCTGTTTACGCCGAAGAATCCGCCGCCGCTGACCAACGCCGAGCGTCTGCATAATCACTGCGCCGAAATGCGCGAACTGCTGCTGTCGATTGAACAGACCGTGGGACAGTATTTACCCCCGGATGAGCCGGAAGCCGAATACCGTTTCGAACTGGGATTATTGCCGCCGGAGCTGACAGAGCAGTGCAGCCGCCTGTTTAAACTCACCGATGGTCTGCGCAGTCTGGCGGAATACATGGTGAATGACCTCAGCGAGAAGACCGGCAAACACGACATTATGCGTCTGCATCGCGCGATTTTGCACATGAGCCGGATGCAGGGCTATCTCGAAACCATGAGCAAACTGTGGCGGCTGGCGGCGCTGGATAAAGCGTCCAATGCGCCGATTGGCAAATGGGTGACGCGGACTTATTTCGATAACCAGACGCATCTGGTCTTCCATTGCGCGGGGATACGCGTCAGCGAGCAGCTGGAAAAAATGCTGTGGCGCAAAGTGCCGCACGTGGTGATTACCTCTGCGACGTTGCGCTCGCTGAACAGTTTCTCCCGCTTGCAGGAAATGACCGGCCTGACGGAAAAAGCCGGCGACCTTTTCGTCAGTCTGGATTCGCCGTTCAGCCATGTCACGCAGGGTAAACTGGTGATCCCGCAAATGACGCTGGAGCCGCTGATGGCTAACGAAGCTGCGCATTTGCAGGAGATGGCCGATTTCTTCCGCGCCGAACTGGCAAAAGGGCAGCACACCGGCCAGCTGGTGTTATTCGCCAGTAACCGTGCGTTGCAGCAATTCGTTTCTTTGCTGCCGGATTTACGCCTGATGCTGCTGGTGCAGGGTGATCAGCCCCGTTACCGGCTGGTCGAGGAGCACCGCAAGCGCGTCGCCGCGGGTACGACCAGCGTGCTGATCGGCCTGCAATCTTTCGCGGAAGGGCTGGATCTGAAAGGTGAATTGCTGACGCAGGTGCACATCCATAAAATTGCGTTTCCGCCGATCGACAGCCCGGTGATCCTGACCGAAGGCGAGTGGCTGAAAACGCTGAAGCGCTATCCGTTTGAAGTGCAGAGTTTACCCAGTGCGTCATTCAACCTGATCCAGCAGGTCGGGCGTCTGATCCGCAGCCATGAATGTACTGGCGAAATCGTGATTTATGACAAGCGTCTGCTGACCAAAAGCTACGGTTCGCGCCTGCTCGCGGCATTACCGGTGTTTCCTATTGAACAGCGCGAAATGCCTGCGCCCGGTTCGGTGAAACGCCCTGATATCCTGAAAACAGCGAAGAAAGATCCGGTTCGCCGTCGCGCCCGCCGGCGATAATTTTTCCTCAAGAAAAGTCATTACACAGAGAAGGTAACGCTACGATGGATTACACCAAACTCATCAAAGAAGTGGGGCGTGGAAAGAATCATGCCCGTGATTTGGATCGTGAGCAGTCGCTTGCGTTGTACCGCGAAATTCTGGCCGGTGAAGTGCCGGATTTACAGCTGGGTGCGCTGCTGATTGCGTTTCGTATCAAAGGCGAAGCGGAAGAAGAGATGCTCGGGTTTTATGCCGCGATGGAAGAGCGCGTGATGCGTCTGCAGGCACCGGAAAATCGTCCGCTGCCGGTGGTCATTCCGACCTACAACGGCGCCCGTAAGCAGGCGAATCTGACGCCGTTGCTGGCGATGCTGCTCAGCCGTCTGGGTTTGCCGGTGGTAGTGCATGGCGTGGATGAAGATCCTACCCGTATCACCAGCGCGGAGATTTTCCGCGCATCAGGTATCGACGCTGCTCAAAACCAGCAACAGGCGCAGCAGCAGCTTGATGCCGGAAACGGCCCGGTCTTTGTGCCGGTTTCGGTCATGTGCGCGCCGATCGAAAAGCAACTGGCACTGCGCTGGCAGATGGGCGTGCGTAACAGCAGCCATACGCTGGCGAAACTCATCACACCTTTCATCGGGCAGGATGCGTTGCGTTTATCCAGCGTTTCTCATCCCGAATATATTCAGCGTGTTTCCTCATTTTTCCGCCAGATTGATGGCCGTGCATTGCTGACGCAAGGGACGGAAGGGGAAGTGTATGCCAATCCGTCACGCTTCCCGCAAACGCACTTTATCGCCGGTGGTGAACTGAGTGTGCTGGCAGAAAAAGAAGAGATTTTTGCCGCCGATGTGCCGTCGACCAAAGACGTCGACGCCACCGTGAACTACATTCAGGAATGCCTGAAGGGCGAACGCGCTGTCCCGCAGGCGATTCTGAATCAGCTGGCATGTTGTCTGGTGGCAGCAGAAGTGTGTGGCGATATGGCTGAGGCCAAAATGATTGTGGATCAGATTTTTTAGAAGCTGGGAATGAGCTCAGTTAGCTCATCTCCCCAAAATCTCCCTTACCCTGTTCAAAAGTGTGGTTAAAGGCTAAAATAAAGGAACTACGGAATCTATTTACTGATTTCATTCGTTTTTTTATAAAGTTTTATGGAGATTTAAATATGGAAACGTTGCCAGCTTGCCCTACGTGTCAGTCCGAATTCACCTGGCAGGACGGTGAAATGCTTAACTGTCCTGAATGTGGACATGTCTGGTCAATGAGCGGTGAAAACAGCGCGGAAGATGACGTGCTGAAAGTGGTCGATGCCAACGGTAACCTGCTGGCGGATGGCGATTCTGTCACCGTAATCAAAGACCTGAAAGTGAAAGGCAGTTCTTCAATGCTGAAAATCGGGACCAAGGTGAAGGGCATCCGTCTGGTTGAAGGCGATCACAATATCGACTGCAAAATTGACGGTTTTGGTCAGATGAAACTCAAATCCGAGTTCGTGAAGAAAAACTGATTTCCGCACAATCCTGCCTGACATTCAAAAGCGGTTTTGCCATATCGACATAACCGCTTTGCGAACATACACTCAATGTAAAATCTCTTTAACATTCAGCAGAGAAGATTACATGAAACAGGCTCAGGACTATTTTAACGCCCTCAATCGCGATTACCTCAACGTGCATCAGAACAAAGAAAACTTGTTCTGGCAAAACTACATGGGCACCGGTGATGAAAATGTCTCCGACGCTTTCTCCGCTGCCGAAACTGCTTACAAACGCTTTATCGCTGAACCTTCCCGTCCGCAGGAAATTCGTGACGCCATCGCCAGTCTGGAAAAACACAGTGCCAGCGACGAGCGTGATGCGCTGCTCCACGGTCTGCGCGGCTGGCTGAATTTCTTCGACTGTAATGTGATTGAAGATCCCAAAGCCCAGGCGCTGATGGATGAAATCATTCAGGCCGAATCCGTGCTGTTTGGTAAGCGTAAGCAGTACCGTATGACCCACATTAACAGCAAAGGCGAGCGCGTCAGTGCCTCTCTCGGCGAACTGCTGACTAATCAGGCCAATAACGAAAATGAAGCTTACCGCCGCAGTTCCCAGAATGCGTTGCGCGATCTGGAAGACTGGCTGCTGCATAACGGCTTGCCTGAACTGATCGGCCTGCGTAACCGTTTTGCCCGCCAGCTCGGTTACCGTAACTATTTCGACTATAAAGTGAATAAAACCGAGCGGATGTCGCCGGAACAGTTATTCGCTATCCTCGACCGGTTCGAAGAACGCACCCGCGAAAGCAACACGCGCAGCCTCAATGAACTGGTAGCACGCGAAGGTGATGCCGCACTGCTGCCGTGGAATATCCGTTTCGCCAGCGCCGGTGACGTCACCCGTCAGCTCGATCCTTACTTCCCGTTTGCCGATTCCCTGCGCCGCTGGATTGACAGCTTCAAACGCCTGAATATCGGTTTTAACGGCGCAGAAATGCAGCTCGATTTGCTGGTCCGCGAAGGCAAATACGAGAACGGATTTATGCACGGACCGGTGCCGCCGTTCTATGACAACGGCAAATGGGTGCCTGCGGTGATTAACTTCACCAGTCTGGCAAAACCGGATCAGATTGGCAGCGGCGCCACGGGTCTGAATACCTTGTTCCATGAAGGAGGACATGCGGCGCATTTCGCCAATATCCGCCAGAACGCACCGTGCTTCTCACAAGAATTCCCGCCGACGTCGATGGCGTATGCTGAAACGCAGTCCATGTTCTGCGACAGCCTGCTCGATGACGCTGACTGGCTGAAGCGTTACGCGAAAAATACCGCCGGTGAGCCGGTGCCGGACGAACTGATCCGCGCCAGTATCGAGGCCCGTCAGCCGATGCGTTCGTTCAATGAGCGTCACATTCTGCTGGTGCCGTATTTCGAGTGGCAGCTTTATCAGTGGCCAGATGAAAAACGCACGCCGGAAGCCATGACTGCGCTGGCGCGTGATGTTGAAACGCATATTCTTGGCGTGACCGGCAGTCCGCGTCCGACGCTGGCAATCCCGCATCTGCTTTCCATGGAATCCGCCTGTTCTTATCAGGGCTATCTGCTGGCGATGATGGCCGTTGAACAGACCCGCGCCTTCTTCCTGAAACGCGATGGCTACCTGACCGACAATCCGGCCATCGGCCCGGATCTGGCGAAGCATTACTGGACGCCGGGTAACAGCGTCAGCCACGACGATACCTTACGCAGCCTGACCGGCGAGGGGTTCAATCCCGATTATCTGGCGCAGGCCTGTAATCAGACGGTGGATTCGGCGTGGCAGGATGCGCAGCAGACCATTGAAATGGCATCAAAACGTGAGCAGCCCGCAGCCGATTTCGACCTGAATGTGCACATCCGCGTGGTGGATGGTGCCCGAATTTTAGCTGACAGCGCCGACGGTGATGACGCGATGTGCCAGGATTTTGCGGATTTCGTCGAGCAGAATTACAACCATAAATAGCTACGTTACAAAATAATCCCCTCAATGAAAAAGCCACCGGCGGTGTAAATCGCACGGTGGCTTTTTTTTTACAGTGAAGATCAGAACTCAGCGGGCGTCCGGGCGTATCAGGTCAAAGCGTAAATCTTCAGAAATGCCGTAGTAGGCAGAAGGGCCTCCGGCGCGTAATACCGGTTCGGCCAGCGAGGTTTGATAAATCCCGTCAATCAGCAGATGTGGCGCAATATGTACGGCAACCACTTCACCCAGCACCAGCCAGGTATCGATATCGCCACCGGCCGCCGTTTTCAGCTGAATACACTGTGTCAGTTTGCACTCAAAATTCACCGGGCTTTCCAGCACGCGATCCGCGGCAACCCGTGTTCCCGGTTGCGGCGTCAGACCTGCGAAATCAAACTCATCTGCACCGTGTTCCAGCGAGGCCGAACTTTCATTCATTTTCACCGCCAGCGGTCGGGTGGTGAGATTCCAGACGAATTCACCGGTTTCCACGATATTCGCCACGCTGTCTTTCCAACCGCTGCTGGCAAAACCAATGATCGGCGGACGGTAATTGAAACAGTTGAAGAAACTGTAAGGCGCCAGATTGCGCTGTCCGGCGGCATTGCGGGAGGAAATCCAGCCTATCGGACGCGGACCGACAATAGCGTTTAACGGGTCATGGGGCAGGCCGTGGCCTTTGGCTGGTTCGTAATAGTAGCGTTCATCAGTGCTCATGATTTTCCTCAGCAAATAATTCATAAAGACTATGATTTGTACATTACCCGATTTAATCAGACGCTGACCGTTTTTATGTGCCCGCGTCAGCCCGGATGCATCCGGCAGGCAGCGGCGCTTTGTGGTATCTTGTGCGCCATTCATGAATATCTAACGCCCCATCGCATATTTTATGCGTCGCGCACACCTCTCGGAGAGTCACTCAGGTGGAAAAAAAGAAAGTCTTCCCTCAGGAAAAAAGCGGTCTTCACCCGCGAAATCGTCATCGCAGCCGCTATGATTTCCCGGCCCTGATTGCCAGCAGCCCGGAACTGGCACCGTTTGTTGTCGAAAATAAATGGGGCGATTTGTCCGTTGATTTCGCCAACGCTCAGGCAGTTAAAGCCCTGAATCGTGCCTTGCTTCGCGATTGCTATCAGATTGAAAACTGGGATATTCCTGCCGATTATCTGTGCCCGCCAATTCCGGGGCGTGCGGATTATATTCACCATCTGGCTGATTTACTGGCAGGCAGCAACAACGGCAAGATCCCGCAGGGCAAAGACATTTCCGTGCTGGATATCGGTGTTGGCGCGAACTGTATTTATCCGATTATCGGCCTGCGTGAATATGGCTGGCGCTTTACCGCCAGTGAGATTGATGCGGTTTCTATGGCGGCGGCCAAGAAAATTGTCGCGACCAATCCGCTGCTGACCAATCAGGTGCGTTTCCGTTTACAGGCTAAACCGCAGCGTATTCTCGACACCATTATCCGCCACGATGAGCGTTATGACGCAGTGCTGTGTAATCCGCCATTCCATGCGTCGGCGGCAGATGCGGCGTCTGGCAGTCAGCGTAAACGTCAGAACCTCGGTCTGGATCGTCGTGCCGGTACCGCAGAACTGAACTTTGGCGGCCAGCACAACGAATTGTGGTGTGAAGGCGGTGAAGAAGCGTTTGTGGTTCGCATGGCAGAAGAAAGCGCCGGTAAAGCGCAGAACTGTTTCTGGTACACGGTGCTGGTTTCTAAAAAAACGACATTGCCGTTACTGTATGACGCGCTGAGTGAAGAGGGTGCGACGGATGTCCGCACTGTCGAAATGGTTCACGGTAACAAGATCAGCCGTTTCGTGGCCTGGACATTCCTGACGCCTTCACAGCAAAAAAGCTGGGCAATCAAACGCTGGTCAGTTTGATCACGATGTGAACTGCCCTGATTTCAGCCTGTTCATCTGACGGTGAACAGGCTGAAAAAAATACTCCCGCGCCCCCCTTTCTTTTTCAGTGGAATAAATTATGCTTAATTCACTATAAGAAAGTTGATTAATTAACAGAGTAATGATTTTGCGCGTGACTTTATTTTTCACCGCATAATGTTTTGACTGCCTGAGCAATCCTCCTGCCACCCACCCAGGGGCCAGACTATTTTTCGCTATTTATTAGTGACCTTACTAATAACCTGCGGGAATTAGCACGTGTTTATTTCAATTAATTGCGATCGCGCATTAATTCACGTTATCAGCCACAGGGTATCTGTCCTATGCAATTATTTTCTCATCAGTTTAGTACGGCATGGCGTGATAAATTCGCTGCTATTCAGCAGGCAGTTCCGATGATCGCTTTCACGCCAGAAGGCGTGGTGCTTGAGGTCAACGATCTGTTTCTGAGCAGCATGGGGTACAACAGGAATGAGGTGATGGGGCAGCCACACCGGATTTTCTGTACGCCGGAGTTTGTTGCCAGCGATGCGTATCGTTTGCACTGGGAAGCATTGCGGCAGGGAAAATCGGTCAGCGGAAATATTAAACGCGTACAGAAAAACGGAAGCATAATCTGGCTGGAAGCAACGTACATACCTGTCAAAAATAAACAAGGCAAAGTCACTGAGATAATTAAAATTGCCAGTGATGTCTCCGAAAGAATTAATGAATCTCACGAACATCAGGGAATTCTTCAGGCGCTGGAACGTTCAATGGCGCTGATTACCTTTACTCCCGACGGTCATGTAATTTCTGCAAACAATAACTTCCTGAAAGTCATGGGTTATTCTCTGCAACAAATTAAGGGTCATCCCCATTTGATGTTTTGTCTTGCGCAATACCGCGATTCACACGATTACCGCAACCACTGGCAACGTCTCAGAAACGGCGAGTTTATTCTCGGGCGCTTCGAGCGTATGAATGGCCGGGGTCAGGCAATCTGGCTGGAGGCGAGTTATAACCCGGTGATCGACGACGACGGCAAAGTGATAAAAATTGTCAAAATCGCCCAGGACATTACCAGTCAGATGGCACAGCAGCGCCAGCAGGAAAGCATGATGACGCATGTGCATGAGCTTTCCCTGACCACGGATAAAACGGCGGCTGAAGGTGTGACCATCGTGCAGAAAGCGGTGGAAGATATGCAGGAAGTGGAAGCGCTGGCGCGCCGTACTTCAGAGATTATCGGGCAACTGGGGCAGACCTCCGAACGCATTGGCGAAATGGTGGATACCATCCGCCGGATTTCATCCCAGACCAATCTGCTGGCCATCAACGCGACGATTGAAGCGGCACATGCCGGAGAACAGGGCAGGGGATTCGCGGTGGTCGCCGGAGAAGTCCGCTCACTGGCCGATCAGTCCCGCAAAGCCGCCGTCGAAATTGACCAGCTTACACAAAGCATCCGCGATGGCGTGATGGCGGCGATTGATGGTATGGGGAATTGCGTCAACCGCGCCGGTGGTGGCGTGGCGCTGAGCCGCAATGCGGGTGATGTGATCAATCAGGTGAATCTGGGGATGCAGGATCTGGTGCGGATGATGGCGGAGTTTTCCGTTATCACGGGGGATCAGGGGCAGACGAGGCATTAGTGGCAGGGGGCGCTGCAACGGGGCGGCCAATGGATAAGGGAATTTCACTCGTCGTGAGGGCTGGAGCGAGAAAATTTCGTTTTTTTCACTCACCGTGAAAGTTGGATTGAGTAAATTTCGGTTTCTCAAGTGCGGTGATCACTCAACGCGCTGCGCCGAAACCGCCCAAGAGAGGGAAGTGCTTTCCCTCTCTTGGATCTCTCCCCGCTTTTTTACTCCGCGCTATCGCTGGCTGGCTATGTTCCAGTTATCACAGCGACAGGCGCGAAATCTTGCCGCTTCGCGGTGCCTTCTCTCGGTCTTCGAGCCATAGGTCTCGAAGCCGCTCCGTTCAGCAAGTTTTCTGAAAGCGCCCTTGGGCAAAGAACCTGTCTCTGATGTAACTCCATGTAACGACTTAAATTTACTCTGAATCAAGTTCTCAACTTCATGATTTCGCAATTGGCACGCGGTAAGTCATTACGGTATGATCACTTCGCTGCGGCTCATCCGCAGTTGGGAGTTGCGGCCCAGATTACTGGAGGTAAGGAACGTTCAACGAGATCGTTTCGTCACTTTGTTCTCTGGCATGGAGGTATCCAATGAAAACCTATACCGACTGGCATCAGGCTGACATTATTGCCGCACTGCGTAAGCAAGGAACAACGCTTGCCGCCGTTTCACGCGCAGCGGGTTTGTCCTCTTCGACTCTTTCCAATGCATTGTCACGTTCGTGGCCGAAAGGCGAAATGCTGATTGCTTCTGCACTCAATATTGCACCAGCACAAATTTGGCCGAGTCGTTATTTCGATGCAAAAGGTCAACTCATCAGTAAGTCATTAAGAAATAGCCATGATAAATCAAGAGACTAGTTTTTGAATTTGTCGAATGGCGCGCTCAAAAATGGCAATCCACATCTCTAAAAGATGGAAAACAGTCTTCTTTTGAATTTAAGATCGTGCGGGCGATTCAGAAATCTTGCTGAACGGAGCGGCTTCGAGACCTATGGCTCGAAGACCGAGAGAAGGCACCGCGCAGCGGCAAGATTTCCATCCTGTCAATGCGACACCTGAAACATAGCCAGCGAGCGTTAGCGCGTGTTGAAAAAACGAGGGGAGTTCAGAGGGGAAAAGCCTTTCCCCTCTGGTCGGTTTCGGCGCAGTGCGATAAGTGATCGCTGCGCTTAAAAGACCGAAATATTCTCGATCAAGCCCCCACGGCGAGTGAAGAAACCGAAATTATCTCGATACAGCTTCAGCCCTGCGGCCAGCACATCACCTGACTGGCCCTACCACCGGTAAGGTGCCCCCACCGCCAGCATCTCCTTCATCTTTATATATCTGCACCGCCTGCCTTGGCATCACCATGCCCGCTTTCTCGAAGTGAATTTTCACCAGTCTGTCCAGCGCGTATTGCACCGTCCATTGCTCCAGCGCTCTGGTGCGTACCAGTACGCGGATGGTGAAGAACTGATCGCCTAATCCCACAACGCCCTGGAAGGTCGGTTCGCCGAGCAGCAGAGGTTTGATTTTCTCATCCTGCTGCAACTCTTCTACCGCCTGACGCAGCACATCATTGGCCTTATCTACGTCTTCGTCGCGGCTGACGTTATAGCTGGCGCGGTACACACCGAATTCGCGCTCGTAGTTGGAGAGAGTGGTGATGGAAGAATAAGGCACGATGTGGAACACGCCGTAAATATCGCGCAGGCCAATTGAGCGGATGGTCATGCTTTCGACCGTACCGGTGATCCCCATCACGGTGACGTATTCGCCGGTGTTCATGCCGTTTTCAAACTGGATGAAGATCCCGGTGATGACGTCTTTGACCAGCGTTTGCGCACCGAAGCTGACCGCCAGACCCAGCGCACCGGCACCGGCGAGCAGAGGCGCAATATTCAGCCCGATTTGCGAGAGCATGATCATCACGGTGATGGTGCAGATCACGATAGCGAGCACGTTACGGAACAGCGTCAGCAATGTCCGCTCGCGGGCACTTGGTCGTGCGCCGTTAGTCAGTTCCTGCCCCAGACGGTGTTCAATCATGCTGGCCAGCAACGTCCAGCCGACGATCGCAAAGCACAAGATAAACAGGATATGCCCCAGCCCGCTGATCACCTTCTCGCCGCTTTCGGTCATGAACCATTTATTGAGATTGAAGATGTGCCAGGCATCGAGCAGGAACAGGGTCACGCTGAGCACCACCAGCACACGGATGATTTTCAGACCTGCCGGAATGTACGAGTTGATGCGTTTTTGCAACAGCGGATAGCGGCGGTTCACGTCATCAGGCAGGGTAATGCGGCGGCTGATCCAGCGGGAAAGCAGGCCGGAAATCAAGGCGCCGAGCGCAATGACCACCAGACTTTTCACCGTTGCGGTCATCATAAACCGCAGGCTGCCGGCAAAATCAAACTGTGACAGGAAAAACAGCACCACGAAATAACTCACCGCGAGCAGGTGCCAGACGTGTCCGAGGGCGCGCAGGATCACGCTGAAAAACGCCATCGAGCGTTCGGCCAGCAGATTGAATTCGCGGTGGATAGTGCGTCGGTTATGCAGGATCAGCCAGCTGGCATAAATCGTCAGCCCCAGCATCACCACAAAATTGACCACGGCGGCGGTGGTGTAGTTGATTTGCGTCGCCACTACCGGCACGCCGACCATCAGCGCATAACCAATCAGGCCGCTGACCCAGGCCAGGCGGGTATTCCAGTAACGGGCAGTCATGTCAGTCAGCGGGAACGGGCGAAGATAGCTGAAGCCGGGCGCAAAAATCAGTCGCAATACGGCTTTGAAGAATTCAATGACCGCAAAGGCGCTGAGGAATAAGGCCTGCTGACGCGCAATCAGCGCGCTGCCACCGTTCATATATTGCGTGAACAGATTTCCGGCGGCGACGGTCAGCAGCAAAATAACCAAATCGATGACGAACGCACCCAAAATACTGGCGGGCAGCTGATACCAGTGCGCCTGTTTCAGCCGCGCGTTATTTCCCCAGCGGCCAAGACGCACATACAGCGGACCCACCAGTTTACGGATCAGATGAAATAGCGCAAAGGTCACGGCAACGGTGAGCAGGAAATACCCCAGCGCCGTAAAAAAGCGGTCAGCGCGAAAGCTATGCTGCGGGCCGGAATCGATAGTGTCTTTGAGTTTTTCTACGCGCTGCCTGAGCTGCGCGACGGTACCTTGCGTGGTATCGACCAGTTCGTCGATCAGGGAAAGCTGTTCCGGCTTAGGTTCGCTCTTTTCAGCGGCGGGAGCCGGTTCTGCCGTTTGAGTTTTGGCGGCTTCACGCAGATGTGAAATTAATTCAGCCCGGGCCTTATCATCCTGAAGTATATCGGCCAGCGCGGTGTATGAGGCTTTTTGCTGATCGGCACCGGCAGGTTGTTCTGCCGCGTGACTGAAAGCGCTGAACAGGGCCAGCGTGATGAACAGCAAGGTGGAAAATACGTGTGTCTGGATGCGGTGAGCCAACGGAGTCCTGTCGTTATGCGGCATTGTTCCTCTCTCAAAAATAGCAATTAATCGGCGTAAAGCTGCCTAAGGGTAAAGCATAAGTGGCCGTATTGTAGATAATTTGTGGCAAAAAGTTGTGGGGTGACGTGCCATAAGCGGGTGAGTGGCTGATCGAGTGTATTGAAACTCACGGGCGATTCAGAAATCTTGCTGAACGGAGCGGCCTGAAGACCTTAGGCTTCAGGACCGAGAGAAGGCACCGCTCAGCGGCAAGATTTCCAGCCTGTCACGGTAGTAACTGGAACATAGCCAGCGAGCGGAGCGCGTATTGTAAAAGCGGGGAGAGATCCAAGAGAGGGAACGCACTTCCCTCTCTTGGGCGGTTTCGGCACAACACGTTAAGCGATCACCGCACCTGAGAAACCGAAATTTTCACAATTCAGCCTTCACGGCGAGTGAAGAAACCGAAATAATTCCGGTCAGAGTTAAAAGCCGCTCTTGCCGCGGCCTTTGGCATCAGGAAACGTGTTGCAGGAACTCGCGCAGACGTTCGCTTGGCGGGTTGTTCACCAGGTCAGACGGTTTACCGTCTTCGGCGATACGACCTTTGTCGATGAAGATCAGACGTGAAGCCACTTTCTCGGCAAAGCCGACTTCGTGGGTCACGATAACCATCGTCATGCCTTCTTCTGCCAGCTGCTTCATTACCGTCAGCACTTCGTGACGCAGTTCAGGATCCAGCGCAGAGGTTGGCTCATCAAACAGCATCAGTTTTGGTTTAACCGCCAGCGCACGGGCGATGGCCACGCGCTGCTGCTGTCCACCGGAAAGCTCTGACGGATAGTGATTACCGCGCTCGGAAAGCCCGACTTTTGCCAGCAGCTCTTTCGCCTGTTTATTGGCTTCTTCCTTCGACGCGCCACGCACACGGATCGGGCCGAACGCCACGTTTTCCAGTGCGGTCATGTGCGGGAACAGATAAAACTGCTGGAACACCATGCCCGCTTCCTGGCGGATCAGGCGTTCGTCGACTTTCGGGTCGTTCACTTTCAGGCCATCAACAATCAGCTCGCCGGAGGTAATTTCTTCCAGCTTGTTGATGCAACGCAGCAGTGTGGATTTACCCGAGCCGGATGGCCCGATGATAACCACGACTTCACCCTGAGAAATGTTCAGATCGATGTCGTGGAGCACCTGGGTTTTACCAAAGTGTTTTGAGACGTTCTTGAATTCAATCATATAATTTTCAGTTTGCGTTCTAAGCGGCGCAGAACAAAGCTCAGAGCCAGCGTGATGATCAGATAGATAACAGCAACCGCACTCCAGATTTCCATGGCGCGGAAGTTGCCGGCGATGATTTCCTGGCCCTGACGGGTCAGTTCGGCGACACCGATAACGATAAACAGTGAGGTGTCTTTGATGCTGACGATCCACTGGTTACCCAGCGGTGGCAACATGCGGCGCAACGCCAGCGGCATGATGATGTAGCGCAGCGTCGCACGGCGCGACAGACCCAGCGCCAGACCCGCTTCACGGAATCCGTTGTGAATCGACAACACCGCGCCACGCGTAATTTCAGCGATATAAGCACCGGAGTTGATGATGATGGTCACCACCGCCGCGCTGAACGGGTCGATACGCAGATCGGGAACCATCATCGGCAGTGCGAAATAAATGAACATTACCTGTACGACAATAGGCGTACCGCGAATGAGCTCGATAAAGACCAGTGCGACGTTGCTGCTAAACCAGCCACCAAACGCGCGGGCAAAACCCGCAATCACACCAATAATCAGACCGCCAACCAGACCGAGGACCGAAATCCACAATGTCATTTTAGCGCCTTCGAGCAGGATAGGCAGAGCGGGCCAAATTACGCTCCAGTCAAACTGCATGGATTATCTCCTGGTAAAACAACAAACTGCGCCTGTGCAGATTTGCATCTGACAGGCGCTTCTTCTCAAGTGCTCTTTCTTAAAAAAGGAACGACTTAAATTAAAAACAGCTTATTTAGGTTCGGTATCAAACCATTTTTTGTAGATTGCTGCGTAAGTACCATTCTCTTTGATGGTTTTCAGCGCGGCGTTGGCTTTCTCACGCAGGTCACTGCCTTGCGGGAATGCGATACCGTATTGCTGGCCAGCCAGTGAATCGCCGACCGCTTTGAACTGACCTTTACCGGCAGTTTTGATGAAGTACAGAATGTTTGGCGTGTCGTGCATGACCGCATCAGCACGGCCCGTGCCCAGTTCCATGTAAGCGCTGTCGATGTTCGGGAACTGACGCAGATCTTTGGTCTGCACGTTGGCTTTCATGTAATCAACGGAGCTGGTGCCGCTTTTCACTGCAACGGTTTTGCCTTTCAGGTCAGCAACGCTTTTGATGGCGTCGTTATTGCTTTTAACCATTACCATCAGGCCGCTGTTGTAGTAACCATCAGAGAAGTCGATGGCTTTTTTACGCTCAGGGGTGATGGTGATACCGGCCAGTGCCAGGTCGATGTTGTGTGTTTGCAGGGCAGGAATGATGCCGCCGAAATCCATTGGTTTCAGTTCATAAGAGACTTTCATCTCTTTGGCGACCGCGTCCCAGAGGTCAATGTCGAAGCCGACGTACTTGTCGCCTTGTTTGAATTCAAACGGTACAAACGCAGTGTCGGTAGCTACGATCAGTTTTTTGTCTGCTGCGTGGGAGCTAACGGCAAAGGCCAGAGTCAACGCGGCCAGGGAAACTTTTAACAGTGACTTCATCAGTGAATTTCCTTTGTACATATTATGGGAACGGCATTGGGTTACGGCGCTTTAATGCAAAATTTATGCCAGAATTTATGCGGGAAATTATGCATATTAAAATTCAATAGGTTATCGCGCTGCTGAACCGATCAAGCGGCATTTTTATGAATCAAAGCACCATTATGGTGCGTTGTTACATGTTGAAATGTTCTTTGATGGTGCATGGCTTCATCATTAACCAGATGTTGTATTTTAAACAATCATTAATTAACAATTGTGCTGCTCAAATGATAACTCGCTCTAACTTTATTAGAACCTGAGCAAAACCAGTGCTCAGTTTTGAAGCAGATGTTAAGAAGGGAAGGGCGAAATTCAGGCCGGAATTCGCCCTGGGTGAACCAAAATGGTGCAACCGGTCATAAGGAAAAATGCTAGCGCAACTGACTGTCTTTGCTGCCGCGCCGGTTGTATCCGGCATGATCCTGCTGTTTTTTGTCTATCTCTGCCTGACATTTCACACAATATTGCACGCCCTGCAACGCTTCCCGGCGTGCTTCAGGAATGGGGTCACCGCACTCCTTACAATAATGCGCACTTTCACCATGGCCGAGCGACTGACGCGCTCGTTCAACCGCGTCGTTCACTGTGGAATCAATCTGATCTTGTACCGCGCCATCTTGCGCCCATCCGCTTGCCATAATGGCCTCCTCGAAACATTAATTTAAATCACTCATTTGAAACATTTATTCACGGCTAAATTTCTATTGGTTAATAATAGGCTGCTTATAGTGCTAATTCGCTATGATTAATTGTGCTAGCTAAGTGGAAATGGTTATAAAACAGGGGGTTGATAATTTTTATTTGTCACAACAACATAGCGAAATGTCATAAATTCCTAGGACAAGTCTGATAGAGTTTGTGTTATTTCGTGCCCTATGTTAAAAAAACGCGTGAATTGAATGAATGTATTTCGGTTATCAATAACCCATGTGAATCTGTTTCATTTTTCGCGTGTTTGTAAGTTCATGTTTTGCTCGCGAGCCTCTGCATCGTTCAGATTCTCGCTTTTCTCATTCAATTCCCTCCAGCTGCCAGGCAGCGTCGACCGGCCAGACCAGGAAATGGAATTCGTCTCCGTGCATTTACTTGATCGGCTAACCAAAATAAATAACCACTCTTAAGTGTAGTCGCTGAGTGAGTTTTATCCCGGAAGGGTATTCAGGGTATTAAAGTGGCAGATAATCAGGTAGTTGGAAGCGCTGGTCTTGTATCCTTACAGCCCGGTCTGATTGACTCGGTGCGCAGTACGCTTTCTGAACAGGCTGACGCCTTACACCGTCTTTCTTCACACCTCGACAGCGTTCAGTACCAGAAGGCGCTGAAGCTGATTGTTGAATGCAAAGGCCACGTGATCCTCTCCGGAATGGGAAAATCCGGACATGTCGGGCGCAAAATTTCTGCGACGCTGGCCTCAACCGGAACCCCCAGTTTCTTTATTCATCCTGCAGAAGCCTTCCACGGTGACCTGGGGATGATTACGCCGTATGACCTGCTGATCCTGATTTCAGCCAGCGGGGAAACCGACGAAATTCTTAAGCTTATCCCTTCATTACGTCAGTTTGGTAACCGCATTATTGCGATCACCAACCACAGCGAATCGACGCTGGCTAAACATGCTGATGCGACGCTTGAACTGATGATGGAAAGCGAAAGCTGTCCGAATAATCTCGCACCGACCACATCGACCACGCTGACCATGGCGATCGGTGATGCGCTGGCGGTGGCACTTATCCATCAGCGTAAATTCCTGCCGACAGATTTTGCCCGTTACCATCCGGGCGGCTCGCTGGGGCGCCGTTTGCTGACCCGCGTTTCCGACGTGATGCAGGCAAATGTGCCGACCATTACCGAAGACACGGAGTTCCGTCAGGTTATCTCGGCGATCACCTGCGGTTGTCAGGGCATGGTGGCGGTAAATGATGCGCAGAACCAGCTGGCCGGCATCATTACCGATGGCGATTTACGTCGTTATATGGAAAAGAATGCGCAGCTCGACAGCGCGTGTGCCAGAGACATGATGACCCGTTCGCCGCTGACCTTACCGGCTGACATGATGATTACGGATGCTGAAATGCTGATGCAAAAGCACCGCGTTTCGGTGTTGCTGGTGACGGATAAAGAAAAGAACGTCGCAGGCCTGGTCCGTATTTTCGACTGACGATAAAGCACGATTAAACTCTTTGCGCACCGTGATCCTTATGCGAGGGAAATGAGGTTTTCACGGTACTTTTAATAAAGCACGACACTAAAAACGTGCTGTTTGTCATGATGATAATAAATGTTTATTGAAAAATTGAAGTCCGCATGGCCAGGGGAACACATTGCCCGGGTTCGTCGATCTCCTCATCTTAATATGGTCACGCTGAACCGCAATCTGGGCAAAATTGTGATCGGCCTGCCGATGGCGTTGCTGATCATCTATCTGGTGATCTTCAGCCGTCCGCGCTATCTCAGCGAGTCTACCGTCGCGATCAAAAGCTCTAACGACATCAGCGGTTCCAGCCTGAACGTTGGCCTGCTGCTGGGCGCCGGAAATCCCAGCACCGCTCAGGACGCCATGTATTTAAAAGAATACATTAACTCGCCTGACATGCTGGCCGTTCTGGATAAGCAACTCGATTTCCGTTCCGTTTTCGGTAAAAGCGGTCTGGATTTTCTGTATCACCTGCCAAAAGATGCGAGCAGTGAGCAGTTCCTGAATTACTACCGCGACCGGATTGCCGTCACGTATGACGATAAATCGGGCATGCTGACCATCGGCACGCAGGGTTTTACCCCGGAATTTGCCGAGCAGTTCAACCAGGCCGTACTGAAAGAATCCGAACGTTTCATCAACGAAATCACGCATAAGATTGCCCGCGACCAGCAGGCTTTTGCTGAAAACGAAATGCGTGAAGCCCGCGCCCGTCTGGATGAAAGCAAAACCCAGCTGCTGGCGTATCAGAACCACAACAATATTCTCGATCCGCAGGCTCAGGCGATTGCAGCGACCACGCTGGTGAATACGCTGATGGGGCAAAAAATCCAGATGGAAGCGGAACTGCGCAACCTGCTGACTTACCTGCGCGATGATGCGCCGCAGGTGATCAGCGCGCAGAACGCCATTACCTCTCTGGGTAAGCAGATTGATCAGGAAAAAAGCAAAATCACCGCGCCGGATGGCCATCAGCTGAACAGCATGGCGGTAGATTTCGACAGCATTAAATCGAAAGTCGAGTTTGATACTGAACTCTACAAACTCACGCTGACATCGGTGGAGAAAACCCGTGTTGAAGCGGCACGAAAACTGAAGGTGCTCTCGGTGATCAGCTCACCGCAGCTCCCGCAAGAAACCACGTTCCCGAATATCCCTTATATGATCGCAAGCTGGCTGCTGGTGTGCTGCCTGTTATTCGGAACGATTAAATTATTGCTGGCCGTTATCGATGACCATAAAGATTGATGTGGTTTGTACCGCTATCCCTTTTTGCCTGAAGAATCGCACACAGAGCTTGTTATGAAATTATTGAAGTCCGTTTTAATTTTGCTGGCCTGCCAGCTTACCCAGGCAAATGCCATCGGGATCAATGCCGATCCGAACATGACCGGCGCCGCGCCGCTGCCGACTTTTCTAACCGGGCAGACGCAGCAGACCGGTTCTGATACCGGTTTTGATGATTCGCCACCGCCTCCGGTGCCTGCGGTCATGAGCCGTATGTTCGGTGCGCAGTTATTTACCGGCAGCGCGGCGGCTGATAACGCGGCGAGCATCGGATTCAACCCGAATTACATTGTCGGCCTGGGCGATCAGGTTCAAATCCGTTTGTGGGGCGCGTTCAATTTTGACGGCGCGCTGACCGTTGATCCGAAAGGTAATATCTTCCTGCCGAACGTCGGGCCGCTGAAGGTCGCCGGTGTGTCTAACAGCCAGCTGAACAGCGTGATCACCACCAAAGTGAAACAGGTTTATCAGGCTAACGTGAACGTATATGCCTCACTGCTTCAGGCGCAGCCGGTGAAAGTGTTTGTCACCGGTTATGTCACCAATCCTGGCCTGTACGGTGGCGTGGCGTCTGACTCACTGCTTTCTTACCTGAGCAAAGCCGGTGGCGTGGATACCGAGCGCGGCAGCTATGTCGACATCGTGGTGAAACATAACGACCGCGTGCGTTCGCGCATCAATCTGTACGATTTCCTGCTCAACGGTGACCTGCGCCTGTCGCAGTTCTCTGATGGCGATACCATCGTGGTCGGACCGCGTCAGCACACGTTCAGCGTGGAAGGCGATGTCTTTAACAGCTACGACTTTGAATTCCGTGACAGCACTATTCCGGTCAGCGAAGCCCTGAGCTGGGCGCGTCCGAAGCCGGGCGCGACGCACATGACCATTATCCGCCAGCAGGGCAGCATGAAGCGCAGCGAGTATTATCCGCTGGGCTCCGCGCCGGGTCGCTCATTGCAGGATGGCGACAAACTGATTGTCAGCTCTGACCGTTACGCGGGCACCATTCAGGTGCGCATCGAAGGCGCGCATTCCGGTGAACACGCCGTCGTGCTGCCGTATGGCGCCACCATGAGCCAGCTGTTGCCGAAAATCCGCACCAACTCTATGTCGCAGATTAACTCCATCCAGCTTTATCGCCGTTCTGTCGCATTGCGTCAGAAAGAGATGCTGGATCTGACGTTGCAGAAACTGGAAGAAGCGTCTCTGTCCGCACAATCCTCGACGCAGGAAGAAGGGCGTCTGCGTGCGCAGGAAGCCCAGCTGGTCAGCCGTTTCGTGGCGAAGGCCCGTCAGGTGGTGCCGAAAGGTGAAGTGGTGCTGAGCGAAACAAACCTGAATCAGGTGATCCTCGAAGACGGCGACGTCATCAATATTCCTGAGAAAACCTCGCTGGTTATGATCCACGGCGAAGTGCTGTTCCCGAATGCGGTGAGCTGGCAGAAAGGTCTGAGCCCGGATGATTACATCGACAAAGTCGGTGGTTATACGCAGAAAGCGGGTAACTCGAAAGTCATCCTGATCAAACAGAACGGCGAAGCGATTAACGCGGAAGACGTGAAAACGCTGCAACCTGGCGATGAGCTGATGGTGCTGCCGAAATACGAATCGAAGAACATCGAAGTCACACGCGGTATTTCAACGATCCTGTATCAGCTGGCCGTTGCCGCGAAAGTGGTTCTGACAATTTAATGATTGGGATCTTTTCTGCGGGAATTCAGCGCATCCCGCATCTGGATGAGTTTCTCGGTCAGCCGTGCCGCAAGCTTTCTCTGCTGCGGCCGGTACCGGAAGACATCACGCAGATTGCCGTGTGGGGATACCGGCCAACCGGCGATAAAGCCGTCGCGCTGGCCGCAAAATCAGGCCTGCCGATATTGCGTCTCGAGGACGGATTTATCCGTTCTCTCGAACTGGGCGTTAGTGGCGCTGCGCCGCTTTCCATGGTGCTGGATACAGAGGGCATGTATTACGACGCCTCGCAGCCCAGCACGCTTGAGCGGCTGATCCACCAGCGGGAAGAGAACCAGCAACTGCATGATGCCGCACGTCAGGCCATGCAGATGATTGTTGACGGTGACCTGTCGAAATACAACCAGGCACCGGCGTGTACGCTGACCCGTCCGGAACAGGGCGCGGTGCTGGTGGTCGATCAGACCTTCGGCGATATGGCGGTGGTTTACGGCAATGCCGGCGCTGAACAGTTTGATGACATGCTGCGGTCGGCGATAGCTGACAATCCGCAGTCTGAGATTTGGGTGAAGATCCACCCGGACGTTTTGCACGGTAAGAAAGCGGGCTACTTCACGCAGATTGCCAGACTGGCGCAACAGGAACCGCGGATCAAACTGCTGGCGGAAAACGTCAGTCCGCAATCTTTACTGCGTCTGGTAGATCGCGTGTATGTGGTGACGTCCAACTATGGCTTTGAGGCGCTGATTTCCGGTAAACCGGTCAGCGTGTTCGGACAGCCGTGGTATGCGGGCTGGGGATTAACGGACGACCGTCATGCTCAGTCTGAACCGCTTCGTGCGCGGCGCGGTACAGCCAGTCTGGAAGATATCTTCAGCGCGGCCTGTTTGCGTTACAGCCGGTACATCAATCCGGTGAGCGGCAAGAGTGGCACGTTATTTGATGTACTTAGCTGGCTTTCGATGCAACGACGTCATCACCAGCAGCGGGCAGGACGCTTATGGTCGCCGGGGCTGACGTTGTGGAAGCGCAGCATACTGGCGCCGTTTCTGCGTACCAAAAGCAACAAAGTGAATTTCAGTAAACGCTATGCCGGTGAAACCGCCTGCGTGGTGTGGGGGATCAAAGGCGAATCACGCTGGGGTGCGCAGACCGCACAACAGCAGATCCCGCAATGGCGTATGGAAGACGGTTTTCTGCGCTCGGCCGGTCTGGGTTCTGACCTGCATCCGCCGCTGTCGCTGGTGCTGGATAAATCGGGCATTTATTACGATGCCACACGACCGAGCGACCTTGAGCACTTGCTGAACCACAGTCAGCTGACGGCATTTCAGCAACAACGTGCCGCTGCGCTGCGTCAGCGTCTGGTCGCCAGTAAAGTCAGTAAATATAACCTCGGCGCTGCGTTTACCTTGCCAGCCGAAGCTGCGGGTAAAACGGTGATTCTGGTGCCGGGACAGGTGGAAGATGACGCGTCGATCCTGACGGGAACGATGTCGATTTGCACCAACAGTGATTTGCTGCGCACGGTGCGGGAGCGTAATCCCGACGCCTACATCATTTATAAGCCTCACCCGGATGTTCTGGTGGGCAACCGGCAGGGACATATTCCTGCGGAAGATGTCAGCCGCTGGGCAAACAGTCAGGCGCTGGATGCTGACATTATTCAGTGTATCCAGGCTGCTGATGAGCTGCATACCCTGACGTCGTTGTCGGGATTTGAAGCCTTATTACATGGCAAAAAAGTGGCGTGTTACGGCATGCCGTTTTATGCCGGATGGGGACTGACGCAGGATGAGCATGAATGTTCACGCCGGCTGCGCAGCCTCAGCCTAGACGACGTGGTTTACCAGGCGCTAATCGCGTACCCGTCGTATATCAACCCGCAAAGTCGGGAGCCCATTTTGGCGGAGCAGGCGGTTGAACTTCTCGCTGCGACCCCACGGGCAAAAATGCAATTCACAAGAATAAAAGCGGGCAGGATAGTCCGTTATTACAGAAAACTGCTCATGCTGATCCGGGTGACATTAAGCACCTGAGAACAGCTTCTTACTAATGCCTGAGGCGTTGACGGAATCGGACAGAAATGGACAGTAAGGCGCTTACAACATTACTTTCTGGAAAAAAATACTTGCTGTTGCAGGGCCCGATGGGACCTTTCTTCAGTGATTTGGCGCAGTGGCTTGAGTCTCTGGGGCGGGAAGCGGTGAACGTCGTTTTCAACGGCGGAGACAGGCGGTATTCGCGTAAGCGTGAATACCGCTTGTACCAGCAGACGCCTGATGAGTTTCCGACCTGGCTGAAAGAAACCTGGCGGGAATACGACTTCGATACCATCGTGTGTTTCGGGGATTGTCGTCCGTTGCATCAGGCCGCTAAACGCTGGGCGCAGGCAAAAGGCGTGCGCTTCCTCGCGTTTGAGGAAGGCTATCTGCGCCCGCATTACATCACGCTGGAACAGAACGGCGTGAATGCCTATTCCAGCCTGCCGCGCGATGCGGAGTTTTACCGCAGCCTGCCACCGATGACCATGCCGGAAATCGAGCACCTGAAACCCTCAGGCTGGCAGCGCGTCCGTCATGCGACCCTGTATTATCTGGCCGGCTGGCGCTATCGCCACGACTTCCCGAAATATCGGCATCATAAATCCTTCTCGCCGTGGTATGAGGCGCGTTGCTGGACCCGTGCTGCGTGGCGTAAAAAGCTGTACGCCTTCCGCCAGCGCAATGTGTTGCAGCAACTGCAGACGGATCTGGATCAGCGCTATTTTCTGGCGATTTTGCAGGTATATAACGACAGCCAGATCCGCAATCACAGCCCGTATAAAGACGTGCGTGATTACATCAATGAAGTGATGCACTCGTTCGCCAGGAAAGCGCCGTCAACGGAGTTTCTGGTGATTAAGCATCACCCGATGGACAGAGGACACCGTTTATACGGACCGCTTATCCGCCAGCTCGGTAAAAAATACGGCATCCATAACCGGGTGATTTACGTCCACGACCTGCCGATGCCTGAACTGCTGACCCACTCAAAAGCTGTGGTCACGATTAACAGCACTGCCGGTATCTCTGCGCTTATTCATAATAAGCCGCTGAAGGTGATGGGAAGGGCGCTGTATGACATCAAAGGCATGACCTATCAGGGACATCTGAACCAGTTCTGGACCTCAGGATTTAAGCCGGATATGAAGCTTTTCAAACAGTTCCGTCTATACTTGCTGAAGAATACGCAGATTAATGCGGTGTATTATGGTGGTAATAAAGCGGACATCGCGACCGCCACAGATACCCAGTATCAGCCGGTATTTATCAGCCAGAAACTGATTATGAATTACATCAAACAACAGCCTTCATAACGACTACCTTTGAGGAATATGCTCAGATGCAAAAACGTTTATCGATTAACCTCTGCGCATATTTCTCCTTACCTGTTCTGCTCCCCCTTTTTCTCTCCGGCTGCGCCAATGCCGTTCCCTCGATGCATTCTCATGAGTGCGAATTACCTGAGGTGCGCGGCAATACTTCGTTATCCCCTCATTGCGTTTATAAAGAAGCGGTCATCATCACCAGCAGCAACACGACGTTAGATTGCCACGGGGCGGTGCTGGAGGGGGACAATGAACGCCCTTTTGGCATAATGATCAACAGCAAGGGTAAGCCTTTATCCGATGTCACTGTCCGCAACTGCAAAGTGCGACACTTTACCCGCAGCGGCATCCGTATCACTTCTGATATCGCAGCCAGCAAACTCAGCCCAAACCATGAAGAGAACTACCGCCGGACACCGACGCGGATAACCCTTGAGAACGTCGAAGTGACTGGCAGCGGACGCGTGGGAATTTACTTTGACGATTACGTCACCCATTCAACGCTGAGCCACTCGATTGTCCGCGACTCGTATATGTCCGGTATCTACCTGGAACATTCCTCGCGTAATAATAAAATTGTAGATAACCAGATCATCAACAACGGCCATGAGAGTTTCGGCAAGGGAAAGCGTGAAGGATTAGCGGTGGACTCGTCGGCGTACAATCTTATCGAAGGCAACCGTTTCGAATCGAACGGGGCAGGGGGCGTGTTTCTGTACAAGAATTGCGGCGAGCATTTCAGTACAGGCAAATCCGTGATCCGCTGGCAGCACAGCGACTACAACGTCATTCGCAACAATACCTTCGTGAATGAACCCGTGGGCATCTGGCTGGCATCCCGGCAGAACCGGGACTTATCAGGATTTGACTGCGGGGATAAACCGAGGGACAGTTCCGGTAAATACTTTAACGATTATGCGGATAATAATGTGGTGGAGGGGAATAGGTTTGATGGGGTAGTGGCTGATATTGAAGATAAGGGATTAAATAATAGAATCCCAAGCCATTAGTCGAGTCAATAACATTCGGGATTCATTAATTTTTTAAAGTCGAAGACTAATGGGATCTAAAACTGTGTCATCACATCTTTCCAGTAACTAGTTGCATCATGTTCAATGTCGTCCCTTCTTTTTTTCAGTTTTTCTGAGTGCAATATCCCTTGTTGGAGCTTTACAATTAAGTTGCCAGAAGTAGAAGGGAACGCTTTTATTTGTTGCTGTAACATTCTTGCTTCTTTGAAAAATCTTCTTGAAAATTCCAGTGAAGAAAGGTTTTTATTAGTGATATAGGATTTGTATTTTTCGAATATATCACTTTTTAATTCGCTAACTTTTATGAAGTCTTCGATCGTTTTTTCTGTTGGTGGTCTATTAGTTAAACTGTTTGGATGTCTTACCCAAGAATATAATTTCTTCAATATTATTTCTACCGTAGGGTTGCTACTGTAAGCATTTAAAAGAAATATATGATCTTCCCCATTGTGGATTCCATCGGGAAAGAAACAATCAATATTTAATAAATGTTCTCTTTTATATATTTTCCCCCAAGATAAACGAGGGGTAGAGCCGTCGAGTAAAGTCAGAAACCTATCCTTGTTGGAAATGAAGTTTTCAATGTGTGTGCCGGAAATTATTTCGCCATCTGGCGAAATAGATTTAAACATACATTCAACAATATCAGGTTTATGATTAATCGCGACAGACGTGAATTCTTCAATAAAATTAGTTTCAATACGGTCATCAACATCAATAAAACAGATGTACTCAAAGTCAGTGTTTCTGATGCCAATATTTCTAGCGGTTCCTGGCCCCTGTCCAGTCGATTCTAATATTTTGGATCTAAAGGGGAAGTGCGTATTTTCTAAATATTCAATAGAACCATCGATACTGTCGTCTGAAATGAATGTGACTTGAAAGTTATTAAATGTTTGTTGTGATAAATCATAACAAATATTAGGGAGGTGAGCTTCAGCATCTTTAAATGGAATTAATATATCAATGTTCATTATTTCTTCCCAGCTTAATCTAAAATAGATTCCATGTGGTATTTTTCGCTTGACCAATTGTGTATTGTATTTAAACCCACTCTGCGGCCATTAGAATAAGATGTCGCTACGCCATGAGCTTGGTCAGTAAGTGAAAAACCGAATATGTTCTGTCTTGAGACAGGCCCATTTATACTATATAACCAGCTCAAGTATTTAAGTCCACTACTAGGTGATGCCCCGATTTGCTGGGTTAACTTAAGATCGATATTGCGAGGTAATAGGCAAATTTTATCTGCGTGCTCTTGTAAATCGTGAAGTTTAAGCGCAAGGTTTTTAGTTGAATACAGGTTGCCATCAGAAATGATTATAAAATCTAAGCCAAACTTCCTATTACGCGGCGTTTCATAATAGCGCGGATTAATTACTAGAATATTTGTTTTTCTTCCGTAATCAACACTAAATGGATAGTCTGTGATTGCACCGTTAAACCTAACAACTTTATAATTTCTGTCAATCTCGGTGCCTTTTTTCAAACCTACTTCAATTGGTGAGTTACCAACAATAGACATGCTCGAACCATTTGTTAAAGCATATGTCTCAAATTCCCATTCATTTTTGGCCAATTGAAGAAATAAATCATGATCCTTTTTAGCCCATTCATCTTCCAAAGCACCACTTTTAAAAAGAAGATGAGTTAAACCCAAAAATCTATAACGACTCCAAGCATCTTTATCTTTAGATTTTGCTTTGTTTGCCATCTCGATGGCTTTTTCATATTCCCCACTTTCGGTAAAAAATGCCGCTAATAACATAATAAATTGAACAGGGAAAAGTTGTTTTCTTATAGAGCTAGCTAGTTTATTTGCAATGCTTTCTAGTTTGGGATCTGGGCCTAAAATTCTATATAGTTTCCTAAATATCAAAATAAGGTCATTTTGATGTAATGTTAAATATTTCGAATCAAGCAGTGTTGTCGCTGCGGTTATTATTTCCGTTGTGTATATGCCTGCATTTAATGCATATTTAACTTTTGATACATCAGTGCATTCGGGTCTATCTTTATAGTAAAAATAAAGTGAGTTAAAGTCATTTAATAGCTTCATATGCAGTACGTTTATTTGGTGTGCTGCATTTGAAATTTTATTCAAAAATTCAGAGTTGCCATCAAATTCTGTTTCTTTAGGGGTTAGAAGCAATAATCCTTTGATAATCGTATTGTTTTCAAATGGGAATGAAATGTCGTAGGTTAATATATTACCATCGAATTCGAAAAGCACTTCATTGGAGCTTAGCCTATAATCTCCAATTTTTAAATTTACATGCTTGCTACAGCAGTTTTCAATATGAGATTGAAGCTTAAGGCTGTTTGTATATTGTTCTGACAAGTAGAGGTTTATTATATCCTTAGTAATTATACTATTAATGCTAGGGTTTTTATTTTGTTCCTGTGTGTTTTTTTTATGCTGTTTACTAGCATTTAAAAACTTGCTGTCTTGAATAAATTTTTTAGGATTTAGAATTAACTTTCTTGTTTTTCTATACAAAACATTCATTGTCATATCTCATCAAAATGTTTAATGCCATCTAAGTGGGATGTATTTAATGATGCACGATCCCACGTAATCCCACTTTTCACTACTATGGCCGGGTTGCCAACTGCAATAGAATTAGGTGGAATATCTTTACTTACTACTGAACCAATGCCTATAACTGATCCAGTTGATATTGTAACGCCTTTAAGTATAGTTGTTTTATTTGCTAACCAAATATGATCTTCCAAATAAACGGATTTTGAGAAATTAAGCCGTTCTCCTGTATCAATAGAGAAAATTGGGTGGTAATCATGATTGTAGATATTGATATCAATGCCGAACATGCAGTTGTCGCCTATGATAATATCTGATGATTCTGATAGGTGTAATTTCATACCACCAGTAGAGCTAAAATTGCTTCCAATTTTAAGATTGCATTTACGCCCAATTTTTATCAATCCATTAATTTTTGAATATTTCCCAATTTTAATATTATTATTACCGCCGTAATCTACGAGAGTTAAATTATCTATTTTTGAATTTTCATGAAATTCGAAATTACTATTCAATCCACGTAAATCAATTTTTACAGATTTCCATATGGATGGTTTTCCTATTACTTTACCACCCTTCAATTCAACCAAAGCAATAAATTCTTCAAAAGTCATATTTTTATCTTATATTATAATTTAAGGTTTAGATGTTTTCGTCTATTTTATATTTATGAATGGCTTCATCTATTGAGTCAACGTACTCTACTTTGTTATTTCTACCAATGAAAAGAGCTACATCACAGAACTCCCTCAGAGAATTTAAACTATGTGAAACCATAAGGAAATTGGCTTCACTACGTTTGGCACTGAATAGGGTTGAGCACTTTTGTTTAAATCTAGCATCACCAACTGCCGTTACCTCATCAACTAAATAGTAATCGAATTTAAAAGCCATGCTAAGGCCGAACCCTAATCTTGATTTCATTCCAGATGAATAGGTCTTTATTGGCATGTCGAAATACTTTCCAAGCTCCGAAAACTCTTCAACAAAAGCGACTTTTCCGCTTAGTTCTTCTTTAGTTGAATATAATCTAGAAACAAATTTTACATTTTCACGGCCAGTTAGGCTTCCCTGAAAACCACCTGACAATCCGACTGGCCAAGAAATTGTTTTATTTGTTGTTATCCTACCTGAATCTGGGCGATCAATACCTCCAATTACCCTCAATAGAGTGGATTTACCCGCGCCATTTCTACCAATAAGCGCAACACTTTTATTAGAAGGTATTTCTATGTTTAAGTCCCTAAAAACATAATGTCTTCCTTTTGGTGTTTTATAGGACTTTGTCAACCCCTCAATTTTTATCATGATGTGAGCATTGCCTCCTCTTGCGAACGGTAGAGAGCTAATCCAATAAAGAAGATTATTAATGTACAGATTGCTAAATAGTTTAAACTCACACCATCACTAACATAACCAGGGAAAACAGATGATCTAAATAGCTCTACTACATGTACTAAAGGATTCCATAATAAATATGGCCAATAGTCTTTCGGTATACTGTGTAGAGGAAACATAACACAAGATATGAAATAGAGGGGTTTTATCATTATAGGTAAAAACTTCTCAGTTTCAGGGAATGTTTTACCTATCACCATAAATATTAATCCAATGCCGCAAGATAAAATTATCAAAAGAACCCATGTAAATACTAGCATTATTAAATGTACTATTTTAAAGTTTTCACCAGAAATAAAAACGATGGACATCATTAAGATGTATACTAGTGAATAAATAATGCTCTCGAGTAATGCTCTCGAAAAAATAGTATCAATTGGTTTGACGGGTCTATAATTAAATAATCCTTGATTAGCCTCTATAGCTCCTATTGAGCGAGTGCTTATACTACTAAATAAGAAATAAGGGATAATGCCGTTAATTAAGAAAACTGGAAATGAAATATCAGGCATTGTGCGATGCATTATATAGCCGAATATGGCTATCATAATCAGCATATGTGCCATCGGCTCCAGTGCTGCCCACAGATACCCTAACCGGTACTTACCAAAACGAGTCTTAATTTCCCTCAAAAACAGCGCTTTTACCGCCGCCTTCTGAACTTCTAAGCCACTACGTGCCATCGGATTATTCCAGTGTTTAACATTTCCACGCTACCGCCCCTGGCTTACAGCAGCCAATGCGCTCAGGAACGGGTCGGATTGTGGGGAGTCGGTTGTGCATAACACATCAAAGATGTGTCAGGAGCGGGGGAGTCACTTATCCATAAGTTGCGTATAGAGGACTGATGCCGGGGGAACATCCCTGGTAAATATCTCTATTTTTTATAAGGTTAGAGTGAGATACCCTTTTCACAAAAATGCAAAGGTTGCGAAAAAATATTTCAGCAAGTTTCAGGGGTGACCACACCTATGTAAAATTGCTTTGAGCTATTAATTTGTATTAAATCATTCATACAGCCTATTGGTTTAGGAATTCTCTGAGGAGATAAATAAACTGTCGGTTTTTCAGTAAGATAATGAAACCGGTTCCATTGACTTAAGTTGCGGATTTAGTTGAAATTGTAACTATTCATCAGGGGTATTATTAAATTCTGATGCAAAGTTACTGACTGAGGCGGGTTTTAAGTCAAATTTTCACAAGAGGGGAGCGGGGCTGGATAGCGGACATAAAAAAGCCAGCGACTTTCGTCACTGGCCTTTCGCATTAATCACTCAGAGTTCCGCAGCCTGATTCTGCGGTATCGGGCAACATATACCCGATAATGATTATCTGATTACTCGATATTTGATTCGATGAACCACAAGAATTTATCCAGGTCGCGCGATGCGGCGGTGAAAATATCTGCGGTATCTTCATCTTCTACTTCACCAATCGCCTTGCGGGTATCGTTAGCGACAACGGCGAAACGATCCGCCAGCGCTTTCAGATGTTCCTGCACGGTATGGATGTTGGTCGGGTAGCTTTTCAGCGGCGTTTTATCGTTAACAACCTGAACGGTACCCAGCGCCACGCCACCTAACTGCACCACACGTTCTGCGATGGTGTCCTGGTGATCGATAACTGCAGTACGGAATCCATCAAGCATTTCGTGGACGGCGATGAAGTTAGCGCCACGCATGTTCCAGTGTGCTTGTTTGATAATCAGTGACAGATCAATATATTCGGCCACCAGACGGTTCAGCACCTTGATAGTATCAAGCTTGACGCTTTCATCTAAATCGTTGCGTGTATAAATAAGCTCAGAAGATTTCGTTTTGACCAGTTTAGCGGTACTCATATTCATATCTCCTTGTTTCATTAAAATTAATTGCTACAAACGTGTTTCTCAACTGCATTCAGTATAGCAATAAATCGAAATTTTGCAGGACAGCATTTCCTATCGCTTCGATAGCATCTGTCTAATAGACAATTCCGTATTTGAGGAACCACCTTATCACACTGATTTATAAGGTGGATAGGAATCCTCCTGAACAGATAAAATATTAGCGAGAAAATCATTAAATGCCAGTGATAATAATTTTCATTACAGCGGTCAGATATTATTAAATGTAAGCTGACGTGTGGGGATATATATCCTGGCTCTGGTTTCAACGGAAGCCGTCATTTATTCACTGAAAACGATTTATGCACAGAAAATAGTTACTGGCATAAATTATTCTTTTGAAAACATAACGGCAGGAAAAGCCTGCCGTTTTATATTTCATAACGTCTATCGCAGGGTATCGCAGTGAATCAAAGTGCCAGAGCACCGCTGTACAGCACTGCACCTGTCGGTTGTCCGGTCGGTGAGCCTCCGCGCGGTTCCAGACTGATTGCCAGCGTATAACCCGGATCAGGCATCTTTTCCGCCAGTGCCAGTTGTGTCGGTTGTTGTGTATTCAGCAGACCGAGCGAGCGGGGTTTGCCGCCCGGCGGAATGGCCCACAGTTCCAGGCTATGGTTGTCGGCGATACCTTGCGCCTTAAGCGGCGTCAGCATCAGGCTGCGGGTACTCATATCCACGCTCACCACCCATTGCCCGTTCTGCGCACCGGCACTGCTGGCGAGAACAGCCACCGGTGTCGGCGTTTCAGGTTGCACCAGAAGGCGCGGGATGAGTAACAGCGCCGCAAGCCCGGCGGCCAGCGCCCAGCCAAGATATGTGCGCACCGGTCTTTTAACGGGAACCGGTAATCTGGCCGGTTGTAATGCAAGGTTGTGCTGAATGCGCTTCCACACCGAAGCGGGCGGAATGACCGGGACAATCTGATTATCCAGTTGTGTGAAAGCTTCCTGCCAGCGGGCGACTTCAGCCGCCAGTTCAGGATCTTCCCGCATTTTTTGCTCGAACTGAATCCGCGCTGCGCCGCGTAAGGTGCCGAGCGCATATTCAGCCGCGAGGGCAGCATGATAATGGCTTCTGCTTTTCATAGGCCTGCGCAGCTCTTTAAGTGATCCAGGGCGCGACGGATCCAGCTTTTAATCGTCCCCAGAGGTTGTTGTAAATGCGATGACACCTCACCGTGTGACAGGCCCTGATAATAGGCAAGAGTCAGGCTTTGTCTCTGTTCGGCGGGAAGGTGCGCGAGACAGTCGGCCAGTATTTTGGCTTCGCTGTCCTGCTGCAACCGTTGTAAGGGTTCATCGTGGTCGCTGGCATCGTTTTCTCCCAGGTTGTCATCCAGTTCTTCTAACT
The DNA here is from genome assembly GCF_050606005.1 of Rahnella sp. PAMC25617. Lineage (NCBI taxonomy): Bacteria > Pseudomonadati > Pseudomonadota > Gammaproteobacteria > Enterobacterales > Yersiniaceae > Rahnella > Rahnella sp. PAMC25617. The sequence continues at coordinate 42,851 of NZ_JBOCUM010000012.1, forward strand.
GGTTGTCGCTCCCGCGCATCCAGTCGATAGCGCGGTTGCGGACAATATGGGTGAGCCAGGTCATCGGGGAACTCAGCGCCGGATTATACGACCCGGCACGGTTCCACGCGGTGATATAGCTGTCATGCAACACTTCTTCTGCCCAGGCATGACGTCGCAGCATTCTCAGCGCGACGGCAAACAGCCGGGGGGACGTCAGACGGTACAATTGCTCAAATGCCTGTCGATCGCCAACGGCCATGGCGCTCATCAGTTCTCGCTGTACTTCCTGTGCTTTCTCTGGTGTTGGCTTAACTAAAAAATTGTCATGCATTCGCCCGTCCTGACTTACTGAGGTGCTGTTTCATAAAGAAATCATGCCCTCAGTATAGTCGGTATTATTTTGGCATCAGGACGGTATCAATGACGTCGATCACACCGTTCTTCTGCTGGACGTCATAAGTACTGATATTGGCGACATTCCCTTTGCCATCTTTCAGCTGAATATTGTGCGGGCCATTATTCATGATCCACAGCGGCTGGCCGTTGACGGTTTTCAGTTCCGCCGTGCCGTTGCCTTTTTTCAGCAGTTTTTCCAGATCTTTCATTTCATACTTACCCGCCACCACGTGGTAGGTCAGGATGCTGGTCAGCGTGGCTTTGTTTTCCGGTTTCACCAGATTGTCGACAGTCCCGGCTGGCAGTTTAGCGAAAGCGGCGTTGGTCGGCGCAAACACAGTGAACGGGCCTTTACCCTGCAACGTATCCACCAGACCCGCCGCTTTCACGGCGGCGACCAGGGTGGTGTGGTCTTTCGAGTTCAGGGCATTTTCTACGATATTTTTAGAAGGATACATTTCAGCGCCACCGACCATGGTGGTGCTTTGGGACATCATTGCAGCCATTGACGCGGTGCTCAGCAGAAGAGATGCACAGATAGCGGTACGGAGTAATGTTTTCATGATGTAGTCCTTTGTCGTTGAGTAGGTAAGGTCTTGCCTCACATCTATACATACGAACGGACCCCCGCTTTTGGATGCAGGAAAAACGATAAAAAATCGAAATTAATGAAAGTAATTTGCAATGCATTGATAAAAAAGAATAAACAGAAAAGAACAAACAGAAAAGAAAAAGCCACGTCGGATGAACGTGGCTTTTTGACAGAAAAACGCAGGGCTATTTGCCGAAAGGCTATTTACCGGAAGGATTATTCCCGGCGATATCGACCGTTTCTATTTTTGTTTTACGCTGAATCGTCAGCGTCGAACCGGCCGAGGCTGCGATAATTGCCGCCAGCCCAAGCCACTGCGTTCCTGTCAGAAACTCGCCGAGGAAGATAATGCCGGAAAGCGCCGCCATCGCCGGTTCCATGCTCATCAGCGTGCCGAAAGTTTTAGCGGGCAGTTTGGTCAGCGCCATCATTTCCAGTGAATAAGGAATAGCTGACGTGAGCAGGGCGATCAGCAGGCCCAGCGGCAGGATCTCCCAGCTGAATATGGAGGTCTTCGCCTGGATGACACCGACAGGGAAGAAGATCAGTGCGGCAATCAGCGAGCCCATCGCGGCAGTGCCGGGGCCGTAGCTGCTGCCAGCTCGTTGTCCGGCAAGAATATAAATCGCCCAGCACGCACCCGCAATCAGCGCAAAACACGCGCCTTTGAGATCAACACCGCCCGCGCTCTGGCCGAGCGGCAGCAGGAACAGCAATCCGGTGACGGCCAGCACGACCCAGATAAAATCGACGGGTCTGCGTGAAGAAAACATCGCCACGGCCAGCGGGCCGGTAAATTCCAGTGCAACGGCAATGCCCAGCGGCACGGTGCGCAGTGCCAGATAAAAGGAATAATTCATGCAGCCCAGTGCCAGACCATACATCAGCAGTGAACGCAGATTGCCGCCGCGCATTTTCAGGCGCCACGGACGGAAATAGAGCAGCAACAGAATCGAGCCGATACCCAGTCGCAGCGCGGTGACGCCTTGTGGCCCGACTACCGGGAACAACGTTTTGGCCAGTGACGCGCCGCCCTGTAATGAGAGCATGGCGATCAGCAGCAACAGGATCGCCACCAGGGGAGACGCTTTTTTAGGTAACGCCGGGATCGGGGGGCTGTTGTTATTTGTCGCAGGCGGCAGAGTCGTCTGCGTTTCCGGCGTGTTCTTTCCTGAATGAGTCATCCTTTGAGCCTTTTGAGGTGATTCCATAAATTCAGAATCTTTTAGATTTATAGTTTTGAAAAGAAAGGTAAAGCAAGGTCAGTGTAGAGGGAAAGCGGGACAGAAAAAATCCTGATAAAAAGTTTTTTTCAGAACGTGTTTTTTTAAAAGAAGCGAAAAAACGCCTGAAAAGTGTCCATTTTTTGTCCAGATAATTAGGAATTATCTGCTAATTTCAAAAAGTTCAATAAGTTTATCTTATAGTTTATTTGACGAAAATCCCAATTAAATTAGATGGATAGGGTGTGCTGGAAACTTCCTGTTACACCATATGATGCTTTGGACATCTTAAATGAGGCAGAGTTTCACACTAGTTTTTGTTATATTTTGGAACGTGAAGGTTACTTTGGTTTCTTATTTGAGGTGGTTATGATGAAAAAAATCGCATGTCTTTCCGCATTAGCTTGTGTAGTTGCACTGGGCGCATCAAGCGCATTCGCTGACACCAGCACCGTTACCGCTGGTTATGCTCAGGGTGATATGCAAGGCGTTGCTAACAAAGCAAACGGCTTCAACTTAAAATACCGCTGGGAACAAGATAGCAACCCACTGGGCGTTATCGGTTCTTTCACCTACATCGAAGATGACAGCACACCGGCATCTGGCGACTACCGTAAAGCACAGTACTACGGTCTGACTGCTGGTCCAGCTTACCGTCTGAATGACTGGGCTTCCATCTACGGTGTTGTGGGTGTGGGTTACGGTAAAACTCAGTACAACGAATCAGCGGCATCTACTAGCCGTGAAAAATACGATTCAAGCGATTACGGCTTCTCTTACGGTGCTGGTCTGCAGTTCAACCCAATCCAGAACGTTGCTCTGGACGTGTCCTACGAACAGTCCCGCATCCGCAGTGTTGATGTTGGTACCTGGATCGCAGGCGTGGGTTACAGCTTCTAATTCTTCGCCCTGCGTAACGCTTTGTCGTTACACACCCGCGAAAACAAAAACCGCTCAACTGAGCGGTTTTTTTATGACTTTTTTTCAGCGGGTAGTGGAGACGGGAGCGTTATTTGCAGCTTGGCCGCTTACGAGGGGAAGGCCGGGAGGGGGTTTAGCGGGCAACTCAAATCCCGCTGTACCAGTTATATCCCTGATCTTCCCAGTAGCCGCCGGGATATTCGTTGGTAACGAAAATCGCGCCGATGTGTTTGGCGTTTTTGAAGCCGAGTTTGGTGGGCATTCTCAGGCGTAACGGGTAACCGAAATCCGGCGGTAACGGTTTGCCGCCAAAATCCAGCGCCAGAATGGTTTGCGGATGCAGCGCCGTCGCCATATCGATGCTGGAATAATAACGGTCGTCACATTTGAATCCGACGTATTTAGCGGTCAGATCTGCGCCGACGTGCTGTAAAAACGTTTTCAGCGGCACGCCTTTCCACTGACCAATTGCGCTCCAGCCTTCAATGCAAATCAGACGGGTGATCTGACTTTCCTGCGGCAGTCGCTGTAACTGTTCCAGCGTCCACGAGGCTTTCTTTTGAACCAGACCGGAGACTTCAAGCCGGTAATTGGGAATGTCTATTTCCGGCACGTTGTATTCCGGATAATAAGCATTGAAGCGGAACGGCGTGGTGATCTGGTCAGCGCGATAGGTTTGCGCTAGTTTTTGTCCGCTGAACAGCCAGCCTTGCACGCGGTCATTCCAGCGTGACATCGCCCACAGCACTTTATCGACTTCGTCACCGTCCTGCAGATTACAGCCGGTGAGCATTGATACCGCGCCCAGCGTGAGACCGCCACGCAATAACATGCGGCGCTGAATATTGACCAGTTGCTTGCGCTGATCGGGCTCAAGAATAATTTTTGGCCGGCGTGATTTATCACTCATCGGCGCTTTCCTCCGTACTTATTTTTTTGCCGCCGGTTAGCATCGCCACGAAGGTTTTTGGCACCAGCAGAACCATCAGTACGTGAATAATGACGAACAGCATCACGCCGCTCATCGCAAAAAAATGCACATAACGCGCGATATCAAAACCGCCAAACAACCACACCAGACCGCTGAACTGTACCGGTTTCCAGATGGACAAACCGGAAAGCAAAAGCAATACGCCGAGCAACAGCACGCCGCTGTACATCAGTTTTTGCACGGCGTTGTACTGCCCGAGTTTGTGGGGAAGTTTGAATGTAAGCGCGCGAACGGTATCGCGCCAGACGGAGCGCGGCGAAAAGGGGTAAAAGTCGCGGCGGAAATGGCCGCTGAACATGCCCCACAGCACATAGAAAAGGGCATTGGCCGCCAGCAGCCACATGACTGCCAGATGCCAGGCGATGTTGCCGCCCAGCCAGCCGCCGAGGGTCGTGCTCTGGGGAAAGGTAAACGAGAAAATCGGGTCGGCGTTATAAATCCCCCAGCCGCTCATTACCATGCCGATCATTGCCAGCAGATTAATCCAGTGACAAATGCGCACCGGCCAGGAATGCACCCTGCGTTTGCGAAGTGGAGAGGGCTGAGGTTTCACGGAAAAACTCCTGTTGTCCGGTAAGGCCGTCAGGCCGGATTACATTGGTGGCGTAACGCCGTCTTTGCCCGCAGAAATGCCGCGTGCAACCAGGGAGCCTTTGTCATCTTTCATCGCGAACAGCACGACTTTGGTGCCCGGTTTCAGCAGACTGCGGTCACCCGGTGCCAGCAGAACGACCGGTACATCGTCAGGAACGACAACGGTTTTCTCTGCATCATGGTATTTCACAGTCAGCGTGCGGCCATTGCTGTTAACCAGTTTGCCGACGGTGCCGTTGGTCATGGTGTTGATTTTGCCGTCCGGCGATTCAAACGGATTGAAACCTTCGCCGCTGCCGCGCAGGCTTGGCGCAAATACGTGAACTTCCAGCGCTTTCAGTGTGCCGTTGGCCTGAGGTACTGCCGCCGTACCGATGAAGCTGTCGGCTTTGATATCGCTGATCTGGCCTTTGGTGACGGAGTTGATACGGGTTTTATCCGTCAGCTTAACGTCGAGCTTTTCGCCCTGACGGGTGGTGATTTGTACTGATGAGTCATTAACAGAATCAATGGTTCCGCGTGTTGGTTTGATCACGTTATCGGCGGCAAAAGCTGATGCCATTGTGCTGCTCATCAGCAGTGAACCCAGTAACAGACCCGCAAGACGTTTGGTGGTATTCATTATTAACTCTCCAGTTTCCGGCGTTATTTCATTTGGTTAGAAGAATCACTGACCCTGCCAGTGATGAATGGCTTCCTTAAGAGTGGACGATAAACCGGGATTGGCTGATGACAAATTGATGACAAAATTGTCATCAAAGGTGTCTGGCGAAACTGATAAACTTCCCCATGAATCATTCTTTGGGAGAATGGTATTGCGGCGCTGAGGGCCTGAATGCGGATACTGGTGATTGAAGACGATGTCAGTACAGGCGATTACCTGAAAAAAGGGCTGACCGAAGCCGGTTACAGCGTCGATCTGGCGCGTAACGGGGCCGATGGCCTGTTTCTGGCGCTGGAAGAGGGCTATGACACGGTGATCCTCGATGTCATGCTGCCCGGCCTCGACGGCTGGCAGGTGATGGAAGTTCTGCGCAAGAAAAGCGACGTGCCGGTGCTGTTTCTTACCGCACGTGATGAAGTGCAGGATCGCATCCACGGGCTGGAACTGGGCGCTGACGATTATCTGATCAAACCGTTTTCCTTTACCGAACTGGTATTGCGTATCCGCACGTTGCTGCGCCGTCCGGCAGCGCGTGAGCCGGATATTTACTCGGTCGCTGACCTGCATCTGGATGTGCTGCGCCGTCGCGTAACCCGTCAGGATCAGACCATCGCGCTGACCAATAAAGAATTCATGTTGTTGCAGCTGCTGATGCGTCGCGAAGGCGAAGTGCTGTCGCGCACCATGATCGCCTCGCAGGTATGGGATATGAATTTCGACAGTGATACAAACGTGGTGGATGTCGCCATTAAGCGTCTGCGCGCCAAAGTTGACCGTGGCTTTGAGCTGAAACTGATCCACACCGTGCGCGGCATCGGCTACGTCTGTGAAGTGCGCAATGACTGATTTAACCTCCGCTAAAAAGCCTGCACGGGCCATGTCGCTGACGCTGCGCGCCACATTACTTTTTGCGCTGCTGGCCTCGCTGGTGGTCAGTGCCGTGGGCTTTTATCTCTACTATTCGATGGACAAAGAACTGGTGCGCCGTGCGGATTATCAGGTCAGCGGGCGCGTGCAGTATTTTCGCCATCTGCTGGCGAATGAATTCCCGCTGTCACAGCTGAGCCGTAATCCCGGCCTGTTTGAAAATATGCTCGGCAATGAGCGCGATATTCTGACCTTCAGCCTTTCCGGTGAACCGCCGTTAATCAACGTCAATCCTTCACACCTTGTTTTGCCGCCGTTTGCCGCGGTCCCCGAAGGGCAGCCGCTGACGCTGAAAACGGTTCACGGGCAAAAGGCGCCAGATGGCACGCCGGTGCGTTTTGCCCGTGCTGCGGTAAAAATTCAGGACGGACGCACGGTTGAAATTACCGCAGGCCATTTCATGACCGAAGAATCGCGCCTGTTAGAAACCTTCCGCTGGGAAATTATTGGCGCAGTGTTGTTTTCGTATGTGCTGATTGCCGCACTGGGTTATCTGGTCATCCGCCGCGGGTTGAGGCCGCTGCGCAATATGGCGCGGGAAGCGACGCAAATCCATCCGGCCAGCTTATCGACGCGCCTGAGTACCGACAAAGCGCCGCAGGAATTACAGCAACTCATCCTTTCTTTCAACGATATGCTGGAAAGGCTGGCGGAAGGTTATCAGCGCCTGACGCAGTTTTCCGCTGATCTGGCCCATGAAATCCGCACGCCGGTGGGCGCGCTGATGGGGCATTGTCAGGTGGCGTTGTATCAGCCACGCACGGTTGAAGAATATGAAACGCTGCTGGCTAACAATATGGAAGAACTGGAACGCATCTCGCGGATGGTCGAAAACATCCTTTTTCTGGCGCGTGCTTCGGATGCGCGGTCGGTTCTCACCATAACCAGCATTGATGTTTCATCAGAAATTACGCGTATCCAGGAATATTTTGAAGGGCTGGCAGAAGAGCGGGAAATGACCCTGCATGGCGAGGGGCGCGGTGTATTACACGCGGATGCTATTTTGTTCCAGCGTGCGCTGAGTAATCTGGTTGCCAATGCGGTGCGTTATGGCCGTGAAGGAACCGAAGTGGTATTACGCGCCGAACCTCATGATAAAGGCATGGATATTCACGTTATCAGTCAGGGCGATCCGATACCGGCAGATAAGCTCGGAAAACTTTTCGACCGTTTCTATCGTGCAGATGCATCGCGCAGTGAAGGTGGCAGTTCCAGCGGGCTCGGTTTATCGATTGTTCAGGCCATTATGGCGCTGCATCAGGGCAGTGTCAGTGTTGAAAGTTCAGCGCAGGGAGAGACGCGCTTCACGCTGTCCTTTCCTGATACGGGTCACAAAGATTCTTAATAATTGCTCAACAGATTTCAAAAAATGAGTCGGAAAAGTATGAAACCCACATTTCTATGGCTTTGAAACATAAGCAATTCGTTAATTTTGTAACATTATCACATTGGAAGTCACCAATGACTTTGAACGATTATAGGCGTTCCGGGGTCTGAATTGTCCTAAGGAGCAGGTTCCATCCTCCGGTACGAGCGGTCTTTACGACGTAAACAGACTCACAAAAGAGCCATTTATTTCTAATGCATAAATTACGAACACTTTCGCAACAGAGCATCTCTTTGTTCATTGCACTTTATCTTGGGATTTTACTGAACCTTCCGATCTTCTTCCGTCGTTTCGAGCAGCTGCATTATGACAATGCGTTGTCCATTGCTGTTGAAGCGATCGCCTGTTTCGCGCTGGTCTACTTCCTTTGTATGTTGCTGTCTTATACCGGAAAAACCGTTTTCCGTGTGCTGATGACGGCCATTGTTATTTCCTCCGCTGCCGCCAGCTATTACATGATCCTGTTCAACGTCGATATCGGTTACGGTATTTTGGCGGCGGCGCTGGCATCGGACTCGATTGATTTATCGAAAGAATCTGTCGGAACGCACTTCATCGCCTGGACGGTTCTGGTCAGCCTGATCCCCGTTCTGCTGTTGTGGCTGAGCAAAATGCCGGGTGCGGCGCTCAGACAAACAACCTTTAAAAAGCTGGCGGTGAGAACCGTGCTGCTCGCGGTTTCCGGGCTGATTTGTTATATGCCACTGCGTCTGATGGGCAAAGTGCAGGATCGTCACGACATCGTCAATAACCGCATGATGGCGAGTTATGGCGGCGTGGTGGCTGGTACGTATTCGCCGTCTAACTGGCTCTCAGCGCTTGGACTTTACACCTACAGCAGCTACAGCAAAGCCGAAGACAACAAAAACCTGTTCGATCCGGCCAAACATTTCACTTACACCGCACCGGCTGATGCCAAAGATATGTATGTGGTGTTTGTGATCGGCGAAAGTGCGCGTCGTGACCATATGGGGCTGTACGGCTACGACCGTGACAACACGCCGAATCTCGACAAAGAGAAAAACCTGGTCGCGTTGCAGGGCTATTCCTGTGATACCGCCACCAAACTTTCCCTGCGCTGCATGTTTGTGCGCGAGGGCGGAGCCTCTGAAGAACCGCAGCGTACCCTGAAAGAAGCTAACGTGTTTTCCGTTCTGAAAAGCAATGGCTGGAGCTCTGAGCTTTATTCCATGCAAAGCGAAGCGTGGTTCTACAATAAAACCCGCGCTGACGATTATTCACTGCGTGAGAACATTGCCTCTGAGAAGCGTAATGCCGGTAAGCCGGTGGATGACATGCTGCTCATCAACGAAATGAAAGATTCGATGAACAATCATCCGCAGGGTAAGCACCTGATTATTCTGCATACCAAAGGCTCGCATTATCTTTATTCCGACCGTTATCCGCGTTCTTTCGCCAAATATAAGCCGGAATGCATGGGTATTGATGATTCCTGTTCTACGGAAGAGATGATCAACGCTTACGACAACTCGCTGTTGTATACCGACTATTTCCTGTCGCAGGTGTTTGATCAGCTGCGCGACAAGAATGCGATTGTGTTTTATGCCTCCGATCACGGTGAATCGATTTCCAAAAGTATGCATTTCCACGGCACACCGCGCGATCATGCGCCGATTGAGCAACGTACTGTGCCGATCATGGTCTGGGCGTCAGACAAGTTCCTGTCAAACGACCAGAACAAAGCGGGCTTCGAACAGTTGCAGAAAATGGCCGCTGAAAAGAAACCGGCTTTCCATGAAAAACTGTACGACACCATTCTGGGCTGTATCGGTTACACCTCGCCAAATGGCGGGATTGTCGAGCAACACAACTGGTGTCATGTGCCTGATCAGGCCGCCGCTGCAAAATAATTACCGCTAAAAATGCCGCCTTTTTCGGAACAATGGAAAGGGCGGTGACATCCTTCTGGTCGCCCTCCGTTTTTTAAGTCACAATCGGTTAACAAGGTATTGAGAGTTTCTCTTCTGCTATTTTTTTATCAGGGTCGATAACCGATGCATGCTTTTCGAATTACCCTTTGTGTCCTGACGGTCATCATGACCTTGCTGACGCTGCTGCCTTTTTCCCGCAATCAGCGCTGGTGGGTACGGGTCTGGGATTTCCCGCGTTTGCAGATGGCAACGTTGTGTCTGCTATTTCTGCTGACCGAGCTGATGATCATGCCGTTAAGCGACGGAATTTCCACCACAATCATTATTTTAACGGTGGCTTGTATGGCCTATCAGAGCTGGTGGATTTTGCCTTACACCCCCTTTTACCGGGTGCAGGTGAAGAAAACCGTCTCCGGCAGTCATTCACGTATCAAAATCATGAACAGCAACGTGCTGACCACCAACCGCAAAGCCGGTGCGCTGATTGCACAAATACGCGAGCATCAGCCGGATATTCTGGTGTTGCTGGAAACAGATCAGTGGTGGGAAGACCAGATGGCGGTGCTGGACGCGGATTACCCGCACAGCCTGCGTTGCCCTCTGGATAATCTCTACGGAATGCACGTCTATTCCCGTCTGCCGATGCATTCGGCAAAAATTCAATTTCTGGTGGCAGACGATATTCCGTCGATGCATTTTCGCGCCGAACTGCCTTCCGGCGAACAGGTGGTGATGCACTGCCTGCACCCGATGCCGCCAAGCCCGACGGAAGCCGACGAATCCACTGACCGCGATGGCGAGCTGGTTGCCGTCGGTCATACGGCGGCGAAAGCGACCTATCCGACGATTGTGACCGGTGACCTGAATGATGTGGCATGGTCTCGCACCACGCGCCTGTTTATGAAAGTCAGCGGCCTGCTCGATCCGCGCCGTGGCCGGGGTATGTTCAATACTTTCCACGCCAGTTATCCGTTCCTTCGCTGGCCGCTGGATCACGTTTTCCATAGCAAAGATTTCACGCTGGTCAGTCTTCAGCGTCTTGAGTTTATGGGGTCGGATCATTTCCCGATCCTGGTGGAACTGGCGCTGACCCCTTGTGAGGGGCAGGATCAGGAACCGCTGGAAATCGATGAGGAAGACCTCGACGAGGCGGAAGAAAAACTGGCTAACGCCGGGGTGAAAAGCACTGATGTACACCGGGCGGAAAAGCTCAACATGCCTGTCTGCGGGTAATCACTATGACAAGTGAACGCGATCGTCTGCCACTGGCAGAAGATTTACGGGTGTTTCTGGCGGTGGTAAATAAACAAAGTTTTGCCGCTGCCGCCACTGAGCTCGGTCAGTCTCCGGCCTATGTCAGCAAGCGGATCCAGATCCTTGAAGAGTCGCTGAATGCCCGTCTGCTGCACCGTTCCACACGGGGTGTGCGCTTAACCGACGAGGGTGAAAGAGCCCGCCGCTGGGCGCTGCAAATTCTGGATAACTTCGATCAGTTTATCGGTGACCTGTCAGACTCCCGCACTGAACCGCGAGGCAATGTGCATATTTGCAGCTCGTTCGGTTTCGGGCGTTGTCACGTTGCACCTGCGGTGGCTGAACTGGCGGAACAGTATCCGCTGCTGAATCTGCGACTGGATTTATTCGACCGGGTAGTGGATCTGGTCGCCGACGGGATCGATTTGGAAATTCTTGTCGGTGACGATATTCCCGAGCAGCACATCGGTAAAAAGCTGGCGCAGCATCAGCGTATTTTGTGTGCGTCTCCGGCATATCTGGCCGCGCATGGCGTGCCGGAGTCAACGGATGCGTTGGCGCAGCATCAGTGTCTGGTATTAAAAGAGCGCGATAACCCCTTTGGCATCTGGACTCTCACCGCCAGAGACAAAGAGGTTCGCGCCCGTGTAAAAGGGCCGCTTTCATCGAACAGCGGCGAAGTGGTTCTGCAATGGGCACTGAAAGATCACGGCATTATCCTGCGTTCAGAGTGGGACGTACGTCCTTATATCGAACGCGGTGAACTGGTTCAAATATTGCCAGACTATTCGCAACCCGCCAGCGTGTGGGCGGTTTACCCGACACGCCTTGCGGATTCTGCCAAGCTGCGGGTTTGCGTCGAATTCCTTCAGCAGCGGTTCAGTCAGTTACTGACCTGGCGCCGTTTTTAGAGGGCACATCAGATATCTGTGGCTCAGGCCAGCCACGGATTTTTTTGCAGATGTGACTGCTGAAACTGACGAATGTCCTCGCTGTACCGCAGCGTATTACCGACAGCATCTAATCCGTTAAGCAAAGAGAGTTTGCTCAGCTCATCAATGGCAAAATCAATCACGTTGCCGTTATGCAAAACAATCTTCTGCTGTGGCAAATCGACGGTGATTTCGTTGCTGACCGCGAGAGTCACTTCCTGTGCGACCTGTTGCCACTGTTCAGGACTCAGCTGTACCGTCAGTACGCCGTTACGCTGGCAGTTATCGAAAAAAATCCCCGCAAACGTCGTGCCGATCAAGGCACGGATCCCCAGCTGTTTTAATCCCCATACCGCATGTTCGCGACTGGAGCCGCAACCGAAGTTCGGCCCGACCAGCAGGAATCTGGCATTCTGCCAGTCAGGCTGATTGAGGATAAACGCCGGATCCGGAGAACCGTCCGCCAGAAAACGCAAATCGAAAAATACCCCGTGATCTAACCCGTTGCGGTCGATGCCTTTTAAAAATTGCTTCGGCATGATCACATCGGTATCGACATTCGCGGCGGGTAACGGCGCAGCTACGCCGGTTAGTACGTTAAAAGCCTGCATTGTTTTCTCCTTCCAGTTCCCGGATATCGGTCAGATGACCGGAAATTGCCGCAGCAGCTACCATTGCCGGGCTCATCAGATGGGTACGCGCTCCCGCGCCCTGGCGGCCTTCGAAATTACGGTTGGTGCTGGAGGCACAGCGGTCGCCCGGCGAAAGCACATCATCGTTCATCGCCAGACACATCGAGCAGCCCGACTGACGCCATTCAAAACCTGCGCGGGTGAAGATCTCCGCCAGACCTTCCTGCTCGGCCTGCGCGCGAACCTGACTGGAACCGGGTACGATCATCGCACGAACGCTGGGGGCGACGGTTTTTCCACGAACCACTTCGGCGGCAGCGCGTAAATCTTCGATGCGTGCGTTAGTGCAGGATCCGATAAAGGCATGACTTATGTTGATGCTGTTCAGCGGCTGACCAGCGCGCAGCCCCATGTATTGCAACGCACGCTGTAAATCCTTGCGGCGCGAGGCATCGGATTCTGCCAGCGGATCCGGCACCTGGCCGCTGATTGCCAGCGCCTGATCCGGGCTGGTTCCCCAGCTCACCATCGGCGCGATTTCTGCGACGCTCAGTTCAACTTCGCGGTCGAAAACGGCGTCCGCATCGCTGTGTAACTCACGCCAGACATTCACCGCTGCCGACCATTGCGGGCCTTTCGGCGCACGCGGTTTGTCTTTCAGGTAATCAAAAACTTTGTCGTCAGGTGCCATAAATGCCCCGCGGGCACCGGCTTCAACCGCCATATTGCACATCGTCATACGGCCTTCCACACTCAGCGCGTCGATGCCTTCACCGCAAAATTCAATGGCGTAGCCGGTGGCTCCCGCCGCACCGATTTTTGCCACCAGCGCCATGACCACGTCTTTGGCGGTTATACCTCTGGCGAGCGTACCGTTAACGGTGACCCGCAGGGTTTTCAGGCGTTTATAAACCAGCGTCTGGGTCGCCAGAAGGTGTTCGATTTCCGAGGTGCCGATACCAAATCCGAACGCGCCTAATGCGCCGTATGTGGTGGTGTGGCTGTCTCCGGCGGCAATCACCATACCCGGCAAAATAAAGCCCTGTTCGGGGGCGACAACGTGCTCAATCCCCTGACGGCTGTCGAGAATATCGAACAGCTCAATGCCAAATTCCTGGCAATTTTCTGCCAGATAGGAAACCTGACGCGCGCCACCGGCGTCCGGCATCTGGCGCGTACGCAAGGGTGCCGTCGGGTTGACGTGATCGACCACCGCCAGCGACGTTTTCGGACGCCATACGCGGCGGCCTGCTTCACGCAATCCGCTGAAGGCCTGCGGGCTGGTGTATTCGTTAATCACCTGCCGGTCGATGTAGAGCAACACGTGGCCTTTATCGTCGAGCGTACGCACGGTGTGGCTGTCGATATGTTTTTCGTATAGCGTTCTTGGCTTCATTGCATTGCCCTGATAAACGAAGTGGATAACGTCAGCGTCGCAAACTCACGCGTATCGGGCAACGGGCTGAGTGTGGAGCGTTAAAACACGATCCGTGAAGCGGCAATCTCCACTTGCGGCCTTGTTGCCGGTTCATCAGCGACTAAGATGGGTAAAAAAGGAGAAAACCTATGTTTGAACATTTTACCCAAAGGCGGATGGCCGTTAACGGCACCGAAATTGCCTGCCGCATTGCCGGTCAGGGGGAACCGTTGTTATTGCTGCACGGACACCCGCAGACTCAGGCGATCTGGCATAAAGTCGCGCCTTATCTGACGTCTCAGTTCACCGTGGTACTTGCCGATTTACGCGGTTATGGGGACAGCGGTAAACCGGAGCCGGATGCGGAGCATCTGCGCTACAGCAAGCGCGAAATGGCACAGGATCAGTTTGAGCTGATGGCCGCGCTCGGTTTTAATCAGTTCAGCGTGGTCGCTCACGATCGCGGTGCCCGTGTGGCGCACCGGCTGGCGCTGGATCATCCGCAGGCGGTGAAGCGGCTGGTGCTGATGGATATCGCTCCGACGCTTTCCATGTATCGCCAGACGACTGAAACCTTCGCCCGCGCTTACTGGCACTGGTTTTTCCTGATCCGCCCGGCACCGCTGCCGGAAGCATTAATCATGGCCGATGCCGATCTCTATCTGCGCAGCGTAATGGGCAGCCGCAGCGCCGGTATGCAGCCTTTCACCGAAGAAGCTTACGCAGATTATTTGCGTTGTCTGCAACTGGATGGCACGGCACGCGGGATTTGCGAGGACTACCGCGCGTCGGCGGGTATCGATCTGCAACACGACGAAGCGGATGTGAATGCAGGCCGCAAAGTGAAGTGTCCGCTTTTGGTTCTGTGGGGGGAACAGGGCACGGTGGGGAAATGTTTTGCGCCGCTGGCGGAGTGGGAAAAGGTGGCAGAAAACGTGCAGGGTGAGGCGCTGCCTTGCGGGCATTACATCGCCGAAGAACAGCCGGAACTGCTGCTGGAAAAAGTCCTGCCATTTTTACGTTAAGCGCACGTTTCCGGACATAAAAAAACCCGCATTACGCGGGTTTTTTGTGAGGTCGTTGTTATCAGGTTTACGTGATTAAACCGGCTGTTCCGGGAAGGTCAGGGTATTCCCCGGCGCTTCGCGGTTAATGTGCAGGAAGTTCAGATGACGTTCGTACTGATCCAGAATGTCATTGATTACCTGATGTTTGGTGAAGTCCATCAGGTCATTGCCCTGCGTACCTTCCAGCAGGAAGGTTTCCAGACGGTAATAATTCGATTTACCCGCACGTGCGCGATAGGTAAAGGCAGGGACGGCATAACGCACCGGCCAGATCTGATACACAAAGTTCTGTTCTTCGCCCAGCGCCACCTGCAATTCCAGCGGCCCGATTTTCTCGTCTTCCTGTGGCTCATGTTCGTTGAACGTCACTTTCGCCCCGCGCAGTTCCAGTTCCTGCGCCACTTCCTGCATCGCCGGACGGCAGACGGTATCCATCATTTTCTGCGTATGGCGCGTGCCCGGATAGTTCATCACCCGTGACAGACGCTGTTTCCAGTTCAGCGCCGCGTCGCTGGTTGAAGGCATCGGCGCCAGATTCTGCTGGGTGCTGGCGCGGCGGTAATCTTCCAGCCGCAGCGATTTATATAATCCGGCCATGATGAAGAAAATCACAAAGCTGAACGGCAGCCCCATAATCACCGTGGTGTTTTGCAGCGCGGAAACGCCGTCGGTCATCAGCATCCCCAGCGTCAGCACGCCGATGGTGACTGACCAGAAAATCCGCAGCCAGTTCGGCGCATCGTTATTAATGTCCGCCAGTTTTGAGGTGAAGTTACCCAGCACCAGTGAACCGGAATCCGCCGAGGTGACATAAAACAGCAGGCCGGTGATGGTGGCGACAGAAGCACTCAGCGTAAAACCGGGATACTGCGCCAGCAGGCTGTAAACGCCGCGCTCAGGGTGCGCAATCACTTCGTTGGCGAAATCCAGATTGCCGTGCAGGATCTGATACAGCGCACTGTTACCGAAAATCGACAGCCACAACAGGGTGAAGACAAACGGAATGATCAGCGTACCGAGCACGAACTGACGGATGGTGCGCCCGCGTGAAATACGCGCCAGGAACAGGCCGACAAACGGCGACCAGGCCACCCACCATGCCCAGAAGAACAGGGTCCAGCTGTTCATCCATTCCGTCGGACGATCAAACGCAAAGGTATTGAGCGTCATGCCCATAAAGCGGTTGATGTAATCCCCGATGTTGAGCACCAGCGCATTGAGCAGGAATTCGGTATTGCCAAAGAACAGCAGGAACAGGATCAGCCCCAGCGCCAGCAGCACGTTGAGTTCCGACAGAATTCGGATGCCTTTATTCACGCCAGACGTGACCGATACCGTCGCCATGATCACCGAAAGCAGGATCAGGGCGGCCTGAACGGTCAGGTTTTCCGGAATATGGAACAGCACTTTCAGCCCGTAATTGAGCTGCACCACGCCAATACCGAGCGTTGTCGCGATACCAAAAATGGTGCCGACGACGGCGGCAATATCCACGCTGTGACCGATCGGGCCGTTGATGCGTTTGCCGAAAATCGGGTACAGCGCCGAACGGATGGTCAGTGGCAGGTTATAGCGGTAGCTGAAATAGCCCAGCGCGATCCCCATCAGCGCATACATTGCCCAGCCGGTCAGGCCGTAGTGGAACAGCGTCCAGGTCATTGCCTGTCGTGCGGCTTCCAGCGTCTGGCCGTTACCTTCCGGCGGCAGCATGTACTGCGTTACCGGTTCGGCGACCGAGAAAAACATCAGGTCGATGCCGATCCCGGCGGCAAATAACATGGCCGCCCAGCTCATCATGCTGAATTCGGGTTTGGATTGTTCAGGGCCCAGTTTGATCGAGCCGAAGCGCGAGCAGGCTATGAACACTACAAACACGATGTACAGCGTCGCCGCCAGCATGTAATACCAGCCAAATGTAGCAGACACCCAGTTGAGGGTCAGGCTGATCCATTTTCCCGATAAATCGGTGAAGAAAATGGTCATTAGTGTGAAGGCTAAAATCAAACCTGCGGAGGTGAAGAACACCACCTTGTTGAGCTGGTCGCGAGGTTTTTCGCTCTGTTTATCTGTCGTATCGGCAATTGCCATTTTTTCCCCTGCCTTGCTAATTAATCACTGTTTTTCAATAAATTGGCTTCTTACCAACTCCAAAATTCATACAAATTACTAACGTATTGGTAATAAAATATATGCATTTTTAATTGAACGTTCAATCAAAAAAAAGTTAAATAGGTGGCGTAAGAGCGTTAACAAGGTTGTACGAAAGCGTAAAAAAACGGTTTTTAAGCGCGTTTCAACCCGCTCATTTTCAGGAGCCGGAACCATGCCCAAAGTAGGAATGCAGCCGATAAGAAGGCAGCAATTGATTGAGGCAACCCTGGCGGCGGTCAACGAAGTCGGGATGCACGATGCGTCGATTTCGCAGATCGCACGCCGTGCAGGCGTCTCCAACGGCATCATCAGTCACTACTTTCGTGACAAGAATGGGCTGCTGGAAGCGACCATGCGTTATTTGCTCAGTCATTTGGGGGAAGGGGTGCAGTTGCGGTTAGCGCAGCTGACAGATACTGCACCGACGGCGCGACTGCATGCGATTGCAGAAGCCAATTTTGACGACAGTCAGACCAACAGCGCGGCGATGAAAACCTGGCTGGCCTTCTGGGCGAGCAGCATGCATCACCCGCAGTTGTACCGTCTGCAACAGGTCAACAGCCGCCGGCTCTATTCAAACTTATGTTCTGAATTCAGACGTTTTCTGCCCAAAAGTGAGGCACGTCTGGCGGCACAAAGCACCGCCGCACTGATTGACGGCCTGTGGCTGCGCGGCGCACTTAGCGGTAAAGAATTTAACCGCGCCGAGGCGATGCAAATCACCCGCCGCCACATCGAATCGCAGCTCACATGAGCCAGGCAGAAAACCTTCAGACCGCACAGACCGAGGAGAGATTTATGTCCCGCTACGGCACGCAAAAACTTTATATCAACGGACGTTTTCAGGACAGTACCGGTGATGAAACCTTCGATGCAGTGAACCCGGCCAATGGCGACGTGATTGCCACGCTGCCATCCGCCACGCACGCCGATGTCGATCTGGCGGTGAAATCCGCGCAGAAAGGCCAGAAAGTCTGGGCGGCAATGACGGCCATGAGCCGCGCACGTATTCTGCGCCGCGCCGTGGATATTCTGCGTGAATGCAACGACGAGCTGGCGGCGATTGAAACCGCCGATACCGGCAAGCCGCTGTCGGAAACGCTGGCGGTGGATATCGTCACCGGCGCAGACGTGCTGGAATATTACGCCGGGCTGATCCCTGCCATTGAAGGCCAGCAAATTCCGCTGCGCGATTCTTCCTTCGTGTATACCCGCCGCGAGCCGCTGGGCGTGGTCGCAGGTATCGGCGCATGGAACTACCCGATTCAGATTGCGCTGTGGAAATCCGCACCTGCGCTGGCGGCAGGAAACGCGATGGTGTTCAAACCGAGCGAAAACACCTCGCTGACCGCACTGAAACTGGCGGAAATCTACACCGAAGCGGGCGTGCCGGACGGCGTGTTCAGCGTAGTCACCGGTGCAGCCAGCGTCGGCCAGGCGTTAACCGATCATCCTGATATCGCCAAAGTTTCGTTCACCGGCGGCGTTAAAACTGGCAAGAAAGTCATGGCCAGCGCGTCGGCGTCCACGCTGAAAGAAGTGACGATGGAACTGGGCGGCAAATCTCCGCTGATCATCTTTGAAGACGCGGATCTCGATAAAGCGGCTGACATCGCCATGATGGCGAACTTCTACAGCTCCGGCCAGGTGTGTACCAACGGCACCCGCGTGTTTGTGCCAAAAGCACTGCACAAAGCGTTTGAAGCTAAAGTTCTGGAACGCGTGAAGCGTATTCGTCTGGGCGATCCGACTGACGAAAACGTCAACTTCGGCCCGCTGGTCAGCTTCGCACACATGGAATCCGTGCTGCGTTACATCGACAGCGGCAAGCGTGAAGGCGCGACGTTACTGACCGGCGGCGAACGCGTGACTTCCGGCGAATACGCGAAAGGCGCTTATGTCGCCCCGACGGTCTTTACCGACTGCCGCGATGACATGCTAATTGTCCGCGAAGAAATCTTCGGACCGGTGATGAGCATTCTGACGTATGAAAGTGAAGAGGAAGTGATCCGCCGCGCCAACGATACCGAATACGGTCTGGCTGCCGGGCTGGTGACGCAGGATCTCAACCGTGCGCATCGTGTTATTCACAAACTCGAAGCCGGGATTTGCTGGGTCAATACGTGGGGCGAATCGGCGGCAGAAATGCCGGTCGGCGGCTATAAGCACTCCGGCGTTGGTCGTGAAAACGGCGTCACCACGCTTGAGCATTACACCCAAATCAAATCCGTGCAGGTCGAACTGGGCGAATTCAGCTCAGTCTTTTAATCCGCCGCGACAGAGGAGATTTTAATGGATTACGATTACATCATTATTGGTGCCGGTTCTGCCGGCAACGTTCTCGCCACCCGGCTGACCGAAGACAGCAATGTCAGCGTGTTGCTGCTGGAAGCGGGCGGCCCGGATTATCGTCTGGATTTCCGCACACAGATGCCTGCTGCGCTGGCGTTCCCGTTACAGGGCCGTCGTTATAACTGGGCGTATGAAACCGACCCGGAACCGCATATGAATAACCGCCGTATGGAATGCGGGCGCGGTAAAGGTCTGGGCGGTTCTTCGCTGATTAACGGTATGTGTTACATCCGCGGTAACGCGATGGATTTCGATAACTGGGCGAAAGCGCCGGGTCTGGAAGACTGGAGTTATCTGGACTGCCTGCCTTATTTCCGCAAAGCCGAAACCCGCGATATCGGTCCGAATGATTTTCACGGTGGCGACGGACCGGTCAGTGTGGCGACGCCGAAAAAAGGCAATAACCCGCTGTTCCACGCGATGATTGAAGCCGGTGTGCAGGCTGGGTATCCCCGTACCGACGACCTGAACGGTTATCAGCAGGAAGGTTTTGGTCCGATGGACAGAACCGTTACACCGAAAGGCCGTCGTGCAAGTACAGCGCGCGGGTATCTGGATCAGGCCAAACCGCGTGCCAATCTGACCATCGTGACGCACGCGCTGACCGACAGAATTCTGTTTGAAGGCAAGCGTGCCACGGGCGTCAGCTATTTCCACGGTGACGACTACAACGCTAAAACGGCGAAAGCGAAACGTGAAGTGTTGCTGTGCAGCGGCGCGATTGCGTCACCGCAAATTCTGCAACGTTCGGGTGTCGGCGCAGCGGAGCTGCTCAACCGTCTGGAGATTCCGCTGGTTCATGATTTGCCGGGCGTCGGCGAGAATCTGCAGGATCATCTGGAGATGTACCTGCAATACAGCTGCACTCAGCCGGTGTCTTTATACCCGGCCTTGCAGATGCATAACCAGCCCGCGATTGGCGCAGAATGGTTGTTTAAAGGTACCGGTGTCGGCGCAAGCAATCAGTTCGAAGCGGGTGGTTTTATCCGCAGCCGCGAAGAGTTTGCCTGGCCGAATATTCAGTATCACTTCCTGCCGGTGGCGATTAACTACAACGGCAGCAACGCGGTGAAAGAGCATGGTTTTCAGGCGCACGTGGGTTCCATGCGTTCGCCAAGCCGTGGCCGCGTGCAGGTGAAATCGAAAGATCCGCGCCAGCATCCGAGCATCCTGTTTAATTACATGGCAACCGAGCAGGACTGGCACGAGTTCCGCGACGCTATCCGCATCACCCGTGAAATCATGAATCAGCCAGCGCTGGATCCTTACCGTGGTCGTGAAATCAGTCCGGGTGAAAACGTACAGACTGATGAAGAACTGGATGCGTTTATCCGCGAGCACGCCGAAACGGCGTTCCATCCTTCGTGCTCCTGCAAAATGGGTACTGATGAGATGGCGGTGGTGGACGGAGAAGGGCGCGTTCACGGGGTAGAAAGCCTGCGCGTGGTGGATGCCTCCATCATGCCGCAGATCATTACCGGCAACCTGAACGCGACGACGATTATGATCGCAGAAAAGATTGCCGATAAAATCCGCGGGCGTCAGCCGTTACCGCGCAGTACCGCAGAATATTACACCGCAGGCGATGCACCGGTTCGCACGACACCGCTGAAGAAATCTGCCTGATAAATTGGCTGTAAAATCTGTGTTAAAAAGAGATATTCTCAGGAATATCTCTTTTTTTTGGCTTTCAGAAAAGGCAGGGCACTTATTCATGACCGGATCTTCATCGCTTCACTGGCAGGATTACCATCACAGCGAACTCAACACGGCACAGCTTTACGCCATTCTGTCACTGCGCAGCGAAGTGTTTGTGGTCGAGCAAACCTGCGTTTATCAGGACATCGACGGGCAGGATCTGACCGGTGAAAACCGTCATATCATCGCCTGGCTGGACGGTAAAATAGCCGCCTATGCGCGTATTCTGCGTTCCGATGATGAGGTGGCAATCGGACGGGTGATTGTTGCCCCTTCCGCACGTGGCCTGAAACTGGGATATCAGCTGATGGAACAGGCACTGGCAGCCTGCCAGAAACACTGGCCGGGCGCGCGCGTCGCGATTTCCGCGCAGGCTCATTTGCAGGGATTCTACGGCCGGCTGGGGTTTGTGGCGTATACGGAGATTTATGATGAAGATGGGATTGCGCATGTGGGGATGGAGTTGAGGTAAAGGGTTAGCCTTTAGCTTTAACTTCAAGGTCAACACCAACACCGTGGGTTGCCACCCACACCGGCCTTAAGAGGCGCCTATCGCCGCGTCTCTTAAGAATCTCCGGCTCTTTTACTGCGCGCTGCCGCTGGGACGATGGACGTGTTCTGATGCATTAGTAAGTGGCGCAAATTCAGGTGCTTCGCACTGCCTTCTCTCGGTCTTCGAGCCATAGGTCTCGAAGCCGCTCCGTTCAGCTGAATTTTGAGCACGCCAATCAACTATTCTAAAAGATAAACCCTTTGGTTTTGAATCTAAGATCCTGCGGGCGGTTCAGAAATCTTGCCTCTCTCGGTCCTGAAGACCAATGGCTTCAGGACCGAGAGAGGGAACCGCACAGCGGCAAGATTTCCAGCCTGTCGCTGTGATACCTGAAACATAGCCAGCGAGCGGAGCGCGTGTTGAAAAAGGCGAGGGGAGTTCAGAGGGGAAAAGCCTTTCCCCTCTGGTCGGTTTCGGCGCGGCGAGTCAGGTGATCACAGCACTTGAAAAACCGAAATTGTCTCGGACTAATCGAAAGAGCCCTCAGTGCAACTGCCTCACTCCCAATACGCCGGGCTGCCAAACTTCTCCACCAGAAAATCAATCACCGCCCGTACTTTGATCGAAGGGCGTCGGCTGTTCGGGTACAGCGCCGATATGGTTTGCGGCTCCGGTGACGTCGATACCTGATAGTCTTCAAGCACGCTGACCAGACGACCGTCCCGCAATGCATCGCCTATCAGCCAGGTAGGAAATACAACCAGCCCCATGGCGTCGATCCCCGCCTGCGTCAGGGTTTCTGCATTATTACTGGTCAGTGATCCCCGCAGGTTTAGCGAGCGCCATTCCTGTTCAGGCTGACGGAAATACCAGCGCTGCGAACCGGCAAATCCTTTGAAAACCAGACAACTGTGACTGGCTAAATCGTCCGGCGTTTTCGGCGTTCCTGCGCGGGCAAGATACGCCGGACTCGCGGCAAGGCGGAAATTCTGGTGGCCAAGCGTACGCGCCTGCAAAGTGGAATCTGTCATCACGCCGATGCGGATCAGCAAATCCACGCTGTCCTGTAACGGGTCGATGAAATCATCGGTTTGCATCAGTTCAATATTCAGGCGCGGGTATCGTGCGTTGAGCTCATGCAACCACGGCGCAAGGTGGCGCTGGCCAAACACTACGGGAGCATTGATGCGGATCAGTCCGCCGGGTTCGCTGTCCTGTTCCTGTAAATCCAGCGCGGCGAGATCCAGCTGAGCCAGTACCTGACGCGCATGTTCTGCCAGCAGCTTGCCCGATTCTGTCGGACTGACGGCACGCGTATTTCGGTACAAAAGCTGCGTCTGTAACGCCTGTTCCAGTTGTGAAATCACCCGCGATACGGTTGACGGCGACATCGCTTCCCGGCGCGCCACTTCAGAGAAACTGCCCTGATCCAGTACGGCGACATACAGCCGTAATGCCTGAATATTGATCTGATTAAAACCTTTCATCTGTGCAATTCCTGCAAAGGTATTTTCCTCATTGTGCTGTTTTTCGCATAGTTCTGTCACGCTATAGTCGCCGCCTCTCAAAAAACAAAAAGCAGGGTAAAAATGAATCTGATGTTAATTCCGCTGGTCATTCTGGCGGGGATGGGGCTGTCGCTGGAGGCAGGACTGATTGGTCCGCTGGGAACAGAAGTCGGGCATCTGTGGGCAACACTGAGTATTTTCGGTGTCGGTGCCGTACTGACCGGTTTGCTGGTGCTGTTTTTTAGCCCGCGTAATGCGCCGTCTTTCACAGAACAACCAGGCTGGAAACTGCTGGGTGGCGTCCTCGGTCCCGTGTATGTCGTGGTGCTGACCCTCGCGACACCGGTCATTGGTATCGGCATGACAATGATTGCGATTTTATCAGGGCAGGTGGCGAAAAGTGTGCTGATCGACCATTACGGCTGGTTTGGTACGCCGCATAAGAAAGTCGGCGGTGAACGCCTGCTGGCTCTGCTGTTTATCGTTGCTGCACTTATTCTGATTGCCTGGGGCTGAAACATGACTGAAATGATTATGATTATTCTTGCGATTGTCGC
Source organism: Rahnella sp. PAMC25617 (assembly GCF_050606005.1). NCBI lineage: Bacteria > Pseudomonadati > Pseudomonadota > Gammaproteobacteria > Enterobacterales > Yersiniaceae > Rahnella > Rahnella sp. PAMC25617. The sequence goes on from NZ_JBOCUM010000012.1 coordinate 66,481, forward strand.
AGGTGCTGCGCTGAGTATGCAGGCGGCAGTCAACGGGCAGTTAGGGGAAAAGGTCGGTGTGCTGAAAAGCGCCTTTCTGACATTCAGCGTCGGCGCAGCAATTACTGCCGTGCTGGTGTTATTCCTGCAAACACCGCAACCGGAAACCTTACTGACGGTACCGAAATGGCAACTTGCGGGGGCGTTATTTGGTGTGCCTTACATCATTGTGATGGTGACTGCCGTCCCGCGTGTCGGTACTGCAGCGGCGACTGTTGCAGTCATCCTCGGACAGCTGAGTATGGGGATGTTGATCGATAATTTCGGCTGGCTGGATAATCCGCAAATTGCGTTGTCATGGCACCGGCTGGCGGCTATTCCCTGCCTGATCATTGCGCTGGCGCTGATATACCGTAGTAACCGGAAAGCGGAATAATCTCTGAAAGTAAAAAGACCCGTCTCTGTAATAGTGGCTATTGCAGGCGCGGGTCAAATATCATCGGCTCGCGTTCTGCTGAACTCAGTAAATCGACAAAAGCCGGATGCTGCGGATTCAGCAACACGTTGTATTCCGACGGCACAATGACCGACGGCACTTTCAGCCCGACATAATCACCTTCCTCGAGCCAGGCGTCACCCTGACGTTGTGTGCTGTCCGGCGGCGATGCACTCCGCCAGTCAGATGCCAGTTCGGAAACTTCCAGCGTATCCAGCAGTTCCTCCGGCACTTCAATACTGAGCAAGGTATACGACCGCATCAGCATACTGTTTTGCAAATGCACCAGGATTTCCAGGATCGCCAGCGAAATACTGGTGGTGACATAAACCACCGGCCTGCCCGGTGGATTCCAGCGCCCGCCGTAAAGCTGCGCACCTGCGCCCGACCAGGCTGTCGCCAGATGGCGGGTTTGCACGATACGATACAGCTTCAATTGAAAACACCGTGCTCAAGACGACCGATCAAACGGCTGACTTCCACCGCACCCGCTTCAGAGGACAGCAGTTCCAGCGGGCGGGAGCCATCCAGTGCCGGAGCAGGGCGGGTGAACCACTCGAGTGCAGCGACACGATCCCCTTCAAACAAATCGGTGGCGGCATCTACGATGCGTACCAGCCGCGCCACTCGCTCGCTCTCTTCACTTTTCAGCAATCCGTTTCCGGCTTTACGACGCGCATAATTACGTTCGTTAATCCCCATTATTTCCAGTAACACCATTTTCGGCCATCCCAGCTCAGTATTAAGACGGCTGATACTATCAACCGGAAATCCCTTTTGTATGGCATTAATCAAACTAATTCCGCTGCTTGCGGGAAGTCCCGCAGATTGCCAAAGCGGTGTTGCAGGTTTTTGCAAAAGGCTGGAAGACAGCCCGGAAATTTTTGAATTCATACTGCGTTCCTCCGTACCGTTATTTGTCATTACTATAGCATGACAAATAACGAATGTTCATTTTATGAACGATGTTTTTTTCTGGCCCCTGATCACGTGAATGAAATACACTTGAAACATATGTGTGATCAATATCACATTCGGGATGTATCAGAATGAAACAGAAATTGACAAACCTTGACCAAATCTATTTATTAGCTAAGAAAAGTCGACTCTTGTAGGAAGTAACTGGAAATTGCAGGTTTTATGCACTATGTGCAGCAATCGGTTGCGGATCACAGTTTTAGGGTTTGTTTTATGCAACGTCTGAAAGTGGCAAGGCGTTGTCCCACCCCCCGCTTCTGGTATAAATATGAAAAATAAAATTATTGCAGCAGGCGCTTTGATGGCTTTGTCCTACAGCGCGACCGTGCTCGCTGATGATAGCAAGGGCGAATTTGTTTCTGACTGGTGGCACCAGAGTGTTAACGTTGTAGGCAGCGCAGATACCCGTTTCGGGCCGACACTGCGTAACGATGTTTACCTTGAATATGAAGCGTTTGCGCACAAAGACTGGTTTGATTTCTACGGCTATATCGATATTCCTAAAACCTTCGGCGCCGGTAACGGTAACGACACCGGTATCTGGGATAAAAACGGTTCTCCGCTGTTTATGGAAATCGAACCGCGCTTCTCTATCGATAAGCTGACCGGCACTGATCTGAGCTTTGGTCCGTTCAAAGAATGGTATTTCGCGAACAACTATATCTACGATATGGGTCCGGACAGCGAAAACCGTCAGAACACCTGGTACATGGGTCTGGGCACCGATATCGATACCGGCCTGCCGATGAGCCTGTCTCTGAACGTGTATGCAAAATACCAGTGGGAGAACTACAACGCTGCCAACGAAAACAGCTGGGACGGTTACCGTTTCAAAGTGAAATACTTTGTTCCGCTGACTCAGTTGTGGGGCGGCAACCTGAGCTATATCGGGTTCACCAACTTCGACTGGGGCTCCTCACTGGGTGATGACGATATGCGTGACGTGAACGGCAACAAAGCGCGTTCTAACAACTCTATCGCCTCAAGCCATATTCTGTCCCTGAACTACACGCACTGGCATTACTCTTTCGTGGCGCGTTACTTCCACAACGGCGGCCAGTGGGCTGACGGCGCAGAGCTGAACTTCGGCAACGGTAACTTCGATGTGAAGTCCACCGGCTGGGGTTACTACGGCGTGATCGGCTACAACTTCTGATCCCCGAATCTGAACTGTAAAACCCGGCTTATGTCGGGTTTTTTGTTTTTATTTCCCCACGATCATTGAGTGTGCAGGGAACTTTTTTAGCTATTGCGCGAAAAATGTACACAAGGGGAGGCGATCCCAACGCGCCGTTGTGGCATAATGCGCGCCAAATCACATTTCCCAATTAAGAGCGAGCGTTGTGCTAAGTACTTACAACATCACCATGCAATTCGGCAGCAAGCCGTTATTTGAAAACATTAACGTGAAATTTGGCGGCGGTAACCGTTATGGCCTGATTGGCGCGAACGGTTGTGGCAAGTCCACTTTCATGAAGATCCTCGGTGGCGATTTAGTGCCTTCTGGCGGTAACGTCGTTCTTGATCCGAACGAACGTCTGGGTAAATTACGCCAGGATCAGTTCGCCTTCGAACAGTTCAGCGTGCTGGACACCGTGATCATGGGCCACACCGAATTGTGGGAAGTGAAGGAAGAGCGCGACCGCATTTACGCCATGGCGGAAATGAGCGAAGAAGACGGCTACAAAGTGGCTGATCTGGAAGTCGCTTACGGTGAAATGGACGGCTACAGCGCAGAATCCCGTGCCGGCGAACTGCTGCTGGGCGTAGGCATTCCTGTTGAGCAACATTATGGTCCGATGAGCGAAATCGCGCCGGGCTTTAAACTGCGTGTGCTTCTGGCGCAGGCACTGTTCTCGGATCCGGAAATTCTGCTGCTCGACGAACCAACGAACAACCTGGACATCGATACTATTCGCTGGCTGGAGCAGGTGCTGAACGAACGTAACAGCACCATGATCATCATTTCGCATGACCGTCACTTCCTGAACATGGTGTGTACGCACATGGCGGATCTGGACTACGGCGAACTGCGCGTATATCCGGGCAACTATGATGAATACATGACGGCGGCCACGCAGGCTCGTGAACTTCTGACAGCTAATAACGCCAAGAAGAAAGCGCAGATTGCTGAACTGCAATCGTTCGTCAGCCGCTTCAGCGCCAACGCCTCTAAATCTAAACAGGCAACGTCCCGCGCCCGTCAGATTGATAAAATTCAGCTCGATGAAATCAAGGCGTCCAGCCGTCAGAACCCTTACATGCGTTTCGAACAGGACAAGAAACTGTTCCGTAATGCGCTGGAAGTGGAAAAGATCACCAAAGGTTTCGACAACGGTCCGCTGTTTAAAAACCTCGGCCTGATGCTGGAAGTCGGCGAGAAAGTCGCGATTCTGGGTGCTAACGGTATCGGTAAATCGACCCTGCTGAAAACGCTGGTCGGTGAGCATGAGCCGGAAAGCGGTTCAGTGAAATGGTCTGAAAACTCTAAAATCGGTTATTACGCGCAGGATCACGAATACGAATTCGACGATACCCTGAACGTATTCGACTGGATGAGCCAGTGGAAATCCGAGAAAGATGACGAGCAGGCTGTACGCGGTGTGTTAGGCCGTCTGCTGTTCGGTCAGGACGATATCAAGAAGAAAGTGAAAGTGCTTTCCGGTGGTGAGAAAGGTCGTATGTTATTCGGGAAACTGATGATGCAACGTCCAAACATCCTGATTATGGATGAACCAACCAACCACCTTGATATGGAATCCATCGAGTCACTGAACATGGCGCTGGAAATGTATGAAGGAACGCTGATCTTCGTTTCCCACGACCGTGAATTCGTCAGCTCACTGGCAACGCGTATTCTGGAAATGACCCCGACGCGCGTGATTGATTTCTCTGGTAACTACGAAGACTACCTGCGTAGCCAGGGCATCAATTAAACCTCGTCATCCTTCAAGCTGTCTCTGCGTTGGCTTTCCTCACAAACCCCGGTCACATACTGATGTATGCTCCCGGGGATTTGTTCAGTTGCCGCCTTGATACAACTCGAATGATTTAGAGGTTCTTATTATTTAAAACCGCCGCCGATAAAGGCGGTTTTTTTGTGTCTGGATTTACTGATTCAACAATCACCACACACTTCACAATGCGGATCTTTCATCAGTTTCATTTCGCGAAACTGCAACGTCATGGCGTCGAACATCAGCAGTTTTCCGCGCGGGGTTTCGCCAAATTTTGTCAGCAGTTTGATGGTTTCCATCGCCTGCAAGCTGCCGATGGTGCCGACCAGCGGGGCCATGACGCCAGCTTCCACGCAGGTCAGCGCATTTTCACCGAATAACCGGCTCAGGCAGCGGTAGCAGGGTTCCTGCGGCTGGTAGGTAAATACGCTGAGCTGACCTTCCATACGGATAGCAGCGCCGGAGACCAGCGGTTTTTTCTGCGCGAAACATTCATTGTTCAGCTGATTACGCGTCGTGACATTGTCGGTGCAATCCACCACCACGTCGCAGGCGGCGATCAGCTCACGTAACAAATCGTCATCCGCCTGAGCATTTACCTGATTTAAGCGGATGTGCGGATTGATTGCCGCCAGCGCTATGGCGGCGGAGTCGACTTTCGGCATCCCGATCCGCGCGTCAGTGTGCAGCGTCTGGCGTTGCAGGTTTGAGAGCGATACCGTATCGAAATCCAGCAGCGTTAACGTACCGGTGCCTGCCGCCGCCAGATATTGCGCGGCGGCGCAGCCTAAACCTCCCAGCCCGACAATCAGCGCGTGGCTGGCTTTCAGCTGTTCCTGCGCATCAAAATCAAACCCTTTCAGTACTATCTGGCGGTTATAGCGCAGGGTTTCAGCGTCCGTCAGTTCCTGCAGAGTCGCCATGTTCAGCTCCGCAGCAGCGCGTTAAAAGGCTCGACTTCAACGATTTCACCAGCCGTAACATTGTCGCGTTCACGCTCAAGCACGATAAAACAGTTAGCCTGGCTGAAGGAGCTGAAGACGTGCGATCCCTGATGGCCGGTAGTGCGCACTTCCAGCTGACCTTCTGCATTGGTGCTGAAAATACCGCGCTGAAAATCGAGGCGGCCGGGCGATTTTTTCAGCGGCGTTACGGCTTTCGCTTTCAGGCGTGGCGGGAACTGCCAGGCACTGTGACCGGAAAGCTGAGCGATAAATGGCTGAACCAGCTGATAAAACGTCAGTGCAGCCGACACCGGATTCCCCGGCAGCCCGCAGAACCAGCTGTCTTTCAGTTTTCCGAAAGCAAACGGTTTGCCCGGTTTCATGGCCAGTTTCCAGAAACCAATTTCGCCCAGTTCATCCAGCATCTGTTTGGTGTAATCGGCCTCACCGACGGAAACACCGCCGCTGGAAATCACCAAATCGGCAAATTCATTGGCTTCTTCAAACGCTTTACGCAATGCCTGCGGATCGTCGCGGATAATGCCTAAATCCAGCACCGTACAGCCGAGTTGCTCGAGCATCAGCCGCACGGCAAACCGGTTCGTGTCATAAATCTGGCCTTCCTGCAGAGGCGTACCGACAGGTTGCAGCTCATCACCGGTGGAAAATACGGCGACTTTCAGCGGCTTCCAGACCTGTACTTCAGTCACGCCAAGGGACGCCAGCAGCGGTAATTCTGCCGCCCCCAGACGCACGCCCGCAGGCAAAACGCTGTCGCCTTGCTTAATGTCGTCTCCGGTCAGGCGGATATTCTGGCCTTTTTGCGCCGTTGCTGTGAAACGTATTCCCGCGTCTGAAACTTCTGCCTGTTCCTGCATGATCACTGTGTCGGCACCGGCCGGAACCGGCGCACCGGTCATGATGCGGATACAGGTTCCGGCAGGCCATTCGCCATGAAAAGGCGCGCCGGCAAAGGCTTTTCCCGCCACCGGAAGGACAGCGCCCTCGTGCAGATCTTCAATGCGCAGGGCATAACCGTCCATCGCGGAGTTATCAAAAGGCGGGACAAAAATCGGGGAAAGCACCGGCGCCGCAGTAATACGGCCAGCGGCGGTTGCCAGTGGCAACGATTCGGCATCCTGCGCTGTTTTTTTCGGAACGTAAGCGCGCATTTTATCCAGCGCTTCCTGAAGTGAGATCAAACCTGCAGTGTTGAATTCCATCAAAATTCCTTAGTGATTCAGCCCGGCGACGCGGGCGTACTCACCGGCGACGGACGGGAAAATGGGGCATGAGCATAGTATGACAGAGAATCGGGACGAACCAAAAACCGCTGAAGGCGTAAAAACTTCGTGGGGATTTCTGAAAAATTGAGATCGATCCCAAAATTACGGATGTAACGCGGTTATCATAGTTACCGTTATTTGTGATTTGTGTCACATATCTGTCATATACACAGGAATAACCGGTGCTTAAAAAAAATCGCCATCAGGCCATCCTTCAGTTGGTAGAACAACATGAAGTGTTACAGGTTAGCGAACTGGCACAATCGCTGGATGTGAGTCTTGAAACGATCCGACGTGATTTGAGTGAAATGCAGGACAAGGGATTGATTTTACGCCGCCATGGACGCGCGCGTCGTCTGGCCGCTCAGCCAGAAACATCCTGGCTAAACAGTTTGCAGCGCTGCCCGCAGCTTTAAAGGCGCAGCTAAATAAGAAAAGGGAAGGCTTTTATGCCTTCCCTTTTTTATGCATGAATTTATGCGTAGTAAATGTTATGCCGCCATTTCGCGGTGGATTTTTTCCGCTTTACTGCGCACACCGGCGATGATCACCGCCAGCACCAGCAGAACGTAAGATACGGTCGCAATATTCAGTGCCCAGAACAGGCCGTATTCGCGGTAAATGAATGATGAGAAGGAAGCGAAAATCAGCGTACCGACGGAAGCCGTCGTCAGCAGCGCAGAGGTCAGCGTTGGAGGTGAGTTTTTCACCTGCAGGCTGCCGTAGCTCATCAGGCCGGAGAACATACCGGAGTTACAGAAGCCGAACAGGCCAACGGCAATCATCACCAGCGTGGTGTTTTCGTTGTGTGTCACCACAAACAGGCTGATTAACCCGACGATGGCCGACGCAAACAGGAAGGTACGCAGTTTCACAAAACGCACGGTGAACTGGTTCAGGAACAGGCCAATCGCTTTCACCATCCAGTAAGTGGTGATGTAGATCGCCGCTTTGTCAGTGTCCAGACCGAAATGCTCATGCAACCAGCTTGGCATCCACAGGGTGAAAACCAGCTCGCTGAAGACGAAGGCGAACAGGGCAAAACATAGCACGTACGCCGCGAAGCCCCACGGCTCTTTCGCTTCCCGCTCGCTTTTCGCCACTTTTTCCGGCTGCGCAACGGTCGGGAATTTCTGACCCACACACAGCAGGATCATCAGCACGCTCAGCGTACCCATGATGCCGTACATCGCCAGCCAGCTCGCGCCATGCTTGAACAGGAAACCGAGCACCAGAGACAGCGTCATGCCGGAAAGCGCAAAGAAGAAGTCGGTGAAGATTAAGTTGGCGGAACGCTTTTTCGGGTCGTCATTAATACGCACAACCAGATAGCTGCCAATCGACATCATCAGGCCAGCTGTCGCACCAATCAGGAAAACGCCGATGCCGAACAGGGTAATCGACGGCATCACGAACAGCGCGATACAGGTCAGGATGGTGACAATTGACCCGGTGATCAGCTGCTTGCCCAGATCGAACTTACGCATCAGGATGCCACTGATCATAATCGGCAGGAATAAACCGATGTTCATCAGTGAGAACATGAGGCCGATAAAGGCCGGATCTTTATTAAAAGCCGTCGCGACTGGCCCGATAACGATGCCCAGAGTGGAGACGAGGCCCCCTGTAAAAAAGTAACTTAGCCATGAGATCACATTAATCCGGCGGCGGTTATAAACAGTTTCCATAAACTGATTTCCTAAAAAGAGAAAATAAAAAGTCGCGGTAAGCTTATCCAGAGGTGCTTTTGCCGCGATTAGGACGTTTATTATTGCTGTTCTCTGGTGATTTGTCCCGCATGTATATTCAATTGCAGCATTTGTTTTTCCTAAACAATCTAAGCAATTAGCGCCATTTTGGTGGCGATGCATTTCTGCTTTACATACTGTAGCGGGCTAAATATAGTCAAAAAACAGGTCAACATCTTCCATACATAAATACAACATCGAAAGGTGCAGTGCTAATGAGTTCTTCTACTGATAATTCAGCGGCTTCCGTTTCGAACAAGAAGCGTCCGGTCATTGCTATTCATGGTGGTGCCGGGGCAATAACCCGTGCGGCAATGAGCACCGAAAAAGAACAACTTTACCTGGCCGAACTGGAAAGGATTGTCAGTGCCGGGCAGGCGATTCTGGCCGCGGGTGGCAGCGCACTGGACGCCGTAACCGAAGCCGTGCGCCTGCTGGAAGAATGCCCGTTATTTAATGCCGGTAAAGGTGCGGTATTTACCCATCAGGGTACGCATGAATTAGATGCCTGCATTATGGATGGCCGCACGCTGGATGCCGGTGCGATTTGCGGCGTCAGCCATATCCGCAATCCTGTTCTGACCGCCCGTAAGGTGCTGGAAAACAGCCCGCACGTCCTGTTCACCGGTGCAGGCGCAGAAGATTTTGCCCGTGCCAATGGTCAGGAAATGGTGGAACCGGCGTATTTCTTCACTCAGGAACGTTATGATCAGTTGCAGCGCGCTATTGCCGCGTATACCGGCGTAATGCTCGATCACGACGGGGCGTCGCTGAATGCTTCAGGCGATCCGATTGATCCGGAACGTAAATTTGGCACCGTAGGCGCGGTGGCGATAGATGAACTCGGTAATCTTGCGGCGGCAACATCGACCGGCGGAATGACCAACAAACAGGCCGGACGCGTCGGTGATTCGCCGATTATTGGCGCCGGTTGTTACGCCAGCAACAATACGGTGGCGATTTCCAGCACCGGCACAGGTGAAGTGTTTATGCGTACCGTCGCTGCCTACGACGTGGCGGCGCTGATGGAATACGCCGGTTTAACGCTGGCAGAAGCGACACACAAAGTGGTGCAGGAAAAATTGCTGCCACTGGGCGGGAGCGGCGGGATGATCGCCGTCGATAAATTTGGCAACGTGGAACTGCCTTTCAACAGTGAAGGTATGTATCGCGGCTTTGCCCGCGTGGGTGAAGCACCCGTCGTCAGTATTTACCGCTCATGAATAATTCCCTGACTCTGCCTGCGGACCACGTTCTGGCGGTCAGCCAGCTCAGCGTGCAGTTCGCGCATGACGGGCACATCATCCCTGCGGTGAATCAGCTCAGTTTTCACGTGAAGCGCGGCGAAACGCTGGCGATAGTCGGTGAATCCGGCTCAGGTAAATCCGTTACCTCGCTGGCGCTGATGCGTCTGGTGGAGCAGGGCGGCGGGCAGATCACCCAGGGTGAAATGCAATTTCGCCGTCGTAACGGTGAAGTCGTTGATCTGATGGCAGCAACGCAACCCGCCATGCGCAGCCTGCGCGGTGCGGACATGGCGATGATATTTCAGGAGCCGATGACCTCGCTCAATCCGGTATTTCCGGTAGGCGAACAGATCGCCGAGTCTATCCGTTTACATCAGGATAAAGATCATCGCGCCGCCCGTGCCGAAGCCTTACGTATGCTGGATCTGGTGCGCATTCCTGAAGCCAAAAATATTCTCGACAGCTATCCGCATCAGCTTTCCGGCGGTATGCGCCAGCGGGTGATGATCGCGATGGCGCTGTCGTGTAAACCGGCGTTACTGATTGCCGACGAACCGACTACGGCGCTGGATGTGACCATTCAGGCGCAGATTTTACAGCTGATCCGTGTGCTGCAAAAAGAGATGCACATGGGCGTGATTTTCATCACCCACGATATGGGCGTGGTGGCGGAAATCGCCGATCGCGTTCTGGTCATGCATCAGGGTAACAGCGTGGAAACCGGTGACGCGGGCGCGATATTTCGTACACCGCAACAGCCTTACACGCAGACGTTGCTGGCGGCCGTGCCAAAGCTCGGATCCATGGCCGGTAAACCACTGCCCGCCCGCTTCCCTGCGCCCGACCAGCAGGAAAGCGATCCCGAACTGATTCAAAACACCCTGACACCCGGCGTGCCGCCGATATTGCAGGTGCGTGATCTGGTGACCCGTTTTGACCTGCGCAGCGGTATTTTCAACCGCGTGACACGTCGTGTGCATGCGGTTGAAAAAGTCAGTTTTGATTTGCATCCCGGTGAAACGCTGGCGCTGGTGGGCGAATCCGGTTGCGGAAAATCCACCACGGGCCGTTCGTTGCTCAAACTGGTGAAAAGTCAGGGCGGAACCATCACCTTTGATGGCAAGACGCTGACAGATATCAGCGGCAGCGCACTGCAACATCTGCGGCGTGATATTCAGTTTATTTTTCAGGATCCTTATGCGTCGCTCGACCCGCGTCTGACGGTCGGGTATTCGATTATGGAGCCGTTGCTGGTGCATAACCTGGCAAAGGGCGCAGAGGCGGAAGCGCGCGTCGCGTGGTTGCTGGAGAAAGTCGGGCTGCTGCCGGAACATGCGCAGCGCTATCCTCACGAATTTTCCGGCGGTCAGCGGCAGCGAATTTGTATCGCCCGCGCACTGGCGCTCAATCCCAAAGTGGTGATTGCTGACGAGTCGGTGTCGGCGCTGGATGTGTCGATCCGCGCGCAAATCGTCAACCTGCTGATGGATTTGCAGAAAGAGTTCGGGCTGGCATTTTTGTTTATTTCACACGATATGGCGGTGGTGGAACGCATCAGTCATCGCGTTGCCGTGATGTATCTCGGTCAGATTGTGGAAATCGGCTCGCGCCGCGCGGTGTTTGAAAATCCGCAGCATCCGTATACCCGCAAACTGATGGCGGCGGTGCCGGTGGCCGATCCGGGTCATAAGCGTAAAGATCAGGCGCTGCTGGTGGATGAAATTCCCAGTCCCATTCGTGCGCTTAATGATGAGCCGGTTGTCGCACCGCTGGTTCAGGTGGCGGAAGGGCATTTTGTTGCCCGGCACGCCATTGCAGGCGTTTACTAATTTTTATGGTGGCTCATTTTGAGCCACTTTTTAACGGGTAAGACAGGAAAGGAACTGATATGAATCAGCATAAACATAAAGGTAAGAACGTAGTCCGTCAGGCCGTGCTCGCTGCCGCTGTTTTCGGTTCGCTGGCATCGGCGTCTGCCTGGGCGGCAAAAGACGTGGTTGTCGCGGTAGGTTCTAACTTCACCTCGCTTGATCCTTATGATGCCAACGACACCTTGTCGCAGGCGGTGGCCAAATCTTTCTATCAGGGGCTGTTTGGCTTTGATAAGGATATGAAGCTGGAAAACGTGCTGGCTGACAGCTACACGGTCAGCAAAGACGGTCTGGTTTATACCATCAAACTGCATCCCGGCATCAAATTCCAGGACGGGACGGATTTCAACGCTGCGGCGGTAAAAGTTAACTTTGACCGCGCGAGTAATCCGGACAGCCACCTCAAACGCTATAACCTGTTTAAAAATATTGCCAGCACCGAAGCGGTCGATGACACCACGGTAAAAATTACGCTGAAAGAACCGTTCTCCGCGTTCATCAACATTCTGGCGCATCCGTCTGCGGTGATTATTTCTCCGGCGGCACTGACTAAATACGGCAAAGACATCGGCTTCCATCCGGTCGGTACCGGCCCGTACACGCTGGAACAGTGGAACCAGACCGACTTCGTGAAAGTGAAGAAATTCGACGGTTACTGGAAAAAGGGCGAGCCGAAACTCGACACCATCACCTGGCGTCCGGTCGTGGATAACAATACCCGCGCCGCGATGCTGCAAACCGGTGAAGCGGATCTGGCGTTCCCGGTGCCTTATGAGCAGGCCGCGTTGCTGGAGAAAAACGATAAGCTGGATCTGGTCACCGCGCCGTCAATTCTGCACCGTTACATCAGTTTTAACGTGACGCAAAAGCCTTTCGATAACGTCAAAGTGCGTGAGGCCATCAACTACGCCATCAACAAACAGGCGCTGATTAAAGTGGCCTTTGCCGGTTACGCGGTGCCATCAGAAGGGCCGTTGCCGCAGGGCATCGAATACGCCGCGAAATTCAAACCGTGGCCGTATGACCCGGCTAAAGCCAAACAATTGCTGAAAGAAGCCGGTTATCCGGACGGTTTCACCACTACGCTGTGGTCGTCGCACAATAACAGCACGGCGCAGAAAGTGTTGCAGTTCACCCAGCAGCAACTGGCGCAGGTCGGTATCAAAGTGACAGTCACCGCCATGGATGCAGCGCAGCGTGCCGCGCAGGTTGAGAATGTCGGGCAGAAAGAGGCGGGTATCCGCATGTTCTATACCGGCTGGTCGGCGTCTACCGGCGAAGCCGACTGGGCGCTGTCGCCGCTGTTTTCCACGCAGGCTGCGCCACCGAAGCAGTTCAACACCGCGTTCTACAGCAATGCGCAGGTGGATAAAGATCTGTCTGACGCGCTGAAAACCACCGACAAAGCCGAGAAAGCCAAATTGTACGCCGATGCCCAGAAACAAATCTGGACAGATGCACCGTGGGCATTCCTGGTGACCGAACGTCTGGTGTCGGCGAAAAATAAACGCCTGACCGGGTTCTATGTGATGCCGGATACGGCGTTCAGTTTTGATGATGCAGACGTGAAATAATACGCGGTGAAGCTTTCAGGGCGTGTGGCGCACAGCGTGCGCGCCCTGAACTCGTGTGTTCCGGGTCCGGAACATGGATGTCGAACCGTGAAATCACAGACAGCGAATCATGCTTAATTATTTTTTAAAACGATTACTCGGACTGATCCCGACACTGCTGATTGTGGCGGTGCTGGTGTTTTTATTTGTGCATCTGCTGCCGGGGGATCCGGCGCGGCTGATGGCCGGACAGGACGCCGACGCCAGCGTTGTAGAGCTGGTACGTCAGGATCTCGGGCTGGATAAACCGCTTTATCAGCAATTCCTCACTTTTTTCGGCAATGCGCTGACCGGTGATTTCGGTCACTCGATGGTGTCAAAACGCCCGGTCATTGATGAAATCAGTTCCCGCTTTATGCCGACTTTCTGGCTGACGATGACCAGTATGCTGTGGTCGGTGATTTTCGGGCTGGTCATTGGCGTGGTGTCTGCCGTCTGGCGTAACCGCTGGCCGGATCGTCTCGGTATGGCGCTGGCCGTCTCTGGTATTTCCTTCCCGGCGTTTGCGCTGGGCATGTTGCTGATGCAAATCTTTTCCGTTGAACTGGGCTGGTTGCCGACGGTGGGTGCTGACAGCTGGCAGCATTACATTCTGCCTTCCGTAACGCTCGGCGCTGCCGTAGCGGCGATCATGGCCCGCTTTACCCGCGCTTCATTTGTCGAGGTCATGCAGGAAGATTACATGCGCACCGCTCGCGCTAAAGGCGTGCATGAGGCTGTGGTGGTGGTTAAACACGGTCTGCGAAACGCGATGATCCCGGTGGTCACCATGATGGGGCTGCAATTTGGCTTCCTGCTTGGCGGCTCGATTGTCGTGGAAAAAGTCTTCAACTGGCCGGGGTTAGGGCGGTTGCTGGTCGATTCCGTTGAGATGCGTGATTATCCGGTGATACAGGCAGAAGTGTTGCTGTTTTCGCTGGAGTTCATCCTCATCAATCTGCTGGTGGACATGCTGTACGCCGTCATCAACCCTTCCATCCGATACAAGTGAGTGAACGCATGAAAAACTGGCGGCGAAATGCCGTACTCGCGAGTTTGCCGATTATCACACCGGGAACTGCGCAATCGCAGGCGGTTCGCACACCGTGGAAAGCGTTCTGGCGGCGTTTCCGCAGGCAGCATATTGCGATGATAGCGGGTGCTTTTATCCTGTTACTGATTGTCGCCGCGATTTTTGCGCCGTGGCTGGTGCCGTATGATCCCGAAAATTATTTCGATTATGACCGTCTGAACGAAGGGCCATCGCTGATCCACTGGCTCGGCGTGGATTCACTGGGGCGCGATATTTTCAGCCGGATTCTGATGGGCACGCGGATATCACTCACCGCGGGCGTACTTTCTGTGGTGCTCGGCGCAGCGATCGGCACGGTGTTCGGATTACTGGCCGGATACTACGAAGGTTGGTGGGACCGCATCACCATGCGCGTTTGCGACGTGCTGTTTGCCTTCCCCGGTATTCTGCTGGCGATTGCCGTGGTGGCGGTGATGGGCAACGGTATGTCGAACGTGATCATCGCGGTCGCTATCTTCAGTATCCCGGCATTCGCACGTCTTGTTCGCGGCAACACACTGGTGCTCAAACAGCAAACCTATATTGAATCGGCGCGCAGTATCGGCGCATCCGACGCCACGATTTTGTTCCGTCACATTCTGCCGGGCACGTTGTCATCAATCGTGGTGTATTTCACCATGCGTATCGGCACATCGATTATCACCGCTGCCAGCCTGTCGTTCCTCGGAATGGGCGCACAGCCGCCAACGCCGGAGTGGGGCGCGATGCTCAACGAGGCCCGCGCCGATATGGTCATGGCGCCGCACGTGGCAATCTTTCCAAGTCTGGCGATATTCCTGACCGTACTGGCGTTTAATTTGCTGGGGGATGGGTTAAGGGATGCGCTGGATCCGAAATTGAAGAATTGATTTTTTGGGATCCCCAAAGCCCCCTTTTTTAACTGAATCTCGAAGATTTCGGTTTCTTAATAACAACTTTCACATGACCTGCTGTGTTTGAAACCGACCAAAGAGGGCTAAGACGAGCCCTCTTTGGAATCTCCACGTCTCAAACTGCACGCTCCGCTCGCTGGCTATGTTTCAGGTATCACCGCGACAGGCTGGAAATCTTGCCGCCAGGCGGTGCCTTCATTTCGGGATTGCAGCCTTGGGTCTGCAACCTCTCATTCAGCAAGCTTTCTGAATCGCCCGCATGATCTTAAAATCACAGCGGACAGTTTTTCATCTTTTAAAAAAGTTGATTGACGCGATCAAAAATGGCACCGAATGAATGGTTCGAGACCCAAGGCTCGAATCCTGAAATGAGGGAATCGCAAAGCGATGACATTTTGCGCCACTCACTGATGTACCAGAACATGTCCGTCGTGACAGCGATAGCGGGGAGTTAAAAAGCGAGGGGAAATCCAAAAGGGGAAAAGCACTTCCCCTTTTGGGCGGTTTCGACGCAATGAATCAGATGATCACTGCCATTGAGAAACCGAAATTTTCTCATTCAGCATCAAAAGGCATTACGCACTCATGCCCCGGAGTGCAAAAACTCCGCATGGAATCGCAGGTGATCTTCCACAAACGAGGCAATCGTGAAGTAACTGTGATCGTACCCCGGCTGGGCGCGCAGCTGTAAAGGCCAGCCGCGCTGACGGGCGATTTCTGCCAGTTTTGACGGCTGCAACTGATCCGCCAGGAACTGATCGCCGTCGCCCTGATCGACTAAAATCGGGAACGTTTTCTGATCCGCAGGCAATGCACTCAGCAGGTGGCAACTGTCGTATTGCAGCCACTGGCTTTCGTCATCCCCCAGATACGCAGTGAAAGCTTTACGCCCCCACGGCACCTGAGCCGGGTTCACAATCGGCGCAAACGCGGACACAGAACAGAAACGCTGGGGATTACGCAACGCCAGCATCAGCGCGCCGTGGCCGCCCATTGAATGGCCGAAGATTGACTGCCGGTCGCTGACCTTGAAATGCCCGCTGATCAGCGCAGGCAATTCATCGAGCAGGTAATCGTACATCCGGTAATGCGCTGCCCACGGCGACTGCGTGGCGTTAAGGTAAAAACCTGCGCCCTGACCGAGGTCGTAGCCTTCGTCGTTGGCGACACCTTCACCGCGCGGACTGGTGTCCGGCATCACCAGAATCAGCCCCAGCTCAGCCGCGACGCGCTGCGCCCCGGCTTTAAGGGTGAAGTTTTCATCATTACAGGTCAGGCCCGACAGCCAGTACAGTACCGGCGGCGGTGCATCGTCTTTTGCCGGTGGCAGATAGATGCTGAACGTCATGCTGCAATTCAGGCTCGCAGACGTATGACGGTAGCGCTGCTGCCAGCCGCCAAACATCCGGTGTTCTTCGAGTAGTTCAATCGAGCTGCTCATCGAAACATTCCTTACTTATTAAAATGAATAACCGTGCGGATAGATTTCCCTTCGTGCATCAGGTCAAACGCTTCGTTGATTTCTTCCAGCGGCAGGGTATGGGTGATGAAATCGTTCAGGGCGAATTCACCGTCCATATAACGCTGCACAATGCCCGGCAACTGGCTGCGGCCTTTCACGCCACCAAATGCGGAACCACGCCATACACGACCGGTCACCAGCTGGAACGGACGGGTGGAGATTTCTTCACCGGCACCGGCCACGCCGATGATGACGGATTCGCCCCAGCCTTTGTGGCAGCATTCCAGTGCGGAACGCATCACGTTGACGTTGCCGATACATTCAAAGGAGAAGTCCACGCCGCCGTCGGTCATTTCAACGATCACTTCCTGAATCGGCTTGTCGTAATCTTTCGGGTTGATCAGATCCGTTGCGCCGAGTTTACGTGCCAGATCGAACTTGCTGGTATTCAGATCGATACCGATGATGCGGCCTGCGCCGGCCATCACTGCGCCGATAATCGCTGAAAGGCCAATGCCACCCAGACCGAAGATCGCTACGGTGTCGCCTTTTTTGACTTTAGCCGTGTTCATTACCGCGCCCATGCCGGTGGTCACGCCGCAACCGAGCAGACACACTTCTTCCAGCGGCGCTTCTTTGTTGATTTTCGCCAGGGAGATTTCAGGAACAACGGTGTATTCGGAGAAAGTCGAAGTGCCCATGTAATGGAAAATCGGCTTGCCGTCTTTGAAGAAACGGGTGGTGCCGTCCGGCATCAGGCCTTTACCTTGTGTGGTGCGGATTGCCTGACACAGGTTGGTTTTGCCGGATTTACAGTACTTACACTCGCCACATTCCGGCGTGTACAGCGGGATCACGTGGTCGCCGACGGCCAGGCTGGTGACGCCTTCGCCAACGGCTTCAACGATACCGCCGCCTTCATGACCGAGGATTGCCGGGAAAACGCCTTCCGGATCTTTGCCGGACAGCGTGTAAGCATCTGTATGACAAACACCGGTGGCGACGATACGCACCAGCACTTCGCCTTTTTGTGGTGGCATCAAATCGACTTCTTCGATGGACAGAGGTTGATTCGGGCCCCAGGCGACGGCCGCACGCGTTTTAATCATTTCCATTATGTAGCTCCAGTCAGGTGTTTTTAGCTTAATCAGATTTCAGGTTAATACGTCGGATGCAAAGCCGGGTCATGTTCGCCAGCCAGCGGGTGTTTCAGTAACGGGATCACACCGTCATTCTGTTCAATAATCAGTTCTTTCAGCGCCCGAACATTCGGGCTGAACGCATCCCTGCGCCAGATAAGCCAGGTGGCGGTATCGGCGAATTCATCCGGAATTTCGTGAATTTCTACCCGCTCGTGTCCGGGCAATTGTTCCAGCACCGAACGCGGGATCATCGCGATACCCGCACCGCTGGCGACACAGGCCATCATTGAATGATAGGACTGAATCTCCATCGTGTTGGCAACCGGCACATTCATATGCTTAATCCAGCCCTGCAAACGCTGGCGGTAGGAACAGCTCGGGCGAAACGCAAAAACGGTATGACCGCTGCGACCGGCGGGCACGTCGAGCGGTGATTCGCCCAGCGGACTGATCACCACCATGCGTTCGCGAAAAGAGATACAACCGTTGATGTCGTCAAAATCGATCGGGCCATCAACCAGCGCCGCCGCGAGACGTCCCGCACGCACGCTGTCGATGGTTTCGCCTGACGTGGCGGTCACCAGCGACAATGCCACCTGCGGGAATTTCTGATGATAGGCCGCCAGCAACGAAGGCAGACGCGTTGCTGCCGTGCTTTCCATCGAGCCCAGCGCGAAGTTCCCGGCAGGTTCTCCGGCATGTGTGATGCTCATGGCTTCATCACTCAGCGCCAGAATACGTTCGGCGTAGTTAAGGAAGTTGTGACCCATCGCGGAAAGGCGAATGCGCTGTTTTTCACGGATGAACAAATCAGTGCCCAGTTCGAGTTCGAGCTGGCGTAAACGGGTGGTCAGGTTTGATGGCACGCGGTGTAACTGCTCTGCCGCACGCGCCAGCGAACCGGTTTCCGCTACGCAGCAAAACATCCGTAACTGAGTCAGATCCATGATGGGTTCCTGTGTTCTCTTATCGTAAACAAGTTGGTTTGTATTATTCAGTTTTCGTGATTGTACTCATAAGGCATCATAGCCACAACTTCCAATTAACTTTCTTTTAAGAAATCTGCTGTTTTCGGCAACAGGCTTTGAGTATGTTTATTCATTGTTTCTGACATGTTGCATCGCGGTTTCTTCTGACGGAGCAGTTATGGCTTTTCGTATTGCATTAAGTGGTTTTCTGGCTTTTGTGGTCGCGATGGGTATCGGGCGCTTCGCCTTTACGCCGCAGGTTCCTTTAATGATAGCTGAACATCAGTTCAGCCTGACCGGCGCCGGGCTGGTCGCGGCGTTCAACTATCTCGGTTATCTGTGCGGCGCATTCGATGGAATGCGTGCCAGCAAACATCTCGAACGCCGTCTGTGGCTCGGCGTGTGGGGCGGGGTAGTTCTCACGTTATTATCCGCGGTGATTTCCGGTGAAGTGCTGCACAGCATTGTGCGCTTCATGATTGGCTGGACCAGCGGCTGGGCGATGGTGATGGTGTCGGCGTGGTGTAACGAACGGCTGGCGCATTATGGCCGTCCGGCACTGAGTGCGGCGGTTTTCGCCGGGCCAGGGGCGGGGATTTTCCTCAGCGGCATGTTAGCGGTCGGTATCCACAGTTTGCAACTGACCTCCGCACAGGGCTGGTGCGTCTACGGCGTGCTGGCACTGATTTTTGTGGCGATTATCACCCCGAATCTGCCGCGCAAAGGCGATCTGCACCGTTCCCATGTGGCGACGGAACCGCTGGTGATGACGCCTGCGCTGAAACGTCTGGTGTGGAGTTACAGTCTGGCGGGCTTTGGTTACATCCTTCCGGCGACGTTTTTATCGCAAATGGCGAGTGCGCGTTTTCCTGACAGCCTGTTCGCGCAGTTCGTCTGGCCGGTGTTTGGCGGCGCGGCGGTTATCGGTATTATCATCGGCATTCTGACCCGGCACCGCCTGACGACGCATAAACGTCTGGCGCTGACATTATGGGCGCAGGGGCTGGGAATTTTATGTGCGGAAGTGGTGCCGGGCGTGACCGGTCTGGTGCTCGGCGCATTGCTGACCGGCGGCGGTTTCCTCAGCGTGGTTCAACTCGCTTTGCAGTGCAGCCGTGAACTGGCGCCGAATCACAGCCGTTATATGGCCGGATTGCTGACCACCGGTTACGCCGTCGGTCAGTTATTTGGCCCGGTTCTGTCGGCGATTTCTACCGCGCTGACGCATCAGCTGGAGCCTGCGTTGTACGTCGCGCTGGCTGGTTTCATTATTGCAGGTGCGCTGGTCTTCCGGCATAACCGATAAGTTGCAGCTATTTCATCCATCATGAAACACTATCACTGGATTCTGAACCGGCTCTCCTCTACAGTAAGCCACCTCACTTTAGCGTGATCTGCGTCAAAGTGATTACATCTGCCGGAGAAAGAAAGAATGCCAATCCTGAGTAAAGAAGCCAATTTGGTTCACGAGGCCCTGTTAGCCCGTGGTCTGGAAACCCCTCTGCGTGAAGCTTTGCCGATCGACAATGAAACGCGCAAGCAGCGGATCCAGGAACATATGACCGGTATCATGCAGCTTCTTAATCTGGATCTTTCCGATGACAGTCTGGCGGAAACGCCGCACCGCATCGCCAAGATGTATGTGGATGAAATCTTCTCCGGGCTCGATTACGCCAACTTCCCGAAAATCACCGTCATCGAAAATAAGATGAAAGTGGATGAAATGGTCACCGTGCGCGATATCACCCTGACCAGCACCTGTGAACACCATTTCGTGACCATCGACGGTAAAGCGACCGTGGCGTACATCCCGAAAGACACCGTGATTGGTCTGTCGAAAATCAACCGCATCGTGCAGTTCTTCTCGCAGCGTCCGCAGGTTCAGGAACGTCTGACCCAGCAGATTCTGGTGGCCTTGCAAACGCTGCTCGGCACCACCAACGTGGCGGTTTCCATTGATGCGGTGCATTACTGCGTGAAAGCGCGCGGTGTGCGTGACGCGACCAGCGCAACGACCACGACTTCTCTGGGCGGTCTTTTCAAATCCAGCCAGAATACGCGACAAGAATTTTTAAGAACCGTAAGACACGCCAGCTAACAGCAGCGTTTTAAACAGTCAGACACTTTAATATTGCGGCACCTTCAGGGTGCCGTTAGTCTGTCTGGAGCCCGCACAATTATCAGCTCCTTACCGTTAACAGGAACGCCAGGTATGCGCTCACGTATTGCCACGCTCGACTTTGCCCGTGGTCTCGCCATTTTTGGCATTCTTCTGCTCAATATCAGCGCCTTCGGGTTACCGAAAGCCGCTTACCTGAATCCGGCATTTGCCGGTACACCCTCGACTTCTGATACCTGGACATGGGCTGTGCTCGACGTCGTGGCGCAGGGCAAGTTCCTGATGATGTTCGCCATGCTGTTTGGCGGCGGACTGTATTTGTTGCTGCCGCGTGGTAAACACTGGATCCAGGCGCGTCTTTCGATTCTGTTGCTGTGCGGATTTTTACACGCGACCTTGCTGTGGGATGGCGATATTTTGCTGTCTTACGGACTGATCGGTCTGGTGTGCTGGCGGATGGTGCGGGAAGGGCGCAGCAGTCAGTCGCTGATTTCCACGGGCATTATTTTGTATCTGATTGGCGTGGCGGTACTGGCCATGCTCGGGCTTATCAGTTCGCCCAAGCCCGGCAGTTTCTGGCTTCCGGGACCAGCGGAGATTCAATATGAACAATACTGGCGGCTGAAAGGCGGCTGGGAAGCGATTCAGAACCGGCTCGATTTGCTGTCGTCGAGTCTTCTGGCGATCGGCGCGCAATATGGCTGGGAACTGGCGGGCGCAATGCTCATAGGTTCCGGTCTGATGCGCAGCGGCTGGCTGAAAGGTGGGTTTCGTCCCTCGCATTACCGTAAAGTTGCCGCAGTGCTGTTACCGCTTTCACTGCTGATACAAATCCCGGCGATTTATATGCAATACCGCACCGGCTGGGACTACCGCTGGAGTGGTTTTTTATTGCAGGTGCCGCGTGAAATTGGCTCGCTGATGCAGGCCGTCAGCTATCTCGCGCTGTGTTACGGCTTCTGGCCGCAGATCTCCCGCTGGCGACTGACGCGCTGGGTATCAATGATTGGTCGCATGGCGCTGACAAACTATCTGTTACAGACTCTCATCTGCACCACCTTCTTCAACATTTTCGGCTTCTACCAGCACTTCGACCGCCTGCAACTGGTGGCGCTGGTGCCGCTGGTCTGGGCATGTAATCTGCTGGTGACGCTGCTGTGGTTGCGCCGTTTCAGGCAGGGGCCGGTGGAATGGTTATGGCGTCTTCTGACGGCGAAAGCCGCAGGCGAAGAACTGAAAACCACCTGAGCCTGAGGTCGATACATCATCCTAAATGATGGATTTGGGATGAAGGTTGCAAAATTGTATGTAAACGTTTTCTTTCCTGTGACGAGATTCACGCAGGCGTTTTCACAAAATGATTAGGATAGCGGTCGTGCCAGTCCGACGACCACTACACTAATAAAGGAAACGCCATGAGCACTTCACCTCGCTTCTCTTTGTCTGCATTTTTTACTTCCTGGGTCAAAAACTTCCGTATTCCTCCTTACCATTCTCTGGCTGATCACGGAGCGACGCATGGTCACCATTCGTGATGTCGCCCGGCTGGCGGGCGTTTCTGTCGCCACCGTTTCACGTGTTCTGAACAATCCGGCAATCGCCAGCAAAGAAGCGCGCGAACAAGTTTTACAGGCGGTCGCCACGCTGGGATACCGGCCAAATGCCAATGCGCAGGCGCTGGCAACTCAAACCAGCGACACCATTGGCGTTGTCGTGATGGACGTTTCCGATCCGTTTTTTGGCGCGCTGGTGAAAGCGGTGGATACCGTTGCACAGCAGCATCAGAAATATGTCCTGATAGGTAACAGCTATCATATTGCCGAAAAAGAAAGGCATGCTATTGAAGTTTTGATTCGACAACGCTGTAACGCGCTGATTGTGCATTCCAAAGCACTGGGCGATGACGAGCTTTCCCGCTTTATGGATCAGGTTTCCGGCATGGTGCTGATTAACCGGGTTATTCCGGGCTACGAACACCGTTGCGTCTGGCTTGATAACGTCAGCGGTGCGGAAATGGCGACCCGTTTACTGCTATCTCAGGGGCATCAGCGCATTGGTTATATCGGTTCCAGTCACGGAATCGAAGACGATTTGCAGCGTTATCAGGGCTATTCACAAGCAATGACGCAGGCAATGACGCAGGCACATCAGAGCGGTGATGCGCCACCTGCCGCATGGCGGGCGCAAAGTTCGCCGGATCTGCAGGGCGGGGAGGCGGCGATGGTGGAATTGCTTGGCCGTAATTTACATCTGAGTGCGGTGTTTGCGTATAACGATTCGATGGCGGCGGGTGCGATGGCCGTGTTGAAAGAAAACGGAATTAACATTCCAGACGATTTTTCTTTGATTGGTTTTGATGATATTCCGATTGCCCGTTATACCAGTCCGAAGATGACGACGGTGCGCTATCCGATCGTTTCGATGGCAACACTGGCGACCGAACTGGCGCTAAAAGGTGCGGCAGAACAGCTATCTGCGGGCGTATCGCATTGTTTTATGCCGACGCTGGTCAGACGCCATTCGGTGTCACCGTGGCAAAATGTGGCGCCCGTCACTTATTGATCAAATAACGCGATGTAACCGTTTTCAATCTGTGAGAACTTTCACAGTTTATTAACATCACGCACATTATGATTCATTCGTTTTCAATATGATTCAATTTGGGTCCGCCTGGCGGACTTGTTTCACAGCGAGTCAGGACGTTATAAGTCAAGGATGGCAGGCACCCGCAAACATAGCGTGGATCTGTACTGCTCCCGCATGGATTTCCGGTGCCACATTCTGTAACACCCTACATAACCGGAGATACAAATGAATAAGAAGGTCTTCACCCTGGCGACTCTGGCTGCAAGCATGATGTTTGGTTTTGCCGCGCATGCTGCTGATACAAAAATCGGCGTCACCGTCTACAAATATGATGACAACTTCATGTCCGAAGTTCGCAAAGCCATTGAGAAAGATGCAAAAGCGTCTCCAGATGTGCAACTGCTGATGAATGACTCGCAAAACAGCCAGTCCACCCAGAATGACCAGGTTGACGTTATGCTGGCGAAGGGTGTTAAAGCGTTAGCCATCAACCTGGTTGACCCGGCTGCTGCCCCGGTAATTATCGAGAAAGCCCGCGGTGCTGGCATTCCTGTTGTTTTCTATAACAAAGAACCTTCCCGTAAAGATTTAGACAGCTACGACAAAGCGTATTACGTCGGGACTGACTCTAAAGAATCCGGCGTTATCCAGGGTGAGCTGATTGCTAAACACTGGAAAGCTAACCCGGCCTGGGATCTGAACAAAGACGGCACCATCCAGTACGTACTGATCAAAGGCGAGCCGGGTCACCCGGATGCTGAAGCGCGTACTAAATACGTGATCAGCACCCTGAATGGCAAAGAAGGCCTGAAAACTGATCAGCTGCAGCTCGATACCGCCATGTGGGATACCGCTCAGGCGAAAGACAAAATGGACGCATGGTTGTCCGGTCCTAACGCTAACAAAATCGAAGTGGTTATCGCCAACAACGACGCAATGGCTATGGGCGCTGTAGAAGCACTGAAATCTCATAACAAATCCAGCATTCCGGTCTTCGGTGTGGATGCGTTGCCGGAAGCGCTGGCACTGGTTAAATCTGGCGCAATGGCCGGTACCGTGCTGAACGATGCAAGCAACCAGGCTAAAGCAACCTTTGAGCTGGCTAAAAATCTGGCTGCAGGCAAATCCGCTGCTGATGGCACCAGCTGGAAAGTTGAAAATAAAGTCGTTCGTATTCCTTACGTGGCTGTAGATAAAGATAATCTGTCTTCCTTCGTGAAATAAGTCGACGTCCGCAGCAGTAAAGACAGACAGCAATAAAAAACAAAGCTAAGCAGTGGCAAAAATAATTGCGGTTAAGCCGTAAATAAAGACTAAGTATGATTAGACGTTAATGCTTATCTGACAGGACGTCATGTCGCTCTGCGTGTGGTGCGTATACCGGCCATACGCAGGGCTGACATCAGGTATTAATACATCCGTTTATTTTTATCTTTAGCCAGGTACAACTATGGCCGATATTTCGTTATCTGACACAAAAACAGAAAAGCCAGGTGAATTCCTGCTGGAAATGAGCGGCATTAATAAATCATTCCCAGGCGTTAAGGCGTTAGATAATGTGAATTTAAAAGTGCGTCCGCATTCCATCCATGCCTTAATGGGTGAAAATGGCGCGGGTAAATCCACATTATTAAAATGTCTTTTTGGAATTTACAGCAAAGACTCGGGTACGATTCTTTTTCAGGGACAGGAAGTTAATTTTAAAAGTTCCAAAGAGGCGCTTGAACAAGGTGTGTCGATGGTGCATCAGGAATTAAACCTGGTGTTACAACGTACCGTCATGGACAACATGTGGCTGGGACGTTATCCGACCAAAGGCATTTTTGTCGATCAGGACAAAATGTACAAAGACACCAAAGCGATTTTTGATGAGCTGGATATCGATATCGATCCGCGTGATAAGGTCGGTAAATTGTCTGTTTCCCAGATGCAGATGATCGAAATCGCCAAGGCGTTTTCCTACAATGCCAAAATCGTCATTATGGACGAACCAACATCTTCCCTGACGGAAAAGGAAGTGAACCACCTGTTCACGATTATCCGCAAGCTGAAAGATCGCGGCTGCGGCATTGTGTATATCTCTCATAAGATGGAAGAAATTTTCCAGCTGTGTGATGAAATCACCATCCTGCGTGACGGCCAGTGGATTGCCACTCAGTCGCTGGAAGGCCTCGACATGGACAGAATCATTTCCATGATGGTCGGTCGTTCACTCAGTCAGCGCTTCCCGGACCGTCAGAACGTCCCGGGTGAAGTGATCCTCGAAGTCCGTAATCTGACTTCACTGCGTCAGCCTTCGATCCGCGATATTTCCTTTGATTTACATAAAGGGGAAATCCTCGGAATTGCCGGTCTGGTCGGTGCGAAACGTACGGATATCGTTGAAACATTATTTGGCATCCGTGAGAAAGTATCCGGAACCATTAAACTGCACGGCAAAAAAATTAATAATCACAGCGCCAATGAAGCCATTAATCACGGGTTTGCGCTGGTGACTGAAGAGCGTCGTTCAACCGGTATTTATGCGTATCTGGATATCGGTTTTAACTCGCTGATTTCGAACATCCGTCAATATAAAAATAAAGCCGGATTGCTCGACACCGCCCGTATGAAAAGCGATACCCAGTGGGTTATCGATTCCATGCGCGTGAAAACACCAGGGCATAAAACCAGTATTGGCTCTTTGTCTGGCGGGAACCAGCAAAAAGTCATTATCGGGCGCTGGTTATTAACCAATCCTGAAATATTAATGCTGGATGAACCAACTCGTGGGATTGACGTTGGCGCTAAATTTGAAATTTACCAGTTAATCACCGAGTTGGCTAAAAAAGAGAAGGGGATCATTATTATCTCCTCTGAAATGCCTGAGTTGCTGGGTATTACTGACAGAATATTGGTTATGAGTAATGGACAGGTTGCGGGTATTGTTGACACAAAAACGACTTCGCAGAATGAAATATTACGCCTGGCTTCCTTGCATCTCTAATTTTTAAGGGTTCTTATTATGAAAGCATTAAATAAGAAAAGTGTGCTCACTTATTTAAAAGAGGGCGGGATTTATGTGGTACTGCTGGTCTTACTGGCCATTATTATCATCCAGGATCCCAGCTTCCTCAGTCTGGTTAACTTAAGTAACATTCTTACGCAATCTTCTGTGCGCGTGATTATTGCGCTTGGTGTGGCGGGTCTGATTGTCACACAAGGTACCGACCTGTCTGCCGGTCGTCAGGTTGGTTTAGCGGCGGTTGTCGCAGCCACCATGTTGCAGGCAATGGACAACGTCAACAAAGTCTTCCCACATCTGGAAGTGGTGCCGATCCCGCTGGTCATTCTTACCGTGTGTATCGTCGGCGCGCTGATCGGTTTGCTTAACGGTATTATCATCGCTTACCTGAACGTGACGCCGTTTATCACTACGTTGGGTACCATGATTATCGTTTACGGGATTAACTCCCTGTATTACGACTATGTGGGCTCCTCACCGATTGCCGGTTTCGATCCTGCCTTCTCCAAGTTTGCACAGGGCTTTATCCACCTGGGCGGCCTGAAGCTTTCCTACATCACCTTCTATGCGGTCATTGCTATCGCCTTCGTCTGGGTGTTGTGGAACAAAACGCGCTTTGGTAAAAACATCTTCGCCATCGGCGGTAACCCGGAAGCCGCAAAAGTGTCAGGCGTTAACGTACCGTTAAACCTGATCATGATTTACGCGCTCTCTGGTGTGTTCTATGCCTTCGGTGGTTTGCTGGAAGCAGGGCGTATCGGCAGTGCGACTAACAACCTCGGCTTTATGTACGAACTCGATGCCATCGCAGCGTGCGTGGTCGGTGGCGTATCATTCGCCGGTGGTGTGGGTTCTGTGGCAGGCGTGGTAACCGGTGTGCTGATCTTCACCGTCATCAACTACGGTCTGACCTACATCGGCGTGAACCCTTACTGGCAGTACATCATCAAAGGCAGCATCATCATCTTCGCGGTGGCGCTGGACTCTTTGAAATACGCCAAGAAAAAATAAGTTATCGGGTAGTAAAAACAAAAGGCCGCGTATGCGGCCTTTTTGCTGTCGTAAATACGGAACCGGACTGCTACCCCCTTCGCAGGGGTGGGAGCTGTGTGGTTTTCACTGCTGGAATGGATTTCTGCCCACCGGTTTCGCCGGTTCAGGTTGAGGAGCGGCATCCTCGGTTTCAGCCTGAGCGGCTTCATTGGCTTCCTGCTCGGCTTTCAATTTTGCCGCTTGTTCTTCGGCGGCTTTATCCGCAGCCGCTTTATCTGCTGCTGCTTTATCAGCCGCGGCTTTGGCGATAGCGGCTTTCTTCTCGTCTTCCAGCTGTTGTTGCAGAGCCAGTAACTGCTCAGGCGTCACCGCCGGATAGCCCTGGGCATCATCAGGAATATTGTGTATCGCAGGGATTGGGATCAACGGGCCAAGGAAGCGCGGCTCGCGTTTAAGCAGATACAAATCGGTCAGCGCGCCCAGACGGGCGAAGATTTCACGGCTGCGGACGCTGAGCATGTTTTTCGGCGAAGGGACGGCAAAACATTGCGCCTGAATCCCCATATGCAACGCGATAAACAGCGCACGTTCACAGTGGAAACGTTGGGTAATAATGATGAAATCGTTGGTGTCGAAGACTTTACGCGTGCGCACGATGGAATCGAGCGTCCTGAATCCGGCGTAATCGAGCACGATGTCGCTGGCGGGGATCCCGGCGGCGATGAGGTCACGTCGCATGGTGCTCGGCTCATTGTAACTTTGCTGCGCATTATCACCACTGAGCAGCAGGTATTTTACCTTACCGCTGTTGTAAGCATTAATCGCGCCCTGAATGCGGTAGAGGTAATACTGGTTGATCACGCCGGTGCGGTAATATTTTGACGTTCCGAGTACCACGCCGACCTGACGATGTGGCAGGGTCTGTACTTCGTCGTAAATATAAGGCTGGGTGCGTAAGCTGATCCACTGATCAAGCCCAATAGCGACAGCCAGCATCAGAATAATGATGCCGAAAACGCCAGCTATAAGTCGCTTAATCATAGGTATCCCTGTTATGACCAGATGGAAATCGGATCCAAGGCTACTTTACCTCTTCGGGGTTCGCAATACGTTGGACTCTGCATCGGCCGGCTTCGCGGGTTTTTTCAGCACTTTTCAGGCAATTACTTTCTAATCTGCGTAATGCGCTGCAATTTAGCCGAAAAAAAAGACCAATGCGCAGGGCATTGGTCTGGATCATGGTCAGTCAGCTTTTGACGAAAATGCTATCAGAAAGAGGTGCGTTTATAGCTGCGGTATTGCGGTGCCCAGAAGTTGTGCTCGATCGCTTTCGACAGCGAATCTTCCGACGTCACCATCGCCACGCCCTGCAACTGTGCGGCTTTGCCGACTTCAAGCGCGATGCATTTAGACACGCCCTGAATATCATCGACGTCCGGCAGCAGGGAGCCTTTACCTTCGGTCGCCAGCGGAGAACACTCTGCCAGTGTACGGCTTGCAGCCATCAGCATACCGTCAGTGACGCGGGTAGCGCCTGAAGCAATGACACCCAGACCGATGCCCGGGAAGATAAAGGAGTTATTGCACTGGGCAATAGGGTAAAGCGTGCCTTTATGGCTTACCGGTGCAAACGGGCTTCCGGTGGCCACCAGCGCTGCGCCGTCGGTCCAGTTCAGGATATCGGCAGGCGTGGCTTCTACGCGCGATGTCGGGTTGCTCAGCGGCATTACCACCGGACGCGCACAATGTTTATGCATTTCGCGGATGATTTCTTCGGTGAACAGACCCGGCTGGCCGGATACGCCGATAAGCACAGTCGGCCTGGCGTTACGCACCACATCCAGCAACGAAATGCTGTCATTCGCCATACCCCAGCTTGCCAGTGCGCTGCTTTTCTGCACCAGTTTGCTCTGGAAATCCAGCAGGTTTGGCAATTTGTCAGTCAGCAAACCAAAACGATCCACCATGAAGACTTTCGCACGGGCTTCTTCTTCGCTCAGGCCTTCTGATTTCATTTGCGCAACGATTTGCTCGGCGATACCACAACCGGCGGAACCCGCACCCAGGAACGCGACAGTCTGATCACTCAGTTTGCCACCGGCGGCTTTGCTGGCGGCAATCAGGCTGCCCAGCGCCACGGAAGCTGTGCCCTGAATATCATCGTTAAAGCAGCAAAGCTCATCGCGATAACGTTCGAGGAGCGGCATGGCGTTCTTCTGCGCAAAATCTTCAAACTGCAACAGCACATTCGGCCAGCGGATTTTTACTGCCTGAATGAACTGATCGACGAAGGCTTCATACTCTTCACCGGTAATGCGCGGATGACGCCAGCCCATATACAGCGGGTCATTGAGCAGTTGCGGATTGTTTGTCCCCGCGTCGAGCACGACCGGCAGGGTGTAGGCCGGGCTGATGCCGCCACACGCGGTGTAAAGAGACAGCTTACCAATCGGAATGCCCATCCCGCCGATGCCCTGATCGCCCAGTCCAAGGATGCGTTCACCGTCAGTTACCACCACGACTTTTACATGTTGTTTGGTGGCGTTTTGCAGCATGTCATCAATGTGAGCGCGGTTCGGATAAGAGATAAACAGGCCACGTGCGCGGCGGTAAATATCAGAAAAGTGTTCACAGGCTTCGCCGACGGTCGGGGTATAAATTACCGGCATCATTTCGCTGAGATGGCTGTCGAGAAGGCGGTAGAACAGTGTTTCGTTGGTGTCC
The DNA here is from genome assembly GCF_050606005.1 of Rahnella sp. PAMC25617. NCBI lineage: Bacteria > Pseudomonadati > Pseudomonadota > Gammaproteobacteria > Enterobacterales > Yersiniaceae > Rahnella > Rahnella sp. PAMC25617. Next base: position 96,542 of record NZ_JBOCUM010000012.1, read on the forward strand.
TGAATGTTTCTCAGATAGATATGCTTATCGATGTCGGTTTTGAAATTCTGAAACTGGCGGTAAGCACGGTCGGCTTGTTCCTCGATAGTTTCAACCGCTTCCGGGAGCAACCCGTGGAGGTTGAAATTGCTGCGTTCTTCTTCGGTGAACGCACTGCCTTTATTCAGCAGCGGGAATTCTAACAGGATCGGGCCAGCGTGAGGGATGTACAGGGGACGTTTACTTTCGTATTCAAGTTCCATCGTTTTACTCTTCCGGTGTTCAGAATGTTGTTTTTTATATTTCGGAGCGGTGAGGGTAACAGAGAGGAAATAAGGATTTCAAATGACAAATGTAATGACAATGTTATGTAACTAAAGACTCCGGAATTGGAGTCTTTAGTGTTAACCCGCTCACACTATCAGCAGGTCAGCGTGCTCACATCCTGACAGCCCAGCGCGTTTAAGGTGGCGCGTGTGGCATCTTTTTGGGTGATCAGCGCCTCTTTTTGCTCAACCAGCACCGCGCGACGAACGTTCAGGCAATCTTCTCCCGACATATTCAGCAAGATTAATGCGGCCTGTAACGGAGGCAGGCTTGGGTTAAACGCAGCGTTTTCTGCGTAGCGACCAGCAAACTGTTTGCCGCTGGATGTTTCCAGTGCCACACCACTGTGCGATTTGCTGTAAGGCGCATGACTCTGGTTACAGGCATCCAGCGCAAGCAGCGCCAGCGCATCAGTCGTATCGGTTTTGAAACCGTGATCGACCTTATCCATCAGCAGGGTGGTGATATCCAGATCCTTCGGTCCGAATGAATGCGGCAGATAATCGCCCAGCGTGGCGACGTCTCTGTCCGGCAGATGAATATTCAGCGCCGTTCCGCTGGTCAGTTCATTCATAAACTGACGGCAGTGACCGCAAGGCGTGTAGTTCACGGTGATGGAAGCCAGACGGGTTTCGCCCCGCAGCCAGGCATGTGTGACTGCAGATTGCTCGGCGTGAACCGTTTGCTGCATTGGCGCACCGGCGAATTCCATATTGGCACCGAAATACAGATTGCCGGAAATACCGCGGGCAATGGCACCGACGTGGAAATGAGAAATAGGCGTGACGGAACAGGCGGCGGCCAGCGGCAGTAAAGCAAAGGCCAGCGCATCGTCATTCAATCCTGTCGCTTGTTTTATCTCTGCAACATCCGCCGCAGAGAACATTGCCGGAAAGTCGTCATGTCGCAGAAATGGCTCAAGCGCGGAGGATAAATTTTCAGGGAGTGCCGCAAAGGCGGTATGAAAACGTGCGTGCATAAACATTCGATCTCGACAGTGATTACGGTTGAACAGTTTAAAAGTCATTCCATGAATGTAGTGTGACGGATATCACTTTTTCGATGTAATAAGTTCTGGCAGATTACATTTTTGAGAGATGTTACGCAGAACAGCCGCCTTTTTAGTCCGTTCCCCAAAATCATTCGAGCTGAATCCATGCGGTAACTGAGTGAACCCCGGGAGCATACATCAGTATGTGACCGGGGTGAGTGACCAATCTGCCGGGAGCAGATTGGTACGCGGCCAACGCAGCGTCAGCTCGAAGGATGACGGGGGATCAGTGGGACGGGAACCACTTGTCATTGATCTTTTGGAATTCGCCGTTGGCTTTGATGCCTTCGAGCGCCGTGTTCAGTTTCGCCAGCAGTTCCTTATTATCAGGACGCACCGCCATGCCGACGCCGGTACCAAAGTATTGCGGATCTTTAATCAGTTCACCCACTTCACCGAGATTCGGGTTGGATTTCAGCCAGCCATTTAGCACCGCGGTGTCGCCTAACAGGCCGTCCAGGCGACCACTTTTCAGATCCAGAATCGCATTCTGATAGCTGTCATACCCGACGGTGGTGATTTCAGGGTGTTTTTCCATCAGGTATTTCTGGTGTGTGGTGCCATTTTCCAGTCCTACGCGTTTGCCTTTCAGGTCAGCGATGGACGCGAACTTGCCTTTTGGCCCGATGATCATCGCGGTATTAGCGTAGTAAGGCTGGGTAAAGGTGACCTGCTTGCTGCGCTCTTCGGTAATATCCATGCCGGAAATGATCACATCGAAACGACGGAATTTAAGCGCCGGGATCAGACCATCAAACGGCTGATTGGTAAAGGTGCAGGTTTCCTGCATTTGCTTACACAGCGCGTTCGCCAGATCGATATCAAAACCAATAATCTGATTATCAGCACCGATCGATTCAAACGGCGGATACGTGGCGGAAGTACCGAAACGAATAGTATCTGCAGCAGTGGCAGCAAAAGCAGTGGCAGACAAAAGGGCAGCGAGGATCAGCTTTTTCATGCAATACATTCCTGTTCAAAAAATGACATTCCCTTCACGGTACAGTTTACTGATTTTATTAATATAATCGGGTAACTGGCAGGAAGTGAGACCGGTAATTAAAGTGCCATTAAATGAATTTGTATGCAATAAATTTGATTAAAAAATTATAAGCTGGCATGAGGCCGGTTTTACAGGCACAAAAAAAAGGGACGATTTCTCGTCCCTTCAGGTATTTTCTGCTTAATCAGTTGCGGCGTTCAAATGCCAGCGCACGGCGTTCAATCAGACGCATCATCAGGGTCAGTAAACCGTTGACGCACAGATACACCAGACCGGCTGCACCAAAGACCATCACGTCATACGTGCGGCCATACATCAGCTGGCTGTGACCCATAACATCCATCAGCGTGATGGTGTAGGCCAGCGAGGTACTTTTAAACACCAGCACCACTTCGTTGGAATACGACGACAGCGCACGTTTAAACGCATATGGCAGCAGGATACGCAGGGTCTGGGGCTTCGACATACCCAGCGCGTCACAAGATTGCCACTGACCGGAAGGAATGGCGCGTACCGCACCGGTAAACAGCTGCGTGGTATATGCCGCGCTGTTCAGCGCCAGCGCAAACATCGCGCAAAGCCACGGTTGTGACAGCACTTCCCATAACCACGGAATTTCACGAATCGATGGAAACTGACCCGGACCGTAGTAAATCAGGAAGATTTGCACCAGCAACGGGGTGCCGGTAAACAGCGTGATGTAACCTTTCACAATCTGGCTGGCAACCGGCACTTTCAGCGTCAGAATCACGGTGAAAATCATCGCCAGCAGCAGCGCCACAATCAGCGCCGCCACGGTCAGCGTCAGGCTGGTGTGCAATCCTTTGAGGACTTCAGGTAAATATTCCCACATCAGGAAGCACTCCGTTCAAAGCGGGTAGTACGCAGTTCGATGCGTTTAATCACGAACTGGCTGAACAGGGTGACAAGCAGATAAATGCAGGCCGCAATCACATACCAGGTAAACGGCTCCTGAGTACGGGTCGCGATGCTTTTGGTTTGCAGCATCAGGTCATTCACGCTGATAAGCGACACCAGCGCGGTATCTTTCAGCAGCACCAGCCACTGATTGCTCAGCCCCGGCAATGCATGACGCCACATTTGCGGCATGATCAGGCGAAAGAAAATCGCTGATTTTTTCATGCCCAGCACCTGACCGGATTCCCACTGACCTTGCGGCACGGCTTTCAGTGCGCCACGTAAAGTCTGCGATGCATAAGCCGAATACAGCAGGGAAAGGGCGATCACGCCACAGACGAACGGGCTGACTTCGAAATTCTCAATCGGCAGCTTGATCGGGATCTCGAACAGACCAAGATTGATGCTAAAGCCATCGGCCAGCACCATCAGCAGCTGAGAAGAACCGAAATAGATGAACAGCACCACCAGGATTTCCGGCAGGCCGCGCAGCACGGTGACCCACGCGGTGCCCAGCCAGCTAAGTGGCTTCCACGGCGCGGATTCCCAGACAGCGAAGATCATCGCCAGCACCAGGCCGAGGATCAGCGCACAAACGGCAAGGCCGACGGTCATCCCGGCGGCGCTTGCTAAAGGTTGGAATTCAGTCATTGATAGGCAAACTTATTGCTGGAACCATTTTGAATACAGCGTTTTGTAAGTGCCGTCTGCTTTCACTTTTGCCAGAGCATCATTCAGTTTAGTCAGCAATTCAGTATTGTTCTGACGAACCGCAACACCCAGACCGGTACCGAAGTATGTCGGGTCAGTGATTTTGTCACCGACAGCGGCCAGGTTTTTGTTCTGCTTCAGCCATTCGTTCACCACTGCGGTGTCACCGAATACCGCGTCCAGACGACCATTTTTCAGATCCAGCACGGCATTCTGATAGCTGTCGTAAGGCACGGCAGTGATTTCAGGATGCTTATCCATCAGGAATTTCTGATGGGTGGTGCCGTTTTGCATACCGACACGTTTGCCTTTCAGCGCAGCAACATCAGCGAACTGACCAGAATGCGCGATGAAAATAGCGGAGTTGTCGTAGTAAGCGTTGGTGAAGGACACTTGTTTTTCACGTTCAGGCGTGATGTCCATACCGGAAATCACCGCGTCAAAACGGCGGAATTTCAGGCTTGGGATCAGACTGTCGAAGGCCTGGTTGGTAAAAGTACAGGTTGCCTGCATCTCTTTACACATCGCATTAGCCAGATCGACATCGAAGCCCTGAATCTGATTGCTGGAGTCTACAAACTCAAACGGAGGATAAGACGCTTCCATCGCAAAACGGATGGTATCAGCCGCGCTGGCTGACAAACTGACGGTAGCCAGAACCGCGGCAATTACTAATTTTTTCATCGCTAACTCCGTAGAAAACATCAATCAATGTATTGGTGAAAATACAGTTAATGGGAAAGATAGCTGGCAAACTCTTTGGTTTGCGGCTGGGCGAAAATGGAGGCATCACCCTGTTCGACGATGCGGCCATTTTCCATATACACCACGCGGCTGGCGGTTTTACGCGCCACTTCAACCTCATGGGTCACGATAACCTGGGTAATGCCGGTGCCGGCCAGTTCGCGGATGATGCTGACGATCTGAGCGGTGATTTCCGGGTCCAGCGCCGCCGTCGGTTCATCAAACAGCAGAACCTGAGGCTCCATCATCAGCGCACGGGCAATCGCCACACGCTGTTGCTGGCCACCGGAAAGATGCAGCGGAAAACGATCCGCGTAATCGGTCAGACGCAGACGGGTCAGCAATTTCTCGGCGCGTTGCATCGCGACATCTTTGGTCAGACCCAGAACACGCATCGGGGCTTCCAGTAAGTTGTCGAGCACGGTGCGGTGCGGCCACAGATTGTATTGCTGGAAGACCATTCCGACATTCTGACGCAGTTCACGAACGGCTTTCTCGTCCGGTTTACGGGTGAAATCGAAGGTATTACCGGCGATTTGCAACGTCCCTGAACGCGGCATTTCCAGCAGGTTCAGAACACGTAACAGGGAGCTTTTACCTGCGCCACTGGGTCCGAGTAAAACCAAAGTCTCACCGGCGGGGCAGTTAAGCTGAATGTCAAAAAGCGCCTGATGCACGCCGTAGAAGCAGTTGATGCTATTAAGTTGAATACTCATGCGCAAATAGTGAATAGCCATTGATGCCGCAGATGGTAACTTCCACAGCATAGTTATGCAACGATCGCGGCTTAAAAATTATGTGTTGCCGCAGGAAGGCTAAAGTCTAGCACAACATATTGTTAACTATCTGTGACGGGGGTGTTGGTCAATGACGTTATTCATCACTGACCAACCTTTTTCACGAGGTATTTTTAGAAAGCAGAGCGGTTACTGGTGTTCTAAAACCTGGCGTAATGTTCCGCTGGAAGCAAAATCAAGATTCGCCATGTAGCGGACATCATCGACGGTCCAGCATTTGCCTTCGCGTACCATTAACACTTCATCTTTCCAGCTGGTGGATGCGCCTTTGTCCTTCTCATGTGTGAAGGTCACGCGCAGAGGAATGTTGCGGGCGTCAGTGTTTGGAATGGTTGAGGCGCTGTCCACGGAAGCGGACGTCGGGCCATCAAACAGGCTGGAGAAGATATCGCCGTCGACTGCGCCGTTACCGGTTTTTTCATTCGGTGTGGCGGCGAGATCCACTTTAGGCTGTGACTGCGCTTTGAGTAACGCATTATACAACGCCGTACTCAGGTAAGGCCGGTAAGCGGCAAGCTGGCTGGAGTTTGGTAAACCGCTGCCGCCTTGCTTAATGCGGAAATCATAGAATTGCTGAGCCACGCTGTCCGGGCCGCCGTCGACACACGGCGCGGTACGGCTGCCAATGTCCTTGTATGCAGGTTCGACCGTGGTGCAGGCATTTAACATGAACACCAACGGGATTGCGGCGACAAGAGTTTTCTTTTTCATCGTATTCCTTACTGAAAGATTGAACATTTTCACCATGACTTTCTTTACCATACAGTATAAAACCGATTTGGCTTAATGCATGGCGAAGAGAAAATCAGTCACCGGCTGATACCTCGATGCCGCACGCATGGTTTATGCTGTAAATGAAATGAATGCCAGGCTTTGGACGACAACTGATAAGGAATACTCATGCAAGTTTCAACTACTCCGACCCTCGAAGGTTTCACTATCGCTGAATATTGTGGCGTGGTGACAGGCGAAGCGATTTTAGGCGCGAATATTTTCCGTGATTTCTTTGCCGGTGTGCGCGATATCGTCGGCGGGCGCTCAGGCGCGTATGAAAAAGAGCTGCGCAAGGCGCGTGAAATTGCTTTCCGTGAACTGGAAGAACAGGCGAAAGAACGTGGCGCGAATGCCGTTGTCGGTATTGATATCGATTATGAAACCGTGGGCAAAGACAGCAGCATGCTGATGGTGAGCGTCTCCGGTACGGCTGTCATTGTGCATCGCAAATGATCGGCCAGCGTATCAGGCGTGGTCTGTTAACCGCCGCTTTACTGATGCTGGCCGGTTGTCAGCACGCCAGCCAACAGCCGGACGATGCACCGTTCCGGCTGGAAACTACGCGACAGGCGCAGGGTGCGGATCAGCGGATCCGCTTTCTGGTCATCCACTATACTGCGGAAGATTTCCACAACGCATTAAATACGCTAACCGATGAGCACGTCAGTGCGCATTACCTTATTCCGGCAAAACCGCCGCTGGAAGACGGTAAACCGGTGGCGTGGCAACTGGTACCGGAAAATATGCGTGCCTGGCACGCGGGTGCCAGTGGCTGGCGCGGGCGCACCAATCTGAACGATACGTCGGTGGGTATCGAGCTGGAAAACAAAGGCTACAGCCATTATCTGCTCGGCAAAAAGTTCTATCCGTTCCCGCCTGCGCAAATTGATTTGCTGGCAAATTTGAGCAATGAGATTGTCGCACGCTATCAGATTGAGCCACGCAATGTGGTGGGTCACAGTGATATTGCGCCGCAGCGCAAGGACGATCCCGGGCCGTTATTTCCGTGGCAGGAAATGGCGAAACGCGGCGTGGGCGCCTGGCCGGATGCGAATGTAGTGAAGCAGTATCTGGCGGGGCGCAATCCGCAACAGCCGGTGGATCAGGCGCATTTACTGGCCTTGCTGAAAGCGTACGGATACACAGTGGACGATAATATGACACCGCAGCAACAAAAGCGGGTGATTGCAGCGTTCCAGATGCATTTCAGGCAGAGTGATTATCGCGGGAATGCGGATGCCCAGACCGAAGCCATTGCTCAGGCCTTGTTGCAGCAGTATCCGGATCCAAATAGCTGATCAGCGCGGCTGACCATTGCGGTCAGTCGCACTTTTGTCAGTCTCGTTTTGGCCCGATACCGTGCAGTCCCTGAAGTTTACCGTGATCGCGCAGCCAGTCGGCGGTGCGGATAATCCCCTGATCGAGCGAAATCACCGGCACGTAGCCAAGTTCTTTCTGCGCACGTTGGGTATCCAGCGTCAGGTCAAAATTCAGTTTTGCCACGCTGTAATGTGTCAGCACCGGTTCTTTATGGGAGCTTTTGCTGATGCGCTCCATGCCCCGCGCCATCATATCCAGCAGCGGATACGGCACTGAGCGGATGCGGTATTTGATATCCAGATTTTCCATCAGCTGTTTGACCAGCGTACGCAGCGGGCGGGGTTGCTGATTAGTGATATTGAATGCGCGGCCAGATTCTGTGGCTTGTGTTTGGGTTGCCAGCCACATCGCATGGACGGCGTTTTCAACATACGTCATGTCTACCAGCGCTTCACCGCCGCGCGGTAGCATCAGCGTTCCGCCATATTTCAGCATCTGCATCAGGCGCGGCAACAGCACGTTATCGTGCGGGCCGAAAATACCCTGTGGTCGCAAAATAGTGAAATGGGTTTGCGGGTTAGACATCGCCAGCGTGTGGATCACCTGCTCACCGGCGGCTTTACTGCGCGCAAAAGAGTTGGCGAAACGGTGCGGACGGAAGTCTTCCTGAATATCCCGATGATGATGGAAATCGAAATAGATGGCCGGTGATGAAATATGGACGAAGTTTTCTACGCCATAAGCCGCAGACCACTCGCCCAGACGTCGCGTCGCGCGCACATTCGCCAGTTCGAATTCCTGTTCGCTGCCCCAGGGCGACATCAGCCCCGAACAGTGCCAGACGGTATCGATATCGGCCAGCAGCGCTTTCGCCTGCGAGGAGATAAGCGTGGTGAGATCGGCATGAATAAATTCTGCGCCCATTTTCTGCAAAAGTGAGCCCATAGCGGCATTACGTCCTGTCGCTCTGACTTTAATGCCTTTATTTCGCAGAAACTCGACGGCGTTACGCCCTAAACCGCTGCTCGCGCCGGTAACCAAAACCTTCATATACAGGCCAATGCCTTCAGAAATAGAGAAAAAATGTTTGCTGCGTCGGAGTTCTGGCACCCCTGAGCAATAAGGGTGCCATTCTTTCGTGAAATTGTGCGGGTTGCAATGAGAAAGGGTGCAAGCTGTGTGCGAAAGCGGATTAATTAACCCCCTTTAGCGTCCGCAACGATCTTTCTGACGGGCCAGGCTGGCGATACGCTTTGCCATGCCACGAAAAATAAACTGATGAGCGGGCATCATACTGAACCAGTACAGCAGACCGCTGAATCCGGCAGGGTGCCACCACGCACGAACATCCAGACTGCGGCTTTCACCGTTATCGGTGATGGTGAAGGTCAGACGCCCCAAACCTGGCGCTTTCATGCCGAACAGCAACGCCAGTTCGCGCTGAGGTTTCAGACCGATCACTTTCCAGCCATCAATTTTATCGCCAATTTTCAGGAAATCCCGATCCGGACGACCGTATTTCACACCGCCGCCGAGTAGATCGTCCATGCGCGCGCGGGTTTTCCATAATCCGTTGGCATAAAAATAGCCTTCCTGACCGCCAAGTTGCTGCACGACTTTCCAAAGCGAGGCTTTTGAGGCGGACGTTTCCAGCGTGAAACCGGCTTGCTTCGGGTAATAACCGTAACCGGGACGCCAGCGCGCACGGGCATCGGGATCATATCCCCAGTCCGGTGAATCCATCACCTGCTTTTGTTCCTGCTCAAGCGTGCTGCAGATCGCGTCATCAATTGAGATAAGATCCTGGGGAATCAACCTTTGCAATTCTGCGCTGTCGGCGGGCAAATCATGGTTCAGCCCCTGGATCAGTGCCTTTGCGAGCGACGTCGGAACAGACGTGATCAGACTGAGAAAATACACCGAAACAAAAGAAGTCGGCAGGGGAATGGGGATCAGCCAGCGGCGTTTTCCGCTCATGGCGATAAAGCGTTCAAACAACGTCTGATAGCTGATGTACTCCGGCCCGGCGGCTTCCAGAACACGGTTCTCAGTGGCCGGTAATGTCACCAGACCCTGTAAATAATTGAGCAGATTTTCCAGCGCAACCGGTGAGGATTTTGAACGCACCCAGCGAGGTGGCGTCAGTACCGGCAGGTTATAGACCATGTCCCGCATCACTTCGAACGCCGCTGAACCCGCGCCAATGACAATGCCGGTGCGCAGCTCGGTCACCGGAATATTGCTCATGCGCAGTAAATCACCGGTCAGTTTTCTGGCCTGTAAATGCGGGGAATGATTGTCTTCAGGCTGCATCGAACCGAGATAAACGATGTGCTTTATCTGAGAGTCTTTCAGTGCCAGCAGGGTATGCTGCGCCGCCTGCCGCTCTTTCTCCAGAAGGTCATCATCTTCCGTCATGGCGTGAACCAGATACACCAGCACGTCAGCGCCTTCAAAGGCAGCGGCCAGTGTTTTACTCTGATAAACATCGGCAAAACAGCAGCGCACATGCGGCCATTTTTGCTGTTGCAACCACTCTATCCGGCGTGCGGCTGCCGTCACCTGAAACCCATTCCGGCTCAGGTGGGCGGTAAGGTGTTGTCCTATATATCCGCTGGCACCGAGAATGACGACCCGGCCAGTTTGTGTCGAGATTGGCATTTCCATTTGCTCAGTCAGTGTAGGGAGAGAATTCAGAAAGTACGGCGATAACCCGCAGGTTACCGCCGCAGACGTAACGGATTATCAGGCGTGCTGGTGCAGGAATTCCTGCCACAATGCGACCACTTTTTGCAGATCTTCGCGGCTGATATTGATGTGCGTCAGCACGCGGGTCACAGGACCTGCGCTGATGATCACGCCGCGCTCGCGCATCCACGGGCCCATTTTAGCAGCCAGTTCCGCGCTTTGCTTGATGTAGAGCACGTTGGTTTGCGCACCGGGCTCTGCGATTTCAACGCCGATTTTGCTTAGTTCTTCTGCCAGCCACTGCGCATTGTCGTGGTCATCTTTCAGACGTGCGACGTTATTTTCCAGCGCATAAATCGCCGCCGCTGCCAGAATGCCCGACTGACGCATACCGCCGCCGGTCATTTTGCGCCAGCGGTTAGCACGCTGGATATACTCTTTGCTGCCGACCAGCAGTGAGCCAACCGGCGCACCCAGACCTTTCGACAGGCAAATGGTCAGCGTGTCGCAATACTGTGTAATTTCACGCAGTTCAACGTTTTGCGCCACGGCCGCATTCATAATGCGCGCGCCGTCGATATGCAATGCCAGTCCTTTTTCACGGGTGAACGCGTAGGCCTTTTGCAGATAATCCAGCGGAAGCACTTTGCCGCTATGCGTGTTTTCCAGGCTCAGCAGGCGGGTACGCGCGAAATGGATATCATCGGGTTTGATGGCTGCGGCCACTTTATCCAGCGGAATAGAACCGTCGGCGTCCATGTCCAGAGGCTGCGGCTGAATGCTGCCGAGTACCGCTGCGCCGCCTGCTTCATACATATAGTTGTGGGCTTTCTGGCCGACAATATATTCTTCGCCACGCTGGCAGTGCGTCAGTAACGCCACCAGATTGGCCTGCGTTCCGGTCGGTAAAAACAGCGCGGCTTCTTTGCCGCAAAGTTGTGCCGCCATGTCCTGTAAAGCGTTTACCGTTGGGTCATCGCCGTAGACATCATCGCCGACTTCAGCGCTGGCCATGGCCTGACGCATAGCTTCACTGGGGCGGGTTACGGTATCACTGCGTAAGTCGATCAACGTGGCTTCCTTCTGGGTGAATGCCCGTCATACCTCGAATTGCTGATGCGTTGACTGCGTTTACTCACCCCGGTCACTTAGTTATCTAAGCTTCCGGGGACTCGCAAACTTGTCGCCTTACTTCAATCCGGACTATTTAGGGCTGCATATGAGAGTTTGTCTAATCATGCACTATAGCCCTGTCAGGGTTATCGCAGCCAGTTGGTTTTTGCCAGATCGACCACTTCGTCGCCGCGGCCGCTGATCACTGCGCGCAGCATGTAAAGGCTGAAACCTTTTGCCTGCTCGAATTTAATCTGCGGTGGCATTGCCAGTTCTTCGGTGGCGGTGATCACGTCAATCAGTACCGGCCCTTCGTAGGCGAAGGCATCCTGCAAAGCAGTATCGATATCAGACGCTTTCTCGACACGGATCCCTTTGATACCCGCGGCTTCGGCAATGGCGGCGAAATCCGGGTTTTTCAGTTCGGTACCGTCAGTCAGGTAACCGCCTGACTTCATTTCCATCGCCACAAAGCCCAGCACGCTGTTGTTGAAAATGATGATTTTCACCGGCAGCTTTTGCTGCGCCAGCGTCAGGAAATCCCCCATCAGCATCGCGAAACCGCCGTCACCGCACAGCGCAACGACTTGACGCGAACGGTCGATGGCCTGCGCGCCAATTGCCTGTGGCATGGCGTTCGCCATTGAGCCGTGGTTGAAGGAACCGAGCAAACGGCGCTGGCCGTTCATTTGCAGATAACGACATGCCCACACGGTCGGCGTACCGACGTCGCAGGTGAAAATCGCATCGGCAGCAGCAAAGCGGCTGATTTGCTGCGCCAGATATTGCGGGTGAATGGCCTGCTTGTCGTTCGGCGTGGCCAGCCCGTCGAGATCTTTACGCGCCTCTTCGTAATGCTTCAGCGCCTTGTCGAGGAATTTGCGTTCGTTCTTCACCTGCAACTGCGGCAGAAGGGCGGTCAGGGTAGATTTGATGTCGCCGACCAGCGCCATATCCACGTGACAATGCGCGCCGATGCTGCCCGGATTGATATCAATCTGAATGATTTTGGCATCGGTCGGATAAAACGCCCGATACGGGAATTGCGTGCCGAGCAGGATCAGCGTGTCGGCATTGAGCATGGCGTGGTAACCGGAAGAAAATCCGATCAGACCGGTCATCCCGACGCTGTACGGATTGTCCCATTCGATGTGTTCTTTACCGCGCAGTGCATGGACGACAGGCGCTTTCAGGGTTTCAGCCAGCTTAATCACTTCGTCATGCGCACCCGCACAACCGCTGCCGCACATCATTGTAATGTTCGTCGAACCGTTCAGCAGTTCGGCCAGCTTTTCCAGTTCGGTCGGCTGTGGTGTGACTTTAGGCAGTACCGGCGGATACCAGCTGACTTTGGCGTCTTCCGGCGCAGGTTTAAGCGCCACGTCGCCTGGCAGCACAATCACGGACACGCCACGGTTGAGAATGGCTTTGCGCATGGCAATCGCCAGCACCTGCGGCAACTGTTCGGGATTACTGATCAGCTCGCAGTAGTGGCTGCATTCGCGGAATAATTCTGTCGGATGGGTTTCCTGAAAATAGCCGCTGCCGATTTCGCTCGACGGAATATGCGCGGCAATCGCCACCACCGGAACGTGATTACGGTGGCAGTCGAACAGACCGTTGATCAGATGCAGGTTGCCGGGCCCGCAGGAACCGGCGCACACCGCCAGTTCACCGGTAATTTGTGCTTCGGCACCGGCGGCAAAGGCGGCGACTTCTTCGTGGCGCGTGCCCAGCCATTCAATAGTCCCCATGCGGTTCAGGCTGTCGCTGAGCCCGTTAAGGGAGTCGCCGGTGACGCCCCAGATCCTTTTTACGCCTGCTGCTTCAAGAGTTTTCGCCAGGTATGCTGCTACGCTTTGTTTCATAGTCCCTCCGGTGCGCCCGTCATCCTTCGAGCTGCCTCTGCGTAGGCTGCTTTCGCGAACCCCGGTCACATACTTATGTATGCTCCCGGGAATTCACTCAGTTGCCGCCTTGATCCAACTCGAATGATTTAGGGCTAATTTTCAAATAAGTGGATTAAGCATAGTCCACTGATTACATCCTTGAATGTTCAGCCTTAAACCATACAAAAATATGCGGGGTAGGGAGGTGAAGATTTGTAAATCTGCCCGCGAAGACTGTAAAAAGTCATGTGCGGGCAGTGAGTTAATGTGTGATCAGGCGAGGGTGACGTCACCCTGAAGCTGACAGCTACAGGCCAGCACATAACCCTGGGCGACTTCTTCATCGGTCAGCGTCATGCGGCTGGTGGTCTGATAATCGCCGGAAAGTATCCGGGTTTTACAACTGCCGCAGACGCCTGCACGGCAGGCAGCGGTGACCGGCAAACTATGCTGTTCCATGGCAGCCAGCAATGTCGTTCCCACCGGAACGCGGTAATTCTGTAACGGCATCAGGCGTGTCAGCGTCAGTTGCTGATCGGCAGATACCACGGTTTCAATCGCCTGAAATTGCTCTTTGACGATGTTGCCCGCCGCCACACCGAGTTCTTTTGCCCAGTCACCCGCCAGTTGCATATAGGGCGCGGGGCCACAAATCATCACGCGTCGTGTCTTAATATCCGGCACCCGGCTTTGCAGTAAATCCTGACTCAGACGCCCGGCGATTTGCCCCGGCAGTGCACCATTTTCAGCAAGAAGGGTCAGATTCAGTTGCGGATAGCGCGCCGCCAGCTGCTGCCATTCGCTGGCAAAGATAATGTCCTGCGGGCTGCGCACGCTGTAAAACACCTGTACGCTTTGCGCCGGATGATGTGCCAGAACATCGCGCGTGATCGACATCACCGGCGTCACTCCGCAACCTGCAGCCAGTAAGAGCAAGGGCTGTTCCGTGTCGCAGGTGAATTCCCCTTGCGCGTCACTCAGCCACAGATAATCACCGGGTTTTACCTGCTCATTCAGCCACTCTGAACCTGCGCCTCCTTCAATGCGGCGCACCGTCAGCTGAATAAAACGGCTCTGGCCCGGAGTGGAAGACAGCGTATATGCGCGCTGTACGTCGCCACTCTGACCGATATTGACCAGCGCAAACTGGCCGGGACGATACGGATACACATCGTGATTTATCAGCGCCAGCGTGCGGACATCCGGTGTTTCCTGCGTGACGGAATACACCTGCATACGGTTCTGGCACAGCGCGGTCGGCTGATCGGGAAATAAAGGAAAATTCATTTCAGCTTACTCCGGCAGCATGGTTTTCAGATCCTGCTCAACCGAAGTGATTGCGCGCAGGCCAAATTTTTCATTCAGGATTGCCAGCAGGTTATCGGTCAGGAAGGCAGGTGCCGTCGGACCGGTAGCGATATTTTTTACGCCGAGCGACAGCAGTGTCAGCAGGATCACAATGGCTTTTTGTTCAAACCAGGAAAGCACCAGACTCAGCGGTAAATCATTCACACCGCAGCCTAATTTCTCGGCCAGATTGACCGCCAGAATAATGGCAGAGTAGGCGTCGTTACACTGGCCGACGTCCAGCAGGCGCGGCAGGCCTTCGATGGAACCGAAATCCAGTTTGTTAAAGCGGTATTTGCCACAGGCCAGCGTCATGATCAGGCAATCCTGCGGTACGCTGCGTGCCAGATCGGTGAAGTAGCTGCGCTCGCCGCGGCTGCCGTCGCACCCGCCGATCAGGAAGATATGGCGCAGTTTTTTAGCGGCGACGAGATCAATCACGGTATCCGCCGCGCCGAGCAACGTCTGGCGGCCAAATCCGACTGTTATTTCCTGCTCAATTTCGCTGTAACGGAAGCCCGGAAGCTGCAAGGCCTGCGCGATCACCGGCGCAAAATTTTCACCTTCCAGATGCTGGACGCCCGGCCAGCCGACGATGCTGCGTGTCCAGATCCGGTCGCCGTAGTTACCGACGTTCGGGTCGATGATGCAGTTGGACGTCATCACCACCGGCCCCGGGAATTTCGCGAATTCCACCTGCTGATTTTGCCAGCCGCTGCCGTAGTTACCGGCCAGATGCGGGAATTTTTTCAGTTCCGGATAACCGTGGGCAGGCAGCATTTCGCCGTGGGTATAAATATTGATGCCGGTACCGGCGGTTTGCTCGAGCAGCATCTGCAAATCTTTCAGGTCATGGCCTGAAATCAGAATCGCTTTACCCGCCAGCGGACGGACATTGACGTTGGTCGGCTGCGGATGGCCGTAGGCATCGGTTTCGCCCTTATCCAGAATTTCCATCACACCAAAGTTCATTTTGCCGATTGCCATCGCATTTGCGAGCAGTTCCCCCATGTCCGCTGGCTGCGTGCCGAGCCACGCCATCAGACGGTGATATTCGGCGTAAATAGCGGGGTCAGACTGCCCCAGAACGTGCGCGTGTTCCATGTATGCCGCTGCACCTTTCATGCCGTACAAACACAGCATCCGCAGGCCATGAATGTCATCGCCAATCTGCGCTTTGTCGCCGTTCAGCGCAAACTGCTGCGCCTGTTGTTGCAGCTCATGGAGGCTTTCGCTGACCAGTTCCAGCGCCGCCAGCGGATGGCTGACGGTGATTTGCGGATCCATCATGCGGCAACGCACGGCCAGAGATTCGCGGTGGATTATGGCTTCACGGGCATAGCCGACGATGCGGTCAGAGTCGAAATTCACATTAGTCAGGGTGGAGAAAAAGGCGCGGGGCGCGAAGCTGTCGATCTCTTCATCGATAATCCCGTAGCCTCGTGCGGTCAGCGCCCAGGCGGACAGGCCTTCGAGCACGGCGACCAGTAAGTCTTGTAAATCAGAGGTTTCTGCCGTTTTGCCACACATTCCCTGCGCATAAGCGCAGCCATTGCCCGCCGGGGTACGGACTGTTTGTTCACATTGCACACAAAACATAATGAGGTCCTTTTTTAAAGTTGCATTTTAAATGCTTGTTTTAATGCAAGCCTAAAACTGGCAGGGACGGAAATGAAGGGGTTTTTAGGACTAAGTGAAGGGGAATTGATTTATCGCAAGTTTTACAGGGGAGTGCCCGCTGCCGGAAAGCAGCGGGAAAACAAGTATCAGGCGGAGAAAAAGGCCATCAGCACAGGCGCTATCAGGCTTAATACGAATCCGTGAACGACGGCGGGCGGAACCATATCCAGGCCGCCACTACGCTGTAATACCGGCAGGGTGAAGTCCATTGACGTGGCACCGCACAAGCCGAGCGCCGTCGAGCGGCTGGTACGCACCAGCGTCGGGATCAGCATAATGGCGCACAGTTCGCGGGCCAGGTCGTTAAAGAACGCGGCGCTGCCGATCACCGGGCCAAAAGAATCGGTAAGCACAATGCCGGAAAGCGAATACCAGCCGTAGCCGGAGGCGAGCGCAAGGCCGGTTTTCAGCGGCAGGCCGAGCAATAACGCGGCGATTGCACCACCAGCTAAGGCGCTGACGGCGACCACCACCCCGACCATCATTCCGCGACGGTTAAGGATTATCTGTCGCAGCGTCATGCTGCTGTTGCGAAGCTGTATACCGACCAGTGCCAGCAGGAATAACAGCGCAATTTCGCTGGCTTGCGAGGCGAAGGTCAGCCAGTGCCATTGGGTCAGGCCGAGCGCGAAACCACCGATCACCACACCGCATAACTTCAACGATTCCAGCGCCATGTGAATACGCGACGGCAGTTTTTCCTGTTTGTGCTCTGATTTCCACGGACGGCGGCGTTCGAGCAGCCACAACGCGGCGTAGTTCATCACAAAAATGCACAGGAAACACACTGCCGCATATTTGAAAATCAGCAGTAAATTTGTGCTGAGATTATCGAGGAAAGCCAGACTGATGCCCATAATGAAAAGGATGACGTACACCATCCAGCTCAGCAACTGATTAACAATATGCAGCAGGGGCCGGTTTTTTAGCGGAATAAGGTAGCCGGCGATCAGCGGCAGGAGAATAATTAACAGCCCGGAATACATGATGCAAAAGTCCCTGAAAAGTGAGATCCCATAAGTGGAACGCGGCGCAGAAAAGGCCGCCCGCCACGCTAACGAAAAGTTATCTGACTGTAAAGCAGCTTCGGCACGCAGAGATATCTTTGCACGCTTGACCTGAACCATTTTTTAACGCCATGCTCAGGAAAGTTTTGAGCGCACAGGAGGCGTCTGATGTATCTGGAACGTATTGATATTGTCGGTTTTCGCGGGATTAACCGCCTGTCTTTAACGCTGACACAGCCCGCTCAACGTGGCGCATCGATTACCGGCGCCTCCCGACAGGGGGAGGGCGAATCCTTTCCGACCAACACCGTTCTCATCGGTGAGAATGCCTGGGGTAAATCCAGTCTGCTCGACGCGTTAACTCTGCTGCTTTCTCCGGAACCCAAACTGTACTGCTTTAAAGAAGAGGATTTCTATTTCCCCGCCGGCGAGGAGGAATCCAAATCCCAGTACCTGCACGTGGTATTTACGTTCTGTGAGAATCAGGCCGGTCATCATATGTCGCCGCGGTTTAATTCACTCTCACCGCTTTGGGTGAAATGTGCTGACAAACTCAACCGGATTTATTACCGGCTGGAAGGCGAACTTGACGACGATGGCAGCGTCATGACGCTGCGCAGCTTCCTGTCGTCCAGCGGTCAGCCTTTAAATCTGACGACGATTGATCCGCTGGCGCAGGCTTTGATCCGCCTCAATCCGGTATTACGTTTACGCGATGCGCGTTTTATCCGCCGTCTGCGCAGTGAAACACTGGCGCCACGGCTGGCGGCTAATAACGAAGAACTGGCAAAACAACTGGATGAACTGACGCGGGAGCTGGTCCACAGCCCGCAGACGCTGAAAAACAGCGAACTGCGCAGCGGGCTTTCGGCGATGCAGCAGTTGCTGGAACATTATTTTGCCGAGCAGGGGACATCGAACAGTGTGCCGTGGCAGCAAAAACGTCATGGCCGCGCAGAAAGCCGCCGGGCATGGCGTTCTCTGGATAACATCAACCGTATGATTGCCGAACCCAACAGCCGCAGTATGCGGGTGATGCTGCTTGGCATGTTCTCGACGCTGTTACAGGCTAAAGGATCAGTGGTGTTGCATCCCGATGCCAGACCGCTGTTGCTTATCGAAGACCCCGAAACACGCCTGCATCCGATCATGCTTTCTGTGGCGTGGGGCCTGCTGGATCAGCTGCCGTTGCAGCGGATCACCACCACCAATTCCGGCGATTTGCTTTCCCTGGTACCGGTCGAACAAATTTGTCGTCTGGTGCGTGAATCTGGTCGCGTGGCCGCGTATGGCATTGGTCCGGAAGGGCTGAGCCTGGAAGACAGCCGCCGCATTGCGTTTCATATTCGCTTCAACCGGCCGTCTTCTTTGTTCGCCCGTTGCTGGTTGCTGGTTGAAGGGGAAACGGAAGTCTGGTTGCTGAATCAGCTGGCGCGGCAATGTGGTTATCATTTTGAATCTGAAGGGATCAAGGTCATTGAGTTTGCGCAGTGCGGGCTTAAGCCGTTGCTGCGTTTTGCCCGGCAAATGGGTATTGAATGGCATGCGCTGGTCGATGGTGATGAAGCGGGGCGAAAATACGCGGCGACGGTGATGGCTAATGTGGAAAGCCATGAAGATACGTTGCGTTACCGGCTGACGGCCTTACCTGCACAGGACATTGAATATTTTCTGTATCGCGAGGGTTTTGAAGATGTTTACCGCAAGAATGCGGGAATACCGGATAACGCGCCAATGTCGCCAAGGCGCATTCTTGATAAAGCTGTTCACCGCAGTTCGAAGCCGGATCTGGCAATAGACGTGGCGATGGCGGCATCGTTGCGGGGAACCTCATCGATTCCCCCGTTGCTGCGACAGATGTTTTCCCGCGTGGCCTGGCTGGCGCGCGGGAGAGCCGATTAAGCAGCCTGAGTTTGGGCGACAGTAACCGGATTGCCGTGTCCGCTGGTGAATGTCTGGCGGATCTGGCTTTCCAGGTCATCTAACAGCAGATAACGGCGGCGGTACTCGGAACGGCGTTTACTGGCGATTTCTTCCAGCGGGCGGTGCGCAATCTGGCGGGGCAGATGGAAATAACCGTCTTCGCCCTGTTTTGCATCCAGCGTTTCCCAGAAGCTGTCGTAATCGGCATACACCATCCCTTTACGTTTTTTGTAACGCGGATCCTCATAAATATGCGTGTGGTTGCCGACGGCAATCAGTTGCGTCATGCCTGTTACATCCGCCAGCGTTGTCAGCGCTTCAATCACCAGACGTTTCGGGAACAACCCATGGCAGGCTTTAGTAGCTGTCTGAATTTCCTGGTGATCCACATGGGCGCGCGGCCCCTGCAATGCGCCAATAAACAGCGTCGGCTGACCCTGATACTCAATAAAAGAGAACGTCACGATAGCAATCGGTTCTCCCTGCGGATTATTGAAGGACAGCGTCGCTTCGCCTTCTTTATCCAGACGGCTGACGGCGTTAAAGGTAATGGCATAACGCTGATCTTCTTTACCGGTCAGGGTGGCAATCGCCATCGGTTTTTTATTCAGATAGCCGTGATTAATGGCGTCCGGCAGGCAGTCCTGGATCATATCGTAATGATCGGTGATCCGCTTCAGGGCCTGAGCCTGATTGATATTGGCTGCCTGATAGGTGCGATGTAATTTCGCTGGCAGGCCGGGCATTGCCAACAGAATTTCATCACGTTGCGGATGCTGCGCCAGATAATCGAGCAGTGCAAACGTTCTGCGCGGCTGCTTCAGCGTGCGGAAAAGGAATTTAAGGCGATAGCGCGGTAATTTCCAGGACGGCCCCGGCGTGATGCGGTTGGTGAGGAGTGCCTTCATCAACTGCAAGCCTGAAAGCGGGGCTTTTTCTACGCCAGGATAATGGAGAGTCGTCATGGTCTTTACCTGTTATTTGCAACCGGGTTTTTGTTACCGATATTTCAACAGGAGCTGCATAAACGACTGTGCAACGGGGAAAAGTATGGAGAAATTGAACGTGATTTGTTGAGATTGTGTTTAGATTTGATTTTGTTTATGTCGTGTCTTAGCAATTGGTGTCTAAAAAATGTACTTTATTTTCGTAAAGAGGGCTTGAAGCCTGAGCCATTCTCCCCCATAAATAAAAATGCCAGTCAGTGAGTGACCGGCATTTGCAGTAGACGTGTTATCTGATACGTGATGCTGAACCGGTCAGGCGACCGCTTCACTTTCCACTGGAATAATGAGGCTGGCATGATTCCCCTTTGGGCCTTCATGAACGTCGAAATTGACCTGCTGGCCGGCTTTTAAAGTCCGGTAACCCTCCATCTGTATTGTGGAGTAGTGAGCGAAGATGTCTTCACCGCCATTTTGCGGGCAAATGAAGCCAAAGCCTTTAGCATTATTGAACCATTTAACCGTACCCGTCTGCATGCTTCTACATCCCTCTCATGACTAGTCTGGTAGTAAATAGATAAAGCCAGTTGAGTGAGCACGTAGGCCAGAACGTCGGCGATAAGCGCCTGTTCAGGCCGGTTTAAACCCCGTCCGGCTCACGAATTTACACTCTAGTGGAATAGAGAAAGACGTCAAGGAAACGGCATTTGTCCCGGGGGAGCAGATAACCAAAGTTTGAAGCAGGTAACGCTATTGACATATTTTGTTAAATTTTCATCCGCGTTATCGGTTGCACGCAAAACATTTTGTGCAGCGGCAAGGTGAGGCCAGAGATGGTAAAATACGGTAATAACGGCGTGAGGCTCTGCAGAAAGCCTTCATGCTTGTGTATTTGGCTTCCGATACGATCTTCACAGGTGATGAACAGGCAATGGGCAATAATCAAGACTGGCTAAATTTTGAACATTTGGCGGCGGATAAGCAAAAGGATGAGGTAAAACCGCCATCTATGTATAAAGTTATATTAAACAACGACGATTACACTCCAATGGAATTTGTGATTGACGTTCTGCAAAAGTTCTTTTCTTATGATATTGAACGTGCAACGCAACTGATGCTCCAGGTGCACTACAGAGGCAAAGCGATATGCGGTGTTTATACAGCCGAAGTCGCCGAAACCAAGGTCGCACACGTAAATGAGTACGCCAAGGAGAATGAGCATCCGTTGCTGTGTACGCTGGAAAAAGCCTGATTAAGGCAATCTATTTGGGAGGTGCCTATGCTCAATCAAGAACTTGAACTCAGTCTCAACATGGCTTTCGCAAGAGCCCGTGAGCACCGGCATGAGTTTATGACCGTGGAGCACCTGTTGCTGGCGTTGCTCAGCAACCCTGCTGCCCGTGAAGCGCTTGAAGCCTGTACAGTCGATCTGGTGGCATTACGCCAGGAGCTGGAAGCCTTCATCGAGCAAACCACACCCACCTTACCCGCCAGTGAAGAGGAACGTGACACCCAGCCTACGCTGAGTTTCCAGCGCGTTCTGCAACGTGCGGTATTCCACGTGCAATCTTCTGGCCGCAGCGAAGTCTCGGGCGCTAACGTTCTGGTCGCGATTTTCAGCGAACAGGAATCTCAGGCAGCCTATCTCCTGCGCAAACATGACGTCAGCCGCCTTGATGTGGTGAACTTTATTTCGCATGGCACCCGTAAAGATGAATCGGGCAGCCAGGCGCAAAACAATGCGGAAAACCCAGTTAACGAAGAGCAGTCGGCGGGGGAAGATCGTATGGAGAACTTCACCACTAATCTCAACCAGTTAGCGCGTGTAGGTGGTATTGATCCGCTGATTGGCCGTGACAAAGAACTGGAGCGCGCCATTCAGGTGCTCTGCCGTCGCCGTAAGAATAACCCGCTGCTGGTGGGTGAATCCGGCGTGGGTAAAACCGCGATTGCCGAAGGTCTGGCATGGCGAATCGAGCAGGGCGATGTGCCGGAAGTGATGGCCGACTGCACCCTGTATTCTCTGGATATCGGTTCGTTGCTGGCGGGCACTAAATACCGCGGTGATTTCGAAAAACGTTTCAAATCTCTGCTGAAACAGCTGGAGCAGGATAAGAACAGCATCCTGTTTATTGATGAAATTCACACGATCATTGGTGCCGGTGCGGCATCGGGCGGTCAGGTGGATGCGGCAAACCTCATCAAGCCATTGCTTTCCAGCGGGAAAATCCGCGTGATCGGTTCCACCACGTATCAGGAATTCAGCAATATCTTTGAGAAAGACCGTGCTCTGGCACGTCGCTTCCAGAAAATTGATATTACTGAGCCAAGCGTGGAAGAAACGGTTCAGATCATTAACGGCCTGAAAACCAAATACGAAGCGCATCACGATGTGCGTTACACCGCGAAAGCGGTGCGTGCGGCGGTTGAGTTGTCGGTCAAATATATCAATGACCGTCATCTGCCGGACAAAGCCATCGACGTCATCGACGAAGCGGGCGCGCGCAGCCGGTTAATGCCGGTCAGCAAACGCAAGAAAACCGTTAACGTCAGCGATATCGAAAGCGTTGTGGCGCGTATTGCCCGCATTCCGGAAAAAACCGTGTCTGCGACAGACCGCGATGTGCTGAAAAATCTGGGCGACCGTCTGAAAATGCTGGTCTTCGGACAGGATCCTGCGATTGAAGCGCTGACTGAAGCGATCAAAATGAGCCGCGCCGGTCTGGGTCAGGATCACAAGCCTGTCGGTTCGTTCCTGTTCGCCGGTCCTACCGGTGTGGGTAAAACAGAAGTCACGGTACAGCTGGCGAAAGCGCTGGATATCGAACTGCTGCGCTTTGATATGTCGGAATACATGGAACGTCATACGGTCAGTCGTCTGATCGGTGCGCCTCCGGGTTATGTCGGCTTTGACCAGGGCGGTTTGCTGACGGATGCGGTGATTAAACATCCTCACGCCGTGGTGCTGCTCGATGAAATCGAAAAGGCGCATCCGGATGTCTTCAACCTGCTGTTGCAGGTCATGGACAACGGCACGCTGACTGATAACAACGGGCGCAAGGCTGATTTCCGTAACGTGATTTTGGTAATGACCACTAACGCCGGTGTGCGTGAAACGGAACGTAAATCGATTGGTCTGATTCATCAGGACAACAGTCCGGATGCGATGGAAGAGATCAAACGTACCTTTACGCCGGAATTCCGTAACCGTCTCGACAACGTTATTTGGTTCAACCATCTGTCTACGGAAGTTATTCAGCAGGTTGTCGATAAGTTTATCGTTGAACTGCAGGCGCAGCTGGATGCGAAAGGCGTTTCTCTCGAAGTCAGCGATGAAGCTCGCGACTGGCTGACCGTGAAAGGCTACGACCGTGCGATGGGTGCGCGTCCGATGACCCGTACCGTTCAGGAAAACCTGAAAAAACCACTCGCCAACGAACTGCTGTTTGGTTCACTGGTGGATGGCGGTTCCGTCTCTGTGGCTCTGGATAAAGCGGCTGACAAGCTGACTTATCACTTCATGAGTGCGCAGAAGAAAAAACCGGAAGGTGCGGTGCATTAATTTTCATCTGTGATGAAAAAACAAAAGGCGATGTGAAAACATCGCCTTTTTTCTTTCCGAAATTCTTTATTTAATTGCAGTAATTAGTGAGGGATTTCAGAAAGGATAGTGGAATACATCGTGGAACAAATGCCGGATTGCGGATACCACAAAACGCCCTTGCAACAGCAGGAAGGGCGAAAAGGGTATCCTCAGGTATCGCCGGAAAATCAGCGATGAGTGAGCCGCTTATTAACGGCTACGGAAGACAATGCGGCCTTTGCTCAGGTCGTACGGGGTCAGCTCTACAGTGACTTTGTCGCCCGTCAGGATGCGGATGTAGTTCTTACGCATTTTACCGGAGATGTGTGCGGTAACTACGTGTCCGTTTTCTAATTCTACGCGGAACATAGTGTTTGGCAGCGTATCAAGTACGGTGCCTTGCATTTCAATGTTGTCTTCTTTGGCCATCGAATCCTCTAGGTCTAACTACCATAGTTTTTAACCGGCAAGATAATGCCGAAAAACCCACATTATGTAAAGAAGTATGGTCCATGACCGCACCTATTCCCTATCCTTCGGGAACACCGGCAGGTCTTCATCATGTGGGGATAAGTCTTGTGGCAACCAGCAATCCGGCGCTAACGCTCGTTGCGAAAGTTCGGATAACTGCTGCAAAAATTGGCGGCGGGGGATCTCTCTCGCACCCAGCGACGCAGTGTGAGGGTTGAGCACCTGACAGTCAATCAGTTCTCCACCATTGCGGGAAAAATGTTGGCAAAAAACCATCAGCGCGGCTTTTGAAGCGTTTTCACGGCGACTGAACATCGACTCGCCGCAAAATAACCCGCCAACAGAAACACCGTATAATCCGCCAACCAGTTCATTTCCTTCCCAGACTTCAACTGAATGCGCGCGTCCGGCTTCGTGTAACTCCTGATAACCGCGCTGAACCAGCGGTCCGATCCAGGTACCGTCCTCACGCTGCATCGCACACGCACGTATGACCTTTTCAAATTGCTGGTTAAGTGTGAAACGAAAAGGCATTTTGCGCATGAAACGTTTCAGACTCCGGCTGACGTGACGTTCATCCGGAACTAAAATTGCACGGGGATCGGGTGACCACCACAGGATCATCTCTCCCGGTTCAAACCAGGGGAAAACGCCGTACTGATACGCGGAAAGCAGGCGAGGGGCGGTGAGATCACCTCCGATAGCCAGCAGGCCATTCGGGTCCTGCAAGGCAGTTTCAGGATCCGGAAAATTAACCGAATTGGCCTCAAGCTTTACTAACCGCATAGATCTCCTTATCCGGCGACTCACGGGCCGCCGCTAAACTGGCAACTACGACGTCAGGTACGTGACAAAAACCGCGCGTACCGGCCCTGTGCAGCAATTAACGACGCATGATCACCTTGTTCCACAATCTGACCTTCCTCCATGACGCAAATCCTGTCGAAAGTTTCCAGACCGTGCAGCCGGTGCGTCACTAAGAGTAGCGTTTTATTCTGACAATGCTTGTGCAGCAGAGCCAAAATATGTTGTTCCGTTTCCGCATCAAGCCCTTCTGTCGGTTCATCAAGCAACCACAGCGGAGCATCATGCAGCAAAGCACGTGCCAGCCCGATACGACGCTGTTCGCCACCGGAAAGCTGACGTCCACCTTCACCGAGCCAGGCGTTCAGGCCTTCATTTTCCAACAACACATGTAAATCAACCTGTCTCAGGACTTCCGCGATCTGCTCATCGGTGCAATCCGGTGATGCCATGCGCAGGTTTTCGCGCAGCGTAGTGTTAAAGACATGTGCTCGCTGACTGACAACGGTGATCATCTTACGCAGCGTTGCTTCATCGTAGGCACCGATAGCATGGCCATTGATTTCAAGCGTGCCGCTGGTGATATCCCAGCCGCGGGTCAGCAATTGCAGCAGGGTAGATTTGCCACAACCAGTCTGGCCGAGCAGGGCGATATGTTCACCGGCCCTGACATCCAGCGTGACGTTTTTCAGCACCGGAAGCGGTTGCCCGGGATAGGTGAAGTTCAGATTTTGCAGCGACAGGCTGACGTGTTCAGCGGCAACAGGACCTTGTGTCGGGAAGGTTACGTCGGCAGGCTGGTCAATAATCTGGCTGACGCGCTGAGCCGAAGCGATGACTTGCCCCAGATGCTGGAATGCCGCAGCGACCGGCCCCAGCGCTTCGAAAGCGGCCAGCGGAGTAAATACGAACAAAGCAATCAGTGCGCCGGGCTGCGGGAACTGGCTGATGCCACCCGCGGCCAGCCACAGCATTAGCGTCACGGTCAGACCGGCTGCTGCAATCACCATCGCCTGCGACAAACCGGTCAGTTTTGCCTGCTGCTGCTGGCGCAACATCCAGCGGCGCTCGATATCGTTCAGTTGCTGGCGGAATCGTGGCTGAGCGCCAAAGACCACCAGCTCGGACTGACCCTGTAACCATGACGTCAGCTGCATGCGGTAATCACTGCGCAGCGCCGTCAGTTCACGGCCAGCCGGTTTACCCGCCCGGTAGAAAATCACCGGCAGAAGCAGTATCAGCACCAGCATGATCGCACCGAGGGTCAGCGCCAGTTTCACATCGAGGAAACTCAGGCCAAACGTCACCAGCAGGATCACCACCAGCGCACTTACCAGCGGAGAAATCACCCGCAGATACAAATGATCCAGCGTATCGACATCGGCCACCAGCCGGTTCAGTAAATCGGCCTGACGAAAACGGGCAATACCGCCCGGAGACAGCGGCATAATTTTGGTGAAAGTAAACACGCGCAGATGTGCGAGCACGCGGAATGTCGCGTCGTGGCTGACCAGACGCTCGGCATAGCGGCCTGCAGTACGAAATATCGCCGCCCCGCGCACACCGGCGGCAGGAAGCATGTAGTTGAAACTGTATAAACCGGCGATACCCGCCACGGCGGAGGCCGCGAGGAACCATCCCGAAAGCGTCAGCAGCCCGATGCTCGCCAGTAAAGTGACGATAGCCAGAATGATGCCCAGAGACAGGCGGAACCAGTGACGGCGATACAGCGCGAGATAAGGCAGAAGAGTTTTCATGATTACAGCTCCTTATTCCGCTGGGAAAGCAGGCTGGTGAATAATCCGTTCTGAGCCACCAGTTGCGCAAATGTGCCACGCTCAGCGATCAGGCCTTTATCCATCACCCAGATTTCGTCGTAGTCCCGGGTGTCTTCCAGCTGATGCGTCACCAGCAGGGAGGTTTGTGCTTTAGACGCGTCGTTCAGCGCGCTCATTACCCGTTTTTCGCTGTGTGCGTCGAGGCTGGCGGTGGGTTCATCAAGCAGTAATAAACTGCACGGCGAGAGCAGGGCGCGGGCTACGGCCACGCGCTGCGCCTGACCGATGGATAACCGCGCCGCGCTGTCGCCCAGTTCGGTTTCCAGTCCCTGCGGTAACAGCGGCAGGAATTCACTCACATACGCACGGTCGATGGCAGACTGAAGCTGTTCATCGCTGACATCCGGCTGATTGAGCAGAATGTTGGCGCGCAGGGTTTGTTCGGGCAGATGTGGATTCTGGCCGACCCAGCTCGGCTGTTTACGCCATTCATCGTTGCGTAATGATTTCAGTTCCATACCGCTGACGGTAATTGAACCCTGATAAGGCAGGAAGCCGAGCAGGGCGTTTAGCAATGAACTTTTACCCGCACCGCTCAGGCCGACGATGGCGATACGTTGTCCTGCCGGAATACTGAAGGTCAGCGGACCGGCCAGCGTTTTACCCTGTGGCGACTGAATAATCAGATCGCGGGCTTCCAGTTCCACCGTTTTACCGGCCGGGAAATTCTGGTCACCGTCACCCATATCGGCACTTTCAGCACTCAGGAATGTCACCAGACTTTCTGCTGCGCCGACGGCCTGCGCTTTGGCGTGATAAAACGCGCCCAGATCACGCAGAGGCTGGAAAAACTCCGGGGCAAGTATCAGCACCAGAAAACCGGCGAAAAGGGTCACAGGCGTGCCGTAGCTGCCAAAGTTCAGTTCGCCCAGATAAGAGAAACCGAAGTACACCGCGACAACCGCAATGGAGATGGAAGCGAAGAATTCCAGGACTGCGGAAGATAAAAAGGCCAGACGCAGAACGTCCATTGTGCGTGCGCGAAACTGTTCCGTTGAGCGTTTGATCTGGTCGATTTCTGCCGTGCCGCGGTGGAACAGGCGAAGTGTATCCAGACCGCGCAGACTGTCGAGGAAGTTTCCGCTAAGACGCGCCAGCGCGACAAAGTTGCGGCGGTTAGCATCTGCCGCACCCATTCCGACCAGCGCCATAAACAGCGGGATCAGCGGTGCGGTAACCAGCAGGATCAGCCCTGCGGCCCAGTTAATCGGGAAGACGCTGACTAAAATCAGCAGTGGAATAATACCGGCAAGTGCAATTTGTGGCAGATAGCGGGAATAGTAATCCTGCATATCTTCGATTTGTTCAAGAATGATGCTGGCCCAGCTGCCCGCCGGTTTGCCCTGGATCCATGCAGGCCCCAGTTTTTCCAGACGATCCAGCACCAGTTTGCGCATTTCCTGGCGGATAAAGCGTCCGCAGATAAAGCCCACCTGTTCACGTAGCCAGGTCACGACGGCACGCAACACAAAGGTCAGTGCCATTAACAGGAAACTTTGCAGCAGCGCATCACGCGGAGTGTGCTCGATGATCAGGCTGTGCAGTAATCCGGCCATCAGCCAGGCCTGTGCGAGGATCAGTAAACCAGAAAGCAGACCCAGCATCATAGACAGACGGATCCAGCCTTTGGCGCGGGAGCTTTGTTGTTTTAACCAGCGGGTAAGTTCTTGTTGTCGTGTTTTATTCATCAGGCTTCAGTCTGTGCAGCAATCCGGATGGGAGGGCGCTTATGTTACATGCTCGGACCGCAAACTGAAAATATGAAAAAGGCGGCAATTACGCCGCCTCTTTTTAAGGGCAAACAGAAGGGGAGATGCTTACAAATCCGGTGCTTGCGATAAACCGTCCAGATAGCGCTCGGCATCCAGCGCGGCCATACAACCGGTACCGGCGGACGTGATCGCCTGACGGTAAATATGGTCCATAACATCGCCTGCGGCGAAAACACCCGGAATGCTGGTTTGTGTCGCATTGCCGTGGGAACCGGACTGCACTTTGATGTAGCCGTCTTTGAGTTCCAGCTGACCTTCGAAAATGCCGGTGTTCGGGCTGTGACCGATAGCGATGAATACACCGGCAACATCCACCTGAGATTTCTCGTCAGTGCGCACGTCGAGCAAGCTCGCGCCGGTAACACCCATCTGATCGCCGACCACTTCATTCAGGGTTTTGTGGGTGTGCAGAACAATATTACCGCTGGCCACTTTGTCATTCAGACGGTCTACCAGAATTTTTTCAGCACGGAAACTGTCGCGACGGTGGATCAGGTGTACTTCAGAGGCAATGTTCGCCAGATAAAGCGCTTCTTCGACTGCGGTATTCCCGCCACCAACCACTGCGACTTTTTGATTACGGTAGAAGAAACCATCACAGGTGGCGCAGGCAGAAACGCCGCGACCTTTGAACGCTTCTTCAGATGGCAGACCGATATAACGTGCGGATGCGCCGGTGGCGATGATCAGCGCGTCACAGGTGTATTCGCCGCTGTCGCCGGTGAGGCGGAACGGACGGTTCTGCAAATCGACTTTGTTAATGTGGTCGAAGATAATCTCGGTATTAAATTTGGTCGCATGTTCATGCATACGTTCCATCAGACCCGGACCGGTCAGACCTTCAGGATCGCCCGGCCAGTTTTCGACTTCTGTGGTTGTGGTCAGCTGACCGCCTTTTTCAACACCGGTAATCAAAACCGGATTAAGGTTGGCGCGTGCTGCATAAACTGCTGCGGTATAACCCGCAGGACCAGAACCTAAAATCAATAATTTACTGTGTTTAACCGTACTCATGCGTAATTCATCTCCGCGGTAGCGACAAGCGATAGACCGATTGTAGGGAAAACGGCGCAGTAAAAAAAGCAAACTCAGATGTTGTTAACGATTTGTCTGATAGTTTTTACAGTGAAACACGGGTAAAAAGGTTTCCTTTGCTGATTATCAGACACTTAACTGTTTGATGAACAGCGTGAAAAACAACGGCGGTGATGTCAGCGGCTGTGAATGTTGTTTAACAGAGTGCGGTCTTTTAGTCACAATTCACGGCAGGTTGTGGGGATTTGGCTGAATTATTTCGCGCATTGAGTTGTTATTGTTCAAAGAGAAAAGACAGCTAAAAAGGGGGGATCAGCTTTTCAGGTTGGCACGTTCTTCTGATTTTGCTTCTTTTACTTTGACAATCCGCTGTGCATTTGCGAAAACATCAGGGGAAGAAGAAATTAACTGCCTGTCTGTGACTTGAATTTATGCAATTGGCTGCTACCGGACCCGTTCTGGTCTTGCTTTTTTGCGTTTTTGTTGCAGCAGGGTTTAGTGAATCAGGTTGGCTGTATGCAATCTATTAATTTCGCAGGGTTATTTCTTTTGAGTATCCGTTTTACGGTCGTGTTCCTTTTGACAGGGGATCAACGCGGCTTTTGGATGCGTAAACCTTAATAATCGGGTCTTCGCTTGGGACAACCCTTAGACATTGAAGTTGGCTGGGGTATGGCAGGTGCAGGGAAGGACAGCAGAGAGACAATAATAATGGTAGACAACAAAAAACGTCCGGGAAAAGATCTCGACCGTATTGACCGTAACATCCTCAACGAATTGCAAAAGGATGGCCGGATTTCAAACGTCGAGCTTTCCAAACGTGTGGGATTATCTCCAACTCCATGTCTGGAGCGCGTTCGTCGTCTGGAACGTCAGGGCTTCATCAATGGTTATACCGCATTGCTAAACCCGCATTATCTGGATGCCTCGTTGCTGGTGTTTGTTGAGATTACCCTCAACCGTGGCGCGCCGGATGTGTTTGAGCAATTTAATGCGGCAGTACAAAAACTCGAAGATATTCAGGAGTGTCACTTGGTTTCAGGGGACTTCGACTATTTGTTGAAAACCCGCGTACCTGACATGTCCGCCTACCGTAAACTGTTAGGTGAGACATTACTTCGTCTTCCAGGTGTTAACGACACCCGAACCTATGTGGTCATGGAAGAAGTAAAACAGACAAATCGCCTGGTCATCAAAACCCGGTAATTGTTCAGGTGCAAAACCTTGTAATTTTAGCTACACTCCTGTGTATCTATACAGCTATGGCGCCGGGGACTCTCGGCGCTGTTGCTTTTTCTCAGTTCACAGGAACCTGGAGAGCCTTTCTTGAGCCAGGAATATACAGAAGATAAAGAAGTTACCCTTAAAAAGCTGAGCAATGGTCGCCGTCTTCTGGAGGCTTTGCTGGTGGTGGTAGCGATTTTTGCTGCTTATTTAATGGCAGCATTGGTGAGTTTTAACCCCTCTGATCCAAGCTGGTCTCAGACCGCATGGCATGGGCCAATTCACAACTGGGGCGGTGGTGTGGGAGCCTGGATGGCTGACACGCTGTTCTTCATCTTTGGCGTATTTGGTTACGCTATTCCACCTATTATTCTGTGCCTCTGCTGGGCGGCGTTTCGTCAGCGGGATAAACAGGATTTCGTCGATTATTTTGCCCTTTCGCTGCGCCTTATCGGGACGCTGGCGCTTATTGTCACGTCTTGTGGTCTGGCATCAGTCAATATCGATGACCTTTACTACTTCGCTTCCGGTGGTGTCATCGGCAGTTTGTTGAGTACAGCGATGACGCCGTATTTCAACAATGTTGGCGCGACGCTGGTGTTGTTATGTGTGTGGGCAGCCGGACTGACACTGTTTACCGGCTGGTCATGGCTGACCATTGCCGAGAAAATTGGCGGTGCCGTGCTCGGTGTCACCAATATCGTGACCAACCGTTCCCGTCGTGACGATGATTATGACTACGACGAGCACGACGATCCGTTACTCGAAGACGACGAAGCCAAACCGGTAGCTAAAGTTGCTGTTGCAGGTGCAGCGGCGATCCCTGCGGCTGCCGCAGCGACTGCTGAAACCGATGACGATGACGTGCTGTTCTCTGCGCCTTCAGTTAATGAGCATCCAGCAGCACCGGCACCAGCACCGGCACCGGCACCAGCACCAGCACCAGCAGCTTCTGCTCCTGTTTCTTCTGCTGTTCCTGAAACAGCCGCGGCAGTCGCTGAACCGGCTTCGGTCGTGACACCAGCGCCAGCAGCTGATCCTTATGCTGCAGAACCGCCGGTGGCTGAGATTTCACCCTATCCGTCTACGCCGGTTTCAACGGCGCCGCCGCTCTATAATTTCGAAATCCCGGAAGAAACGCCGGTGCCGCGCCATCCGCAGCCGGTACAGCAATCACCTTCTCCTGCGCCGGTTGAGCGCAATCAGGAAGATGGCCCGAGTCTCGGGAACTGGCAAACAGCCGTTGAACCCAGCCGTTCACCGTTTGATTTCAGTTCGCCGGTACCCGATGCCGCGCAGGCCGCCAGCGTCGCTGCTACGGCTGCACTTGCTACGGGGCTGGCTCAGGCAGGACAGTCTGCGGCATCTTCTGCAACTAATACCTTTATGCCTGCTTTCAGCGCTGTAAGTGATGAAAATCCGCAGGTGAAAAAAGGGTTTGGCCCAGAATTGCCGCGTCCAAATCCGGTGCGTATTCCAACGCGTCGCGAGCTGGCGTCGTACGGCATTAAATTGCCGTCTCAGCGTATGGCCGAACAACAGGAAAACGCGCAAGCTGCGGCCCAGCAAAATGCCGGACAGGAAACCTGGCATAACGATCCTCTGGCTCAGGCCGACGAGGAAGCCAGGCAGGAAGCCGCATTGCAGCAGGCGTTTGCCGAACAGCAGCAAGAGCGTTACGGCGATGCGGTGACTGAAAATGAACCGGATGCTGAAGCCGCCTTGCAGGAAGCTGAACTACGCAATGCCTTCGCTGCGCGCGAGCAGGCTCGTTATCAGCAAGAAGTCGAGCCACAAAGCGGTCTGGTTCAGCATCATCATTCGCAAAATAATCAGGCAGAAATTTCCCATTCTCCTGCTGATGATTTTGCTGCTGCCGCGATGAAACTCAGTCAGCACGATGCTTTCAGCTTCTCGCCAATGGCGGATCTGGTGGACGATACGCCTTCTGAGCCATTGTTCACGTTGTCAGCCCAAGCGGAAGAAGAACCGCAACCTGCAGCGTTTGCTCAGCAACCTTATCAGCGCGCTGCGGCTTCGGAACCGGTGCAACATGCGCAGGAGTATGAAGCGCCACGTCAGTCATCGCCATCGGCGCAGCCTGACATGGACAGCCTGATCCACCCGTTCCTGATGCGTAATGAACAGCCGCTGGTGAAACCGACTACGCCGCTGCCATCACTGGATTTGCTGACATCGCCTCCGGCGGAAGCGGAACCTGTGGACGAGTTCGCGCTGGAACAGATGGGTAACCTTATAGAAGCCCGCCTGAATGATTACCGCATCAAAGCAGACGTCGTCGGCAAATTACCGGGTCCGGTCATTACACGTTTCGAACTGGATCTGGCGCCGGGCGTTAAAGCCGCGCGTATTTCTAACCTTTCGCGTGACCTTGCACGTTCATTGTCTGCCGTTGCGGTGCGTGTCGTGGAAGTTATTCCCGGCAAGCCTTATGTCGGCCTGGAATTGCCAAACAAGAAACGTCAGACCGTGTATCTGCGGGAAGTGCTGGACTGTGCGAAATTTAAAGAAAGTACGTCTCCGCTGACGATTGTGCTGGGTAAAGATATTTCGGGTGAGCCGGTTATCGCCGATTTGGCGAAAATGCCTCACTTGCTGGTGGCTGGTACGACCGGTTCCGGTAAGTCTGTCGGCGTTAACGCTATGATCCTGAGTATGCTTTACAAATCCAAACCGGAAGATGTGCGCTTCATTATGATCGACCCGAAAATGCTCGAGTTGTCGGTATATGAAGGCATTCCGCATTTGCTGACTGAAGTCGTCACCGATATGAAAGATGCAGCCAATGCGTTGCGCTGGTGTGTCGGCGAGATGGAACGTCGCTATAAACTGATGTCGGCGCTGGGTGTACGTAACCTTGCGGGCTATAACGAACGAATTCTGGAAGCGGAAGCGATGGGACGTCCAATTCCTGATCCATTCTGGAAGCCGGGTGATGGCATGGCTGCTGAGCCGCCATACCTGCAAAAAGAACCGTTTATCGTGGTGATGGTCGATGAGTTTGCCGATCTGATGATGACCGTCGGTAAAAAGGTAGAAGAGCTGATCGCACGTCTGGCCCAGAAAGCACGTGCCGCAGGTATTCACCTGGTTCTGGCGACGCAGCGACCTTCTGTCGATGTGATTACCGGTCTGATTAAAGCGAACATCCCGACCCGTATCGCCTTTACGGTGTCGAGTAAAATCGACTCCCGCACCATTCTGGATCAGGGCGGTGCTGAATCACTGTTAGGGATGGGTGACATGTTGTACATGGCGCCAAACTCCTCGATTCCGGTGCGTGTTCACGGAGCGTTCGTCCGTGACCAGGAAGTTCATGCGGTAGTTCAGGACTGGAAAGCCCGCGGTCGTCCGAAATACATCGAAAGCATTGTTTCCGGTGGTGACGATGGTGAAGGTGGCGGTTTAGGTCTGGACGGTGATGAAGAGCTTGATGCTCTGTTTGATCAGGCTGTGGCATTTGTCGTAGACAAACGTCGTGCATCAATTTCAGGCGTTCAGCGTCAGTTCCGTATTGGTTACAACCGCGCGGCACGTATCGTTGAACAAATGGAAGCGCAGGGCATTGTCAGTACGCCGGGCCATAACGGCAACCGTGAAGTACTGGCACCGCCATCGCATGAGTAAATCCTTCCAAAATTAATATCCAAAGTCATTCGGGCTGGTTCAAGGCGGCAACTGACCTAACCCCGGGAGCTTAACTTACTAAGTGACTGGGGTGATAGAAGGCAGCCAACGCAGAGGCAGTTCGAATGATGAAGCATATTTGCAAAGATGCGTAAAACACATGTTTTTCAGATGATTGAGCTACCACCGGAGCGATGCCTCGGATAGAGTTCGCACCATACGTCTTTTGCCTGTGTAAAAGGCATCGTCTGAAGTTTATGGATTTCTGAGGTAAGTATAAGAATGAAAAAATTGTTAATGGTAGGGTGTTTACTGACCGCATTTACCTCCGCTTCCGTATTAGCGGACGCCAGCAGTGATCTCAAATCCCGTCTGGGCAAGCTCAATACTTTCCACGCCAGCTTCACTCAGACTGTCACCAGCGATGATGGTGCCGCCGTCCAGCAGGGCGAAGGTCAGCTTTGGGTCAAACGCCCGAACCTGTTTAACTGGCATATGACGACGCCAGATGAAAGCATTCTGGTTTCTGACGGCAAAACCCTGTGGTTCTACAACCCGTTCGTTGAGCAGGTCACGGCGACCTGGCTGAAAAACGCGACCGGCAATACGCCGTTCATGCTGATCACCCGTAACGACAGCAGCGACTGGGCTAAATACAACGTGAAGCAGAAAGGCGATGATTTTGAATTAACGCCAAAAGCTTCTACCGGCAATCTGAAGCAATTCGCAATCACAGTCACGCCGACCGGCACCATCAAAAGTTTTACTGCGGTTGAGCAGGACGGCCAAAAAAGTGCTTATACCCTGAAGGGCGAGCAAAATGCGGCTGTAGATGATGCTAAATTTAAATTTACTCCACCTAAGGGTGTGACGGTGGATGACCAGCGTCAGTGAGGTTAGTTTGAGTAATCTGTCACTCGATTTTTCCCAAAACGAATTCCAGCCACTGGCCGCCCGTATGCGGCCCGTAACCCTTGCAGAATATATCGGGCAGCAGCATCTGTTAGCGCCGGGCAAACCTCTGCCGCGGGCGATTGAAGCAGGGCAGCTGCATTCGATGATTTTGTGGGGGCCGCCGGGTACCGGGAAAACAACGCTGGCAGAACTGATTGGCCGCTATGCTAATGCCGATGTTGAGCGTATTTCGGCGGTCACATCAGGCGTGAAAGATATCCGTGAAGCGATTGAACGTGCCCGACAGAATCGTGATGCCGGGCGTCGTACGATTTTGTTCGTTGATGAGGTCCATCGTTTCAACAAAAGTCAGCAGGATGCTTTCCTGCCGCACATAGAAGACGGCACCATAACGTTCATTGGTGCGACGACTGAAAACCCTTCGTTCGAACTCAATTCCGCATTGCTTTCCCGCGCACGTGTTTATCTGCTCAAATCACTGACAGCGGAAGATATTGAGAAAGTGATCGATCAGGCACTGACCAACGCTGAGCGCGGTTATGCCAATGAAAAAATCCGTGTCCCGCCGGAAACCCGCCGTATGCTTTCGGAACTGGTAAATGGTGACGCGCGCCGTGCTTTGAACAGTATTGAGATGATGGCCGATATGGCCGAAATTGACGCCAAAGGTTACCGGACGTTAACGCCAGAATTGCTCACGGAAATAGCCGGTGAGCGCAGTGCGCGTTTCGATAATAAAGGCGATCGTTTTTACGATTTAATCTCTGCGTTGCATAAATCAGTCCGTGGCTCCTCGCCTGATGCCGCACTTTACTGGTATGCCAGAATCATCACTGCTGGCGGCGATCCGCTGTATGTGGCGCGCCGTTTGCTGGCGATTGCCTCAGAAGATGTCGGCAATGCGGATCCGCGCGGTATGCAGGTCGCCATTTCTGCCTGGGATTGTTTCACCCGCGTCGGTCCGGCGGAAGGTGAGCGTGCGATTGCTCAGGCCATTGTGTATCTGGCGTGTGCGCCGAAAAGTAATGCTGTTTATACCGCGTTCAAATCGGCGATGCGCGATGCGCGCGAAATGGCGGATTACGATGTTCCGGAACATCTGCGTAATGCGCCGACCAAGCTGATGAAAGAAATGGGGTTAGGTGCGGAGTATCGTTATGCACATGATGAACCCAACGCCTACGCGGCTGGCGAAGATTATTTCCCACCTGAAATGGCCAGTACGCAGTATTATTACCCGACGTCACGCGGGCTTGAAGGCAAGATCGGCGAAAAGCTGGCATGGCTTGCCGAGCAAGATCAAAATAGCCCGACAAAACGCTACCGCTAACTTTATCGTTGCGGTAAGGTTACCCGTGATAACTCTTTGACACGCTGCCGTTTCAGTCAGCGTGCATCATCAAAATAACATTCAATAATGACACGTACAGGATTAGCATGCTCGATCCCAATATGCTGCGTAATGAGCTAGACGCAGTTGCAGAAAAACTCGCTCGCAGAGGTTTTAAACTCGATGTGGAAACGCTGCGTTCTCAGGAAGAACGCCGCAAAGTCTTGCAGGTAGAAACGGAAACTCTCCAGGCTGAACGTAACGCACGATCGAAAACTATCGGTCAGGCAAAAGCCCGTGGCGAAGACATCGAACCTTTGCGTCTGGAAGTGAATACGCTGGGTGAGAAGCTGGATGCCGCGAAGGCTGAACTGGAAGCATTGCAAAATGATATCCGTGATATCGCTTCTGCTATTCCGAACCTGCCTGATGATTCCGTACCTGCTGGTAAAGACGAAAACGACAATCAGGAAGTGAGCCGCTGGGGCACGCCGCGTCAGTACGATTTCACTGTCCGTGATCACGTGTCGCTTGGCGAAATGGCCGGTGGTCTTGATTTTGCCGCGGCTGTTAAGCTGACCGGTGCGCGTTTTGTAGTGATGAAAGGGCAAATCGCCCGTATGCATCGCGCACTGTCCCAGTTCATGCTGGACTTGCACACCGAACAGCACGGTTATCTGGAAACGTACGTACCGTATCTGGTCAACCAGGAAACGTTGTACGGTACTGGTCAGTTGCCGAAATTTGGCGAAGACCTGTTCCATACTAAACCGCTCGGTGAAGAAGCCGGCAGCAGCAACTATGCGCTGATCCCGACAGCTGAAGTTCCACTGACCAACCTGACACGTGATGAAATTCTTGAAGAAGAATCTCTGCCACTGAAAATGACGGCGCACACGCCTTGCTTCCGTTCAGAGGCCGGGTCTTACGGTCGTGATACCCGTGGTCTGATCCGTATGCACCAGTTTGACAAGGTCGAGATGGTACAGATTGTTCGTCCGGAAGAATCGATGGATGCTCTGGAAGAACTTACCGGTCATGCAGAAAAAGTGCTTCAGTTGCTGAATCTGCCGTACCGCAAGGTTCTGCTGTGTACCGGCGACATGGGCTTTGGCTCATGCAAAACCTACGATCTGGAAGTCTGGCTGCCAGCGCAGGATACTTACCGCGAAATTTCTTCATGTTCAAACATGGGTGATTTCCAGGCTCGCCGTATGCAGGCGCGCTGCCGCAGCAAAACTGACAAAAAACCACGTCTGGTTCATACCCTGAATGGTTCTGGTCTGGCTGTGGGTCGTACGCTGGTGGCTGTGCTGGAAAACTACCAGCAAGCTGACGGCCGTATTGAAGTGCCGGAAGTATTACGTCCTTACATGGGCGGTTTAGAATATATCGGCTAATCCCGTTATATATGCAGTAATATAGCGAAAAAGCGCCTGAGGGCGCTTTTTTTATGCATAAAATCGTGCGCTGCGTTAAGAATTCCTCATTTCCGCCAACACAACCCTGCCTTTTTTGATAGCAGACAAAGTTTCCTACTCCCTTATTAGTAGTATCCCTGCATTCTGAGTGGGTAACTACTTTATGACCGGAGCGGGAAAATGTCGGTAATCGAACCTGAAGTCATCACGATAAAAAGTGGTATCAGCCGCCGGGCGCTGATGAAAACATCAACGCTGGCAGGACTGGCCATTGCCGCGGGCGGCGTATCTCTGCCATTCAGCCGCAAAGCACTGGCACAGGCTGTGGGCGAGGCCAAAAATTCCGCACCTGAAGACAAAGTGGTCTGGGGTGCCTGCTCGGTTAACTGCGGCAGCCGCTGCGCCCTGCGATTACATGTACGTGATGATGAAGTGTACTGGGTTGAAACCGATAATACCGGACATGACATCTACGGTGACCATCAGGTTCGCGCCTGTCTGCGTGGTCGCTCAATCCGCCGGCGAATGAACCATCCGGAGCGTTTGAATTACCCGATGAAGCGCGTCGGTAAACGTGGCGAAGGTAAATTCAGGCGCATCAGCTGGGAAGAAGCCTTTGATGAAATCGCCAATAACCTGAAGCGTATTGTTGCTAAATATGGCAATGAGGCCGTGTACATCAACTACACCTCCGGCGTTGTCGGCGGCAATATCACCCGTTCTTCCCCTTACGCCTCGCTGGTTGCCCGCCTGATGAACTGTTACGGCGGCTTCCTCAGTCATTACGGGACTTACAGTACCGCGCAAATCGCCTGCGCCATGCCATACACTTATGGCAGTAATGATGGCAACAGCACATCAGATATTGAAAACAGTAAGCTGGTGGTGCTTTTCGGTAATAATCCTGCGGAAACGCGCATGAGCGGTGGCGGCATCACCTATTACCTCGAGCAGGCGCGTCAGCGTTCCAATGCCCGTATGATCGTGATCGACCCGCGCTACACCGACACTGCGGCAGGCCGTGAAGATGAGTGGATCCCGATCCGTCCGGGAACGGATGCTGCGCTGGTCTCCGGTCTTGCGCATGTGTTGATCACCGAAAATATGGTCGATCAGCCTTTCCTCGATGCCTGTTGCGTGGGCTACGACGAAAAAACATTGCCCGCGGACGCACCGGCCAACAGCCACTACAAAGCGTACATTCTCGGTCAGGGGGAAGATGGGACGGCGAAGACGCCTGCATGGGCATCCCGTATTACCGGTATTCCGGCAGAGCGTATTGTTAAACTGGCCCGGGAAATCGGACAAGCCAAACCGGCGTATATTTCTCAGGGCTGGGGCCCGCAGCGTCAGGCTAATGGTGAGCTGACGTCCCGCGCCATCGCCATGCTGCCGATTCTGACCGGCAATGTCGGTATCAATGGTGGTAACAGCGGTGCGCGTGAATCAACCTATACCATTACTATCGAAAGAATGCCGGTGCTGGAAAATCCGGTGAAGACACAGATTTCCTGTTTTAGCTGGACCGATGCCATTGCGCGCGGACCTGAAATGACTGCCAAAGCAGATGGAGTGCGCGGTAAAGACAAGCTGGATGTGCCGATCAAATTCATCTGGAACTATGCCGGTAACACCATCACCAACCAGCATTCCGACATCAATAAAACCCACGATATTCTGCAGGATGACTCGCAGTGCGAAATGATCGTGGTGCTGGAAAACTTCATGACGTCATCGGCGAAATACGCCGATATCCTGCTGCCGGATCTTATGACCGTCGAACAGGAAGACATTATTCCCAACGATTACGCCGGCAATATGGGATACCTGATTTTCATCCAGCCCGCGACCTCTGCCAAATTCGAGCGCAAAGGAATTTACGAGATGATGAGCGAAGTGGCGCGTCGTCTTGGTCCGGATGTTTACAACAAATTCACCGAAGGCCGCAGCCAGCGGGAATGGTTGCAGTATCTGTACACCAAAATGCTGGCGAAAGACCCGGCGTTACCTGCGTATGAAGAATTGCGCGAAATGGGAATTTATAAACGTAAAGATCCGGCAGGGCATTTTGTGGCCTATAAAAAATTCCGTCAGGATCCTGTCGCTAATCCGTTGAAAACACCCTCAGGAAAGATCGAAATTTATTCCTCTGCACTGGCGAAAATTGCCAGCGAATGGGAGCTGCAAAAAGACGAAACAATCAGCCCGCTGCCGGTCTATGCCTCAACCTTTGAAGGCTGGGATGACCC
This sequence comes from Rahnella sp. PAMC25617, assembly GCF_050606005.1. Taxonomy (NCBI): domain Bacteria; kingdom Pseudomonadati; phylum Pseudomonadota; class Gammaproteobacteria; order Enterobacterales; family Yersiniaceae; genus Rahnella; species Rahnella sp. PAMC25617. Next base: position 137,047 of record NZ_JBOCUM010000012.1, read on the forward strand.
GAAACGCAGCCAGTTCCCTCTACAGATGTTCGGCTTCCACTACAAAGCCCGCACCCATTCCACTTACGGCAATATCGACGTGCTGCAGGCGGCCTGCCGTCAGGAAGTGTGGATCAATCCGCTGGATGCCAAAACCCGTGGTATTGAGAACGGTGACAAAGTGAAAGTGTTTAATGACCGTGGCGAAGTGCGTGTGGCAGCCAAAGTTACGCCGCGCATCATGCCCGGCGTTGTTGCTATGGGGCAGGGCGCATGGCATCAGGCCAATATGAGTGGTGACCGTATTGACCATGGTGCCTGCATGAACACGCTGACGACCCAACGCCCGTCCCCGCTGGCGAAAGGAAATCCTCAGCATACGAATTTGATTCAAATAGAAAAAGTCTAAGAAGCTACGGCCCAGGAGCCAGGCTCGATGGCATGGTTGTTAAATTTTCGCCCTTCAGATGAGGGCGCAACGGAGTAAGTAATGTCGGATTCAAACAGTAAGAAAACGGGTTCAGGCGGAGGGATCAGTCGCCGTGACCTGGTTAAGGGAACTACGCTCGCCGGTATGGCAGCTGCCGTCGGGGGCATATCACTGCCGTTTAAATCAATACGTGCTGAAACACGTCAGGATTCGGTTAAAACCGCAGACGAGAAAATTGTCTGGAGTGCCTGCACCGTAAACTGCGGCAGCCGCTGTCCGCTGAGAATGCACGTCGTTGATAACGAGATCCGTTATGTCGAAACCGATAATACCGGTGATGATAATTATGAAGGATTGCATCAGGTTCGCGCCTGTCTGCGCGGGCGTTCCATGCGTCGCCGTGTTTATAACCCTGACCGCCTGAAGTATCCGATGAAGCGTGTAGGGAAACGTGGCGAGGGTAAATTCAAGCCAATCAGCTGGGACGAAGCGTTCGATACCCTGGCTGGCAGCCTGAAAGGCATTATCAGCCGTTATGGCAATGAGGCCATTTATCTGAATTATGGCACCGGCACGCTAGGTGGCACCATGACCCGTTCATGGCCGCCAGGTAAAACGCTGATTGCCCGTCTGATGAACTGCTGCGGCGGTTATCTGAATCATTATGGTGACTACAGTTCGGCACAAATCGCTGCCGGTCTGAATTATACCTACGGTGGCTGGGCGGATGGCAATAGTCCGTCTGATATCGAAAACAGCAAACTGGTGGTGCTGTTTGGTAATAATCCGGGCGAAACGCGCATGAGCGGCGGGGGCGTGACGTATTACCTCGAGCAGGCTCGTCAGCGTTCCAACGCCCGCATGATCATTGTCGATCCGCGTTATACCGATACCGGTGCCGGCCGTGAAGACGAATGGGTGCCGATCCGACCGGGTACGGATGGCGCACTGGCTGCGGCACTTGCGCATGTCATGATCACTGAAAATCTGGTCGATCAGCCTTTCCTCGACAAATATTGCGTCGGTTATGACGAAAAAACATTACCGGCAGGTGTCCCGCAGAATGCGCATTATAAAGCATATATTCTCGGAACCGGCCCCGATGGCGTGGCAAAAACGCCGGAATGGGCATCAAAAATCACCGGTATTTCTGTCGATAAAATCGTCAAGCTGGGGCGAGAAATCGGTCAGGCGAAACCGGCATTTATCACCCAGGGCTGGGGGCCGCAGCGTCATGCAAATGGCGAGATTGCCACCCGTGCGATCGCTATGCTGGCAATTCTGACCGGTAACGTCGGCGTTCATGGCGGTAATTCCGGTGCCCGCGAAGGCTCTTACGAAATTCCGTTTGTTCGTATGCCAACGCTCGAAAACCCGGTTCAGACCAGCATATCCATGTTTATGTGGACGGACGCGATTGTGCGTGGTCCGCAAATGACTGCCACTAAAGATGGCGTACGCGGAAAAGCGAAACTGGATGTGCCGATCAAATTTATCTGGAACTACGCCGGTAACTGCCTGATTAACCAGCATTCTGATATCAACCGCACCCACAACATTCTGCAGGATGACCAGCAATGCGAGATGATTGTGGTGATTGATAACCACATGACGTCTTCGGCGAAATACGCCGACATTATCCTGCCTGACTGTACCGCCTCTGAGCAGATGGATTTCTGCCTCGATGCGTCGTGCGGCAACATGGATTACATCATCTTTGCCGATCAGGCGATCACGCCTCGCTTCCAGTGCAAAAACATTTATGAGATGACCAGCGAGTTGTCCCGCCGTATGGGTGTTGAGCAGCAGTTCACCGAAGGCCGTACGCAGGAAGAGTGGTTGCGTCATTTGTATCAGCAATCCCGTGAAGCATTGCCTGAACTGCCGGATTTCGACACCTTCCGCAAACAGGGCATGTTCAAAAAACGCGATCCTGAACAGCATCACGTCGCTTACAAAGCATTCCGTGAAGATCCGGCGGCCAATCCGCTGAGCACGCCGTCTGGCAAAATCGAAATCTACTCCGCGGAACTGGCGAAAATTGCCTCTGAGTGGGAACTCTCTAAAGACGATGTCATTGATCCGTTGCCGGTCTATGCCGCTGGTTTCGAAAACTATGACGATCCGCTGGCCAGCAAATATCCGTTACAGCTGACCGGTTTCCACTACAAGGCGCGTACGCACTCCACTTACGGCAACGTTGATGTGCTGAAGGCAGCATGCCGGCAGGAAATGTGGATCAACCCGATGGATGCTGCGCAGCGCGGTATCACCAACGGCGACATGATCCGCATCTTCAACGATCGTGGCGAAGTTCAGATTGCTGCCAAAGTGACGCCGCGCATGATGCCGGGCGTTGTCGCACTTGGAGAAGGTGCCTGGTATTCCCCTGACAGCAAAAAGATCGACCGTGCGGGTAGCATTAACGTACTGACTTCTCAAAGACCTTCACCGCTGGCGAAAGGTAACCCCTCTCATACCAACCTTGTGCAAGTGGCTAAGGTTTAACGGAGTAAAACATGACAACTCAATATGGTTTTTATATTGACTCAAGCCGCTGCACAGGATGCAAAACCTGCGAACTGGCCTGTAAAGATTTCAAAAACTTAACGCCGGACGTCAGTTTCCGCCGCATCTATGAATATGCCGGTGGCGACTGGCAAAAGGACGGCGATGGCTGGCATCAGAATGTCTTCGCGTATTATCTGTCGATTTCCTGCAACCACTGCGCAGATCCAGCCTGTACCAAAGTGTGTCCGAGCGGCGCGATGCATAAGCGTGAAGATGGGTTCGTGGTGGTCAACGAAGACGTTTGCATCGGTTGCCGTTATTGTCACATGGCGTGTCCGTACGGTGCGCCACAGTACAACGAAGCTAAAGGTCATATGACCAAATGCGACGGCTGCTATGAGCGTATTGCGGAAGGTAAGAAACCGATTTGTGTGGAATCCTGCCCGTTACGTGCACTGGATATGGCGCCGATTGAAGAGCTGCGTGCAAAATACGGTGATCTGGCTGAAGTGGCTCCTTTGCCGGCTTCACATTTTACTCACCCAAATATCGTCATCAAACCCAATGCGAATTGCCGTCCTGTAGGCGATACCACGGGTTATCTGGCTAACCCGAAGGAGGTTTGAGATGGGAAACGGATGGCATGAATGGCCTTTAATGGTCTTTACGGTTCTGGGGCAGTGTGTGGTGGGTGCATTTATTGTGCTGGCTATTGCGCTTCTCACCCAACGCAGTAAAGAAGAGGCCCGAAGGATACATCTTTCGATGTTCTTCCTGTGGGCGCTGATGGCGATTGCTTTTGTTGCTTCGGTTCTGCATCTGGGTTCACCCCTGCGTGCATTTAACTCGCTGAACCGGCTGGGGGCGTCGCCGCTGAGCAATGAAATCGGTAGCGGATCATTCTTCTTTGCCTTAGGCGGAATTTACTGGCTGCTGGCGATGGTTAATAAGATGCCGCGCGCACTGGGCAAAATCTGGTTGATCGTCACCATGCTGGCGGGTATCGGCTTTGTCTACGCGATGTGCCGCGTTTATGAAATTGATACCGTGCCGACCTGGGATAATGCGTATACCTTCTTCCATTTCGGGCTGACGGTGCTGATCGGTGGTCCGGTTTTGGGTTATCTGCTGCTTCGTGGTGCAAATATCAATGGTTGCGGGCTGCGCCTGTTGCCGGTTATCAGTCTTGCTGCGCTGGTCGTGAGTATAGCGGTCGTTATGCTGCAAAGCGCAAGTCTGGCAGGCATCAACAGTTCTGTTCAGGCGGCTTCTGCCCTGATCCCGCAATACGGTTCGCTGTCAGTCTGGCGGCTGGTGCTGGTAATTCTCGGTCTCGGCTGCTGGTTCTGTCCGCTGATTATGCGCAAGCGTCCGGCACTGGCATCAATGATTCTGGCGTTCGTACTGGTATTTGCCGGTGAGCTGATTGGTCGTGCCATTTTCTATGGTTTGCATATGACAGTGGGAATGGCCGTCAGCGGCTAACGATCAGTAGTCCGATTTATCAGAGAACACGTCGCTTGCGGTGGCGTGTTCTCTCTAAGCAGAGTGAATTATGTCAGCAGAATCAATCAGTTCAACCGGTAAAATTTTAGGTGCCGTATTATTTTATCCGCCAGATTCCCGCGAAGTTCAGCCCTTAATTGCATTACTGGAAAGCAGCGAATGGGCACCCTTGTGGCCCTGTGCCACTGAAGATGCCAAAGCGCAGGTTACTGGATATTTCAGCCAGATCGATCAGGCGCAAGAAAGCCTCGCGGACGCCTATCAGCGCCTGTTTGTGGGCCCTTACGCGCTGCCAGCACCGCCGTGGGGCTCGGTCTATCTGGATAAAGAGTCTGTCGTGTTTGGCGATTCAACGCTGGCGCTTCGGCAGTGGATGCGCGAAAACGGCATCGAACCGCACCTGACACAGGCAGAACCAGAGGATCACATTGGTTTACTACTGATGATGTCTGCGTGGCTGGCGGAAAACTCTCCGGCATTGTTGAATGAATTTCTGACAATGCATTTGCTGCCGTGGTCAGGGCGTTATCTGGAATTGTTGCGGCAGAAAGCTGAGCATCCGTTTTACGTGGGTGTGGCTTTACTGGCGGAATCCACGCTCTGTGGCTGGATCCAGCAGCAGGGTCTGGATGTGGTAACAGCGGATCTGTATTTCTGATGAGCGATCCACGCGACGCTGGCTTTTACCGGACCTGGATGAGCAGCAGAACCGTCAGCCGCCGGGGATTATTCCGCGGTTTGTTGTCACCCGCAAAACAGGTTATTGAACAGACTGTCAGCCCGGAGAAAACATTCCTGGTTCGCCAGCGCGCGCGTCCACCTCAGGCAATAGCAGAGTCGCTGTTTATTCAAAAATGCGATGGTTGTGGTCGCTGTGGAGAGGCTTGCCCGGTGGGTATTTTGAGTATCCGTGAAGGGAAGGCGACACTGGCCATTGAGTATGCGGAATGTGATGCTTGTGGCGCCTGTACGTCATCCTGCGAGAATGGTGCACTGGATGCCACTGTCGTGATGGATACCGGTTTGCGTCCGGTGATTTTGCCGCAATGTCTTGGTCGCATGGATGACTTGTGCAGGATGTGCGAAATTGCGTGTCCGCGCACGGCAATATTTTTTAATCAACAAAATCAACCCAGCGTTGATAGCGCAAAATGTAACGGTTGCGGTAAATGCAAACTCGTTTGTTATCATGGTGATATTGACTTGTCATTAAAGCATCATGATTCCTGATACACGCGCTTGATTAACGATTTCAATCATCACTCTGCAGTTTGTGCTCAGGTCAATTTTTGCCAGATTGACTTTTTATCCGCCAGTGGCATGATGCGCGCAATTTCCTTCTGTTTGTGGTCATCAATGTCCTATGTCCGCCTATTCTCGCCCCGTTTCTCTGCTCCTGTGCGGACTCCTTTTGCTGACGATTTCTATCGCCGTTTTAAACACGCTGGTACCTCTTTGGCTCAGCCATGAACAGCTACCGACCTGGCAGGTCGGGCTGGTCAGTTCATCGTATTTTACCGGTAACCTGCTGGGCACTTTGCTCGCAGGCGGGCTGATAAAACGCATCGGTTTCAACCGTAGCTATTACCTTTCCTGTGTAATATTTGCGGTCGCCACCGCAGGGCTGGCGCTTTCCATGAGCTTCTGGACCTGGGTATCGGCGCGTTTTGTCGCGGGGATTGGGTGTGCGCTGATCTGGGTTGTGGTGGAAAGTGCGCTGTTACGTAGCGGAACAGTCAAAAACCGTGGCCAGCTGCTGGCGGCGTATATGATCATGTATTACATCGGAACGGTAGCAGGGCAGTTACTCGTCGGAACCGTACCAACGGCAATCTTCAGCGTTTTACCTTGGGTGACTGCACTGATTGTGATTGCGATGCTGCCTTTGCTGTTAACGCATATTGAGGATCAGGACAGTGAACAACCGCGCCATGCGGTGATGCCGATGTTCAGACGGCGTAATGCACGTCTGGGGATAAACGGCTGTATTATTTCCGGTATTGTCCTCGGTTCACTTTACGGACTGATGCCGCTGTTCCTGGCGCATCAGGGAATGAGTGATGCGAACGTAGGTTACTGGATGGCATTGCTGGTCAGCGCGGGGATTATCGGACAGTGGCCGGTAGGACGTTTGGCAGATCGCTATGGTCGCCTGATGGTTTTACGCATCCAGATATTTTGTGTGATCCTCGGCAGTATTGCCATGCTCAGTGGGTATGCGATGGCGCCGACGCTGTTTATCCTCGGATGTGCGGGCTTTACGCTGTATCCGGTCGCGATGTCATGGGCCTGTGAGAAAGTGAGTGCTGATGAGCTGGTGGCGATGAATCAGGCGTTGCTAATGAGTTACACCATCGGCAGCCTTGCGGGACCGACAATGACCGCGATGCTGATGCAGAGTTATTCTGACCGTTTGCTGTTTGTGATGATCGCAGTGGTTTCGCTGGTCTATCTAATGATGCTGATGCGTAAAGCGGATCATACTCATAATCCTGTGGCCGCAGCGTAGTACCCTTCATTCTTGATGCTGCAACTGCGTTAGTTACGCTCCGGGACCCGTATCACTGACTTATGTCAGCTCATCGGGATCTCCTCACTTGGCGCCTTATTGCAACTCCAATTATTTTGGGTATGGTTTCATTGAGAATCTTAGTCTCACAAAGCAAAAAAGACGCCAAATGGCGTCTTTTTAATGGGCTGGATATCTGTGTTTAATAGATAACTTTATGCCCGTAGCTGGCGAGAATGTTTTTCACTCTTTCCATGATTTCTTTGGTCGGCGGATTGACGCCGTCCAGTCCATATTTCTCGCCCATTGCCGTCCATTTATGTTTGCCGAGTTCATGATATGGCAACAGTTCAATCTTCTCGATGTTAGTCATGTCTTTGGTGAACTCGCCGAGTTTATGCGCGGACTCATCATCGTCAGACCAGCCCGGTACAACAACATAACGGATCCAGGTGCGCTGATTACGTTTTGCCAGATAGCGGGCAAAGTCCAGCGTACGGTGGTTAGATACGCCGACCAGATTCTGGTGAATATCGTCATTCATTTGCTTAAGATCTAGCATAACCAGATCTGAGACATCCAGTAATTCGTCGATCACCGGATCATAACGGCGGACAAAACCGTTGGTGTCCAGACAGGTATTAATCCCTTCTTTCTGGCAGGCGCGGAACCAGTCGCGCACAAATTCTGCCTGAAGGATGGCTTCGCCACCTGACGCCGTCACACCACCGCCGGAAGCATTCATAAAGTGGCGATAGGTCACGACTTCTTTCATTAAATCATCAACATTGATCTCTGTCCCGCCGTGCGTGTCCCAGGTATCGCGGTTATGGCAATACATGCAACGCATCAGGCAGCCCTGAAAGAAAACAATGAAACGGATACCTGGGCCGTCAACGGTGCCACAGGATTCATATGAGTGGATGCGACCTTGAACTGACATTGCGGGTTATTCTCCATATTGACCAATGAATAGCAGTCTACATGTGCGGGTGCTGGCCTGGCAGAGATAAACTGAAAACCACAGGTTTATGATACCAGACAATCAATAAGGTTGATTGTCAGCAATGGTGCTACTGCTTTGCCAGAGATCCACAACGTATAGCGCTCTGGCAAAACAGACTGTCGTGCAGACAGTGCAGGGCAGGGAGAGATGAAACAAAGGCTCCACACTGTGGAGCCTTTTATCAGACCAGATTACAAGGCTGAGTTATTACAGGGACTTGGTGAAAGTACGAGTAATAACGTCTTGTTGCTGTTCTTTAGTCAGTGAGTTGAAACGCACTGCGTAACCAGAAACACGGATGGTCAGCTGAGGATAGTTTTCAGGATGTTCCATCGCATCTAACAGCATTTCGCGGTTCATCACGTTCACGTTCAGGTGTTGACCACCTTCAATGGACGCTTCGTGGTGGAAATAACCATCCATCAGGCCAGCGAGGTTTGCTTTACGCACATCATCGTCTTTACCCAGCGCATTTGGAACGATAGAGAAGGTATAAGAAATACCATCTTTCGCGTAAGCAAACGGCAGTTTAGCAACAGAAGTCAGAGAGGCAACCGCACCTTTCTGGTCACGACCGTGCATTGGGTTAGCACCTGGACCAAATGGAGCGCCAGCGCGACGACCGTCTGGAGTGTTACCCGTTTTCTTACCATAAACCACGTTAGAGGTGATGGTCAGAACAGACTGAGTTGCTACAGCGCCACGGTAGGTACGCAGTTTCTGAATTTTCTTCATGAAACGTTCTACCAGGTCACAAGCGATGTCATCTACGCGAGAATCGTTGTTACCGAACTGTGGATATTCGCCTTCAATTTTGAAGTCTACAGCCAGGCCGTCTTCGTCACGGATGGTGCTAACTTTTGCGTATTTGATAGCGGACAGGGAGTCAGCAGCAACTGACAGACCTGCGATACCACACGCCATGGTGCGATAAACGTCACGGTCATGCAGAGCCATCAGCGATGCTTCGTAGCTGTATTTGTCATGCATGTAGTGAATGATGTTCAGCGCAGTCACGTACTGTTTAGCCAACCAGTCCATGAAGTGATCCATGCGGTCCATGACTTTATCAAAGGTCAGGACTTCATCCATCATTGGTGCTTCTTTAGGACCAACCTGGATTTTCATTTTTTCATCAACGCCGCCGTTGATTGCGTACAACATGGTTTTTGCCAGGTTTGCACGAGCGCCGAAGAACTGCATTTGTTTACCCACAACCATTGGGCTCACACAACAAGCGATAGCATAGTCATCGTTGTTGAAGTCAGGACGCATCAGGTCATCGTTCTCATACTGTACTGATGAGGTATCGATAGACACTTTCGCTGCGTACTTTTTGAAGTTCATTGGCAGTTTTTCAGACCACAGGATGGTCATGTTCGGCTCTGGTGAAGGACCCATGGTGTACAGGGTATTCAGGAAGCGGAAGCTGCTTTTGGTAACCAGAGTACGGCCGTCAACGCCCATACCTGCCAGAGATTCAGTTGCCCAGATTGGGTCACCGGAGAACAGTTCATCATACTCAGGTGTACGCAGGAAACGAACCATACGCAGTTTCATAACCAGATGGTCAATCAGTTCCTGAGCTTGTTCTTCAGTCAGTTTGCCAGCTTTAATATCACGTTCGATGAACACGTCAAGGAAAGTAGATACGCGGCCGAAGGACATTGCAGCGCCGTTCTGAGATTTAACTGCAGCCAGGTAGCCGAAGTAAGTCCACTGTACAGCTTCCTGTGCGTTAGTCGCAGGACCAGAAATGTCGCAACCGTATTTAGCAGCCATTTCTTTAATCTGGCCCAGTGCACGGTGTTGTTCAGAGATTTCTTCACGCAGCTGGATGGTCATTTCCAGGTTTACGCCATTTTCCAGGTCGTCTTGCAGAGACTGGAATTGTGCGTATTTATCGGCCATCAGGAAGTCGATACCGTACAGTGCAACGCGACGGTAGTCACCGATGATACGGCCACGGCCATACGCATCTGGAAGACCAGTCAGAACACCGGATTTACGGCAGTTCAGGATGTCTTTGGTGTAAACATCAAATACGCCCTGGTTGTGCGTTTTACGATAATCAGTGAAAACTTTCTTCAGCGCTGGATCCAGTTCACGGCCATAAACTTTACATGAACCTTCGACCATTTTGATGCCGCCGAATGGGATCAGAGCACGTTTCAATGGCGCGTCAGTTTGCAGACCAACGATAGTTTCCAGAGATTTATTGATGTAACCGGCATCGTGAGAAGTGATGGTAGAGGCAACGTCAGTATCGAAATCAACAGGAGCCTTAGTGCGGTTCTCCAGTTTGATACCATCCATTACTTTATCCCACAGGGTGGTTGTCGCTTCGGTAGCGCCAGCCAGGAAGGACTCATCACCTTCATACGGTGTGTAGTTCTTCTGAATGAAGTCACGGACGTTTACGCCATTCTGCCATTCACCAGCACTAAAACCTTGCCATGCGTTGGTCAATTTTTCATTGAGCTTGGACATTTTGCACCTACCTTCTAATTTGGATTTCTTTAAAAATCACGAGTAAAACTGTCGTAACAAGACTGCCACGTTGTATCAGTGGTGCTTCTCATCGCGAAGATATATAACCCAGTACGTTAACCCTACCAGCAAACCGCCCCCGATGATGTTACCTATGGTCACAGGGATGAGATTGTCGATGATAAAGTTAGAGATGTTCAGTTCTGCGAATTGTGCCGGTGTTGCCCCGACAGCCTGCCAGAATTCTGGTGTCGCAAAGTTTTTCACTACGATGCCTAAAGGGATCATGAACATGTTGGCAATGCTGTGTTCAAAGCCGCTGGCGACGAACATACCTACTGGCAAAATCATGGCGAACATTTTGTCCATCAAGCTACGGCCGGAGTAACTCATCCATACCGCCAGACAAACCATCAGGTTAGCGAGGATCCCAAGACATACGGCTTCGATAAATGTGTGATGCATTTTATGGTCAGCGGTTTGCAAGACATTAAGGCCCCACAAGCCATTATCGACCATGTATTCACCGGAGAACCAAATCAGAGCCACAAAGAACAGGCAGCCAATCAGGTTACCAAAATAGACATTGACCCAATTGCGTGCCAATTGCCCCCAGGTGATACGCCCGCTGGCTTTTGCAATCACGATAAGCACAGTGGAAGTAAACAGGTCGGCGCCACACACTACGACCAGCATCAGACCCAGTGAGAAGCAGATGCCCCCGACGAGTTTTGCAAGACCATAAGGTACGGTTCCGGTGCCTGTGGTGGCGGTGATATAAAAAGCAAAAGCAATAGAAATAAAGACGCCAGCAGTAATGGCTAAAAAGAATGTTTTTAACGGCTGTTTGGTGGCTTTATAAACGCCGGCATCTTCAGCAACTTTTGCTGTAGCGGCGGGTAAAATGAGATCGAAGGGGTTGTCAGCTTTCACATTAACTCTCTTATTCAGGGCTATGCACTGCGCAACGAGATACTAGCAAAGCAGTATAACGTAAAAATTGACGTGGATCATACGAGGCGGTTTTTGGTGGTTTTCGGCGTACTACTGAAGGGGTGGTTTTGGTGTTAACTCATTGAAAATACTGATATAAAAACATTTTAATTTTTGCAAATAAAGTTGAGGGTGCTCAAAATTATTTTTACTTTCGGGTTAATAATAAGGCTTTAATGTTAATTAATATCACTATTTTTAGTCTGTAAATTTCACTTTGATTTAACCCATAAAAAAATGCATAAAAATAAGTGTCATATTTTTGTCGTAAAAACGCCAAAAGCACATTATTTCGCGCGGAATTACACGTCATTTTAATGGCTGAGTCAAACCTTTGCGGACAAAGAGAGCAGCACATGCGCAGGATCTGCATTGAATGTATAAACAAAAAAGCCAGCAGGAAATCCCGCTGGCTTTAATCAATTCATCATGTCCGTTCGATTACGCTTTCGACCAGTGACGACGTTTTGCGACTTGCAGTTTTTCGTATGCGCCAAGCAGCGCCTGGTGGGCTGGTAATGCTTTAAGTTCAGGATCAACAGCAAACAGGCTATGGAAACGAACTTCACCGCTGATAGCTGCAGAAGCATCTTCAACCGCTTTCTGACCGTACATTTTCACGAAGGCGTTGTAGTACTGTGCGGGTTCGCGATCTTCTTCCAGAGACAGCTGCAGCAGAGTTTGCAGACAACGGTAGTAGTTGTTGCGCTCATCGCTGTAGACAGAAGAGTTGAACTCATGCGCCCATTCAGCCCAGGTCAGCGCCTGATCCAAATCACCACCGGCCAGTGCCAGCATAGATTTCAGCTCACCGACACGCAGCGTGTACCAGCCGTTGTCTTTGCCGCTGGCAATGCCCAGCAGTTCACGCACGCGGGTGAAGTCATCCAGACCTTCATCATCGAGCTGGGTGATCATCTCAAGATAGGTTTCTTTTGGCAGGTCACTGTCCGGCAACGCCAGCAGTTGGTCACGCAGATGCGCACCCATGCTGTTGTTTGCCAGCAGCAGATCTTCTGCAGGATAGATGTCGGACATGCCCGGAACGATAATGCGGCAGGCATACACGTCCAGATGTTCGTAATCAGCGATATACACTTCAGCATCTTCTTTATCGAAGATAGCCATCAGTGTGGCGAATTCTTCTTCAGTGGTGCCGCTGAAGCTCCAGTCTGCAAACGGATAGTCTGCGTCCTGCTTGAACATATCCCACGAAATCAGACCGCTTGAATCGATGAAGTGGGTTTCAAGGTTGGCGTGCTCGGCCACTTCTTCGTCATCGAAGGTCGGTGCAGTGAAGACATCCAGATCTTTCAGGCTGCGGCCCTGCAACAGCTCAGTGACGGTACGTTCCAGTGCCACGCCGAAATCCGGGTGCGCACCAAAGGAAGCGAAACAGGTGCCGTTGGCCGGGTTGAAAAGAACCACACAAATAACCGGATAATTGCCGCCCAGAGAGGCGTCATAAGAAAGAATAGGGAAACCTTCTTCTTCCAGTTTGGCGATGGCTTCAACCACACCCGGATAGCGCGCCAGAACCTCAGCAGGAATTTCTGGCAGGCTGATGGATTCAGCAATGATGCGGTTTTTGACGTAACGCTCGAAGACTTCGGACAGACCCTGAACGCGCGCTTCATTAGCGGTGTTACCCGCGGACATCCCGTTGGAAACGTACAGGTTGCCGATGATGTTCATCGGAATATAAACGGTTTGCAGATCTGACTGACGGGTAAACGGCAGGGCGCAGATACCACGATCAGGATTGCCGGATTGCAGGTCGATCAGATCACTGGCAACCAGTTCTTTCTCAGCGTCATAAAAATCGTGCAGGCGTTCATCCAGAATGCCAGCTGGCAGGCTGTCATCTTCCGGCAGCGGGAACCACTTCTCATTCGGATAGTGGACGAAATCGCCATTGGCGATGTCTTTGCCAAGATAGAAATCCGCGAAGAAATAGTTGGTCGACAGACGTTCAAAATATTCACCCAGAGCAGAAGCCAGAGCGGCTTTTTTGCTGGCGCCTTTACCGTTGGTGAAGCACAGCGGGCAGTCGCGGTCGCGAATGTGCACTGACCAGACGTGGGGAACCGGATTCAGCCAAGAAGCTTCTTCGATATTAAAGCCGAGATCGGTGAGTTTTTGTTGGAAGCGGGAAATGGAGTCTTCCAGCGCCGCGTCTTTACCAGGAATAAAAGTTTGCGTCATTGAGTTCACTTTTGAGCGTGCTAAAAACGCGCAATGATACGGGGTTTTACGTATTAGCTCCATGTATTCGTGTTAAGAATGTAATCGCGTTGTAACGCGCTAAGCTTGTCTGTAAATCCGCGGTCCGTAAGCCGCTGTTTTCACTTCCCGTGAGGCATCTATGCAGGCTTTTGATATCAAACGTATGACACTGGATAAGTTCCCTCTGGAGTATCTGGGAGAGGTAACATTCCGCTGTTTTTTCATCTTTGTAGTGGTGTTTATATTTCTGAAACTCACCGGACGTCGCGGGGTCAACCAGCTTTCTTTATTTGAAGTGGTGATTATTCTGACGCTGGGCTCTGCGGCCGGTGACGTCACTTTCTATGATGATGTACCTTTGCTGCCGGTGTTTGCGGTCTTCTTTTCCATCCTTCTGCTTTACCGTCTTTCTACCTGGCTGATGGATAAAAGCCGCCATTTTCAGAACTGGATGGAAGGCAAACCGCTAATCATTATTCGCGACGGTATGTTCGAGTGGGAAACCATGGCGAGGGAAAATATTACCAAAGGCGAGTTTTATATGGAGTTGCGCCAAAAAGGTGTCGAACATCTCGGACAGGTCCGGCTGGCTTTTCTGGAAGCCAATGGCGGCCTGAGCGTTTACTTCCGTCAGGATGACGATGTGGAGCCGGGGTTGCCGGTTTTACCCGAAGATTATATCGATATCGAAACCCTGATGGTGACCAGCGGGCTTTATGCCTGCCATCGGTGCAGCCTGATTAAGTCATTCAAAGTAGGGGAAAAAGCCAGCTGTCCGCGGTGTCAGAATATCACCTGGGTGAGGGCACTAAGCACTGTGCGAGTGTGAACATATAATCCTGTTAAATCAGCTTTCCAGGGAGTAAATAACCTTGTGACGCAGATCTCAACGCGCTTTATCAGGTCATGAGGAATAACCGTTACAGATGGCTTGTTTCCAATGATAAAACCGGTAAATTAAAGGCAACTATGTGGCTGTCTCAGAGAAGTGGTGAGGGGAAATGACTCAGGTTTATAATTTTAGTGCAGGTCCGGCAATGATCCCGGCTGAAGTGTTGCGTCGTGCGGAACAGGAACTTTGTAACTGGCACGGACTGGGTACCTCGGTGATGGAAATCAGTCACCGCAGTAAGGAGTTTATCCAGGTTGCTGAAGAGTCCGAAAAGGATATCCGTGATCTGCTGAATATTCCCTCGAACTACAAAGTGCTCTTTTGCCACGGTGGCGCACGCGCGCAATTTGCTGCTGTCCCAATGAACCTGCTGGGTGATAAATCCTCAGCCGATTATATTGATGGTGGTTACTGGGCTCACAGCGCAGTCAACGAAGCGAAAAAATATTGCACACCGAATGTTATTGATGTCACGACGACCGTTGACGGTAAACGTGGCATTCTGCCAATGAATGAATGGAAGCTGAATGCAGATTCTGCCTACGTTCATTACTGCCCAAATGAAACTATCGATGGTATCGCTATCGACGAAATGCCTGATTTTGGTGACAAAATCGTCGTTGCGGATTACTCATCCTGCATTCTCTCCCGCCCGATTGATGTCAGCCGTTTTGGTGTGATTTATGCCGGCGCACAGAAAAACATCGGTCCTGCCGGCCTGACACTGGTTATCGTTCGCGAAGACTTGCTGGGTAAAGCGCGCACTGAATTGCCTTCCATTCTTGATTATACCGTGCTGGCTGAGAACGACTCTATGTTCAATACCCCGCCGACCTTCGCGTGGTATTTATCAGGCATGGTATTCAAGTGGCTGAAAGAGCAAGGTGGTCTGCGTGAAATGGAAAAACGCAACCGCGCGAAAGCCGAACTGTTGTATGGTGCTATCGACCGTACCGGTTTCTACCGTAATCCGGTCGCTGCGGAAAACCGTTCGTGGATGAACGTTCCTTTCCAGATGGCTGATGCTTCTCTGGACAAACTGTTCCTTGAGCAGGCGCAGGAAGCCGGTCTGCAGGCATTGAAAGGCCACCGTGTGGCTGGTGGTATGCGTGCATCTATTTATAATGCGATGCCGATTGAAGGCGTGAAAGCACTGACCGACTTCATGGCAGAGTTTGAAAAACGCCACGGCTAAGCGTGCTGGCTTTCGGGCCCGCAGAATGCTTAAGTAAGTAGCCTTAAAAATGACCCCGGCTCAATGTCCGGGGTCATTTTATGAAAAGAAGAATTGGAGAAAGAGTGGAATCCCTGACATTACAACCCGTTGCGCTGGTTAACGGCAGCATCAATTTACCTGGCTCAAAAAGTGTTTCCAACCGCGCACTTTTACTGGCTGCTTTTGCACAGGGCACTACCCGCCTGACTAACCTGCTCGACAGCGACGATGTTCGCCATATGCTCACCGCACTGACGCAATTGGGCGTTACGCATCGTTTATCGGCGGATCGTACCGAATGCGAAATTGATGGTCTGGGCCACGCTTTTTCCAACGCTAAAGGTCTGGAACTTTTTCTGGGCAATGCGGGCACCGCAATGCGTCCGCTGGCTGCGGCGTTATGTCTGGGCGAACAAGATGTCGTGCTGACCGGCGAGCCGCGTATGAAAGAGCGTCCGATCGGTCATCTGGTGGATGCACTTTGTCAGGGTGGCGCGCAGATTGATTATCTGGAGCAGGAAAATTATCCGCCGCTGCGTCTGCGCGGTGGTTTTAGTGGTGGCGACGTCAGTGTTGATGGCAGCGTTTCCAGCCAGTTCCTGACTGCGCTGTTAATGACAGCTCCGCTGGCAGACAACGACACGACGATTCAGATTAAAGGTGATCTGGTTTCCAAACCTTATATCGACATCACCCTTAACCTGATGAAAACATTCGGTATTGAAGTGGAAAACCACCAGTATCAGAAATTCAGCATCAAAGGTCGTCAGCAATATGTGTCCCCGGGTTCTTATCTGGTCGAAGGCGATGCGTCTTCCGCGTCCTATTTCCTGGCCGCAGCTGCGATCAAAGGCGGCACGGTTCGCGTGACCGGTATCGGCAAAAACAGTATGCAGGGCGATATTCGTTTTGCCGATGTGCTGGAAAAAATGGGCGCAACCATTCACTGGGCTGATGACTACATTGAATGTACCCGTGGGGAGCTGAAAGGCATCGACATGGACATGAACCATATTCCAGATGCTGCGATGACCATTGCTACCGCCGCATTGTTTGCCGAAGGCCCGACGACGCTGCGTAATATCTATAACTGGCGCGTTAAAGAAACCGATCGTCTGGCGGCAATGGCGACAGAATTGCGTAAAGTCGGTGCGACGGTCGAAGAGGGCGAAGATTATATTCGCGTTGAACCGCCTAAATCGCTGAAGTTTGCTGAGATCGGAACCTATAATGATCACCGTATGGCGATGTGTTTCTCGCTGGTGGCGTTATCGGATACGCCGGTGACTATTCTGGACCCGAAATGCACGGCGAAAACATTCCCGGACTATTTTGAACGTCTGGCAGGAATCAGCACTCTGGCATAGTCTTTCACTGTGAATGCCACTGAGCGAACGGACATCACACGATGTCCGTTTTTTTGTTTTCAGGCTCAGAACCGTCCGCTTTTTAGGCAACTGAAAAATGTGGGGTAACAGTTGTCGTAAAGGCAGCGTATAATGCCGCTCCTGAATTAGTCCTGTGAGACTAATGAAGCGGGTATACCCCACCGAAAGGAGACAAAAATGACGGCTTTAGCCCCGGTAATCACCGTTGATGGGCCAAGTGGTGCAGGTAAAGGTACGTTGTGCAAGGCACTGGCCGAAGCCTTTAACTGGCATCTGCTCGATTCCGGCGCGATTTACCGCGTATTAGCGCTGGCGGCTTTGCATCATCAGGTTGATATTGTCTCAGAAGAGGCGCTCGTTCCGCTTGCCGCACATCTCGATGTTCGTTTTGTGGCCCAGGATGGGCAGTTACACGTTATTTTAGAAGGTGAGGATGTTACCAACGAAATCCGCACCGAAACCGTTGGGAATACGGCGTCTCAGGCGGCGGCATTTCCCCGCGTTCGTGAAGCATTATTGCGCCGGCAGCGCGCATTCCGCGATACACCGGGTCTGATTGCCGATGGTCGCGATATGGGCACCGTGGTTTTCCCTGATGCCCCTGTAAAGATATTTCTGGATGCCAGTTCCGAAGAGCGTGCAAACAGAAGAATGCTACAGTTGCAGGAAAAAGGCTTTAGTGTTAACTTTGAACGGCTTTTAGCCGAGATCAAAGAACGCGATGATCGTGATCGTAATAGATCTATTGCGCCTTTAGTGGCTGCTTCCGATGCGTTATTGCTGGATTCAACCAGCATGTCCATCGACGAAGTCATCGAAAAAGCGCTGGCTTATGCCACAGAAATTCTAGGATTGCCGCAAAAACAAACCCGGTAATCGAGCCGTAATCTGGTGCTGAAGAATATTCAGTGCCAGTTTTGGCTATAGTTTTTTTTAACCTCGCCGCAAGGATCTGTAGCGGGGCATTTGAAACAACCCCATCCAGCAGGAAGCCAGATGGACGTTAAACTTAAGAACCTAAAGATTATCAACATGACTGAATCTTTTGCTCAACTCTTTGAAGAATCCTTAAAAACAATCGAAACCCGTCCTGGTTCCATCGTTCGTGGTGTTGTTGTGTCAATCGACAAAGATATCGTACTGGTTGACGCCGGTCTGAAATCTGAGTCTGCAATCCCGGCAGAACAATTCAAAAACGCACAGGGCGAACTGGAAATCCAGGTTGGCGACGAAGTTGATGTTGCGCTGGACGCTGTTGAAGACGGCTTCGGTGAAACTCTGCTGTCCCGTGAAAAAGCTAAACGTCATGAAGCTTGGATCACGCTGGAAAAAGCTTACGAAGAATCTGCAACTGTTACCGGTGTTATCAACGGTAAAGTTAAAGGCGGTTTCACTGTTGAGCTGAACGGTATCCGTGCGTTCCTGCCAGGTTCACTGGTAGACGTTCGTCCTGTTCGCGACACGCTGCATCTCGAAGGCAAAGATCTTGAGTTCAAAGTCATCAAACTGGACCAGAAACGCAACAACGTTGTTGTTTCCCGTCGTGCAGTAATTGAGTCTGAGAACAGCGCAGAGCGCGATCAGCTGCTGGAAAACCTGCAGGAAGGCATGGAAGTTAAAGGTATCGTTAAGAACCTCACTGACTACGGTGCATTCGTTGATCTGGGCGGCGTTGACGGCCTGCTGCACATCACTGACATGGCCTGGAAACGCGTTAAGCACCCAAGCGAAATCGTTAATGTCGGCGATGAAATCACTGTTAAAGTCCTTAAATTCGACCGCGAACGTACCCGTGTGTCACTGGGTCTGAAACAACTGGGCGAAGATCCATGGGTCGCTATCGCTAAACGTTACCCAGAAGGTACTAAACTGACTGGTCGCGTTACCAACCTGACTGATTACGGCTGCTTCGTAGAAATCGAAGAAGGCGTTGAAGGTCTGGTTCACGTTTCTGAAATGGATTGGACTAACAAAAATATCCACCCATCTAAAGTTGTTAACGTGGGCGATGTTGTTGAAGTTATGGTTCTGGATATCGACGAAGAACGTCGTCGCATCTCCCTGGGCCTGAAACAATGCAAAAACAACCCATGGCAGCAATTCGCAGAGACCCACAACAAGAACGACCGTGTTGAAGGTAAAATCAAGTCAATCACTGACTTCGGTATCTTCATTGGTCTGGACGGCGGCATCGACGGCCTGGTTCACCTGTCTGACATCTCCTGGAACGTTGCAGGCGAAGAAGCAGTACGTGAATACAAAAAAGGCGACGAAATCGCAGCTGTGGTCCTGCAAGTTGACGCAGAACGTGAACGTATCTCCCTGGGCGTGAAACAACTGGCTGAAGATCCATTCAATAACTACCTGTCTGTTAACAAGAAAGGTACTATTGTTACTGGTAAAGTCACAGCAGTTGACGCCAAAGGTGCTACAGTTGAATTAGCTGGTGGCGTAGAAGGTTACCTGCGCGCTTCAGAAGCTTCTCGCGACCGTATTGAAGACGCAACTCTGGTTCTGAGCGTTGGTGATGAAGTTGAAGCTAAATTCACCGGTGTTGATCGTAAGAACCGCGTAGTAAGCCTGTCCGTCCGTGCTAAGGACGAAGCAGACGAGAAAGATGCAATCGCTGTTGTTAACAACAAACCAGACGAAAGCAACTTCTCTAACGCTATGGCTGAAGCGTTCAAAGCGGCAAAAGGCGAGTAATGACGGGGGGCAACTCTGTTGCCCCGAAACGGTAGTTTAGCTGCAAAGCTTGGAGGTACTATGACCAAGTCTGAACTTATTGAAAGACTTGCTGGCCAGCACTCTCATATCCCGGCGAAAGCTGTTGAGGATGCAGTGAAAGAGATGCTTGAGCATATGGCTGCAACCTTGGCTGATGGTGAACGCATCGAAATCCGTGGGTTTGGCAGTTTTTCTCTTCACTACCGTGCTCCGCGTGTTGGGCGCAACCCTAAAACGGGTGATAAAGTTGAGCTGGACGGCAAGTACGTTCCTCACTTTAAACCAGGTAAAGAGTTGCGTGAGCGCGCGAATATTTATGGTTAAGGCTTTGGCCTGAACATAAATGTCTGCCTATAGCGAACGTAAACGGTACCCTTCGGGGTGCCGTTTTTTTTGCTTTAATTACTGATAATTAACCCTTCATAACCCGTCTCCCTTCGATATTTTGCGTAATGTCCCGCATTGATTCTGTCTTCTGCTTGTTCATCATTCGCCTGAAAATCATACTCCGGTACGGAAAGCTACCGAAGGTATTGGTGGTTAAACGGAAGGGCGTAAAAAATAAAAATCTCAACGGATGAGGCAGCGGCAGCCGTCATAACCGGCATGTTGCCACTGATATTTCTCCCACAAATACCTTCTGCGGGTGTTCTTACGGCTTTATGTGGTCTCGCCTGGTATTTAGCCGGGGGAAAGCAAAAAGTATTAAGGATATCTGCGCTCGCATTGCTCAGTTTTAGCTGGGGGGCTTTTCAGGGAGGGATCCTGATACAGCAGATAAATACATTTCAGGGAGCGTCCAGAAACGTGACAGCAACTCTGCAAACTATCAATCTTGGGAATGCCAGTGAACAATCTCAGTATTTCAAAATTGAAAATTTTGAAGGCCAGAGAATCTTCCCACCTCTTATGTTCAGGACAAAGTGGCGTGAGGGAGGGGAAAGTCTGCAGGCCGGTCAGCGCTGGCAGTTGAAGGTCAGCTTGCGTCCTGTTCATAGCCTGCTCAACGAAGGCGGTTTTGACGCACAACGTTGGGCCCTTTCTCAGCATGCTCCTATGACCGCGACAATCCGCAGTGCAGTGTTGCTTGATAATAACAGCACCTTTCGTCAGCAATTTATCAAGCGGGTACAGCAGGGGATGCCGCAGCTGGAAAATACGCCAGTGTTAGTGGCATTGGCTTTTGGGGAGAAAGGGCTGATTCAGGGACCGGAAAAACTTTTGTTGCAGAGAACCGGGATCGCGCATCTGGTGGCTATATCAGGGCTGCATATTGGTATTGCCGCCTTGTTTGGCTGGTGGCTGGCGCGTGGTCTGCAATTTTATCTGCCGGTAAGAATGATTGACTATCGCTTCCCGTTAATAGTGAGTGGGGCATTTATGCTGACCTATGCCTGGCTGTCGGGTGGGAATGCACCGGCTATGCGAGCTGCTCTGGCGGTATCAATGTGGCTGACACTTCGTTTTTTTCGCATCCGTTGTCATCCATGGCAGATTTGGCTGTGGGGAGTGGCTCTGCTACTGCTTTTAGACCCCATGAATCTTCTGTCAGACAGCTTTTGGTTATCCTGTTTTGCCGTGGCCTCGCTGGTGTTTTGGTTCCAATGGGCGCCACTTCCAGCACGTTTCCACCATGCCTGGTATTGGTCATTCTTGCGCTGGGGTCACTTACAGACTGGCATGACACTTCTTCTTTTACCGATACAAATTACTATTTTTCAGGGAGTTAATGCTTATTCTTTTTTGGCTAATATGTGGGCGGTGCCGGTTGTTTCACTGATCACGGTGCCTTTAGTTTTGTTGTCCTTACTCACAAATTTGCTGCCAGCGGGCTGGCTGATTAATGCGAAAATTATTGTCTGGCAACTCGCTGATTCATCGCTGAGTCTGGCCATGTGGGGGGTAAAACCTTTTGCCGCGGGCTGGACTCCGCTTGGTGAGTCGTTTCTGGTGTTAAGCTTTTTGGGGTGGCTAATAATTATTTGCTGGCGCCTCATTCCTGTTAAACACTCTTTTTCACTTGTGCTTTCTTTGCTTGCTCTTTCCGTGACCTGGTTTCTCAGGTTTCCGCCGGAAAGGTGGCGGATCGATATGCTGGATGTCGGTCATGGTCTTTCAGTCCTCATCAGCAGAAACGGAAAAGGGATTCTGTATGACACCGGTAACAGATGGGAAGGGGGGTCAGCTGCTGAGCAGAATATTATTCCGTTCCTGAACCGACGAAATATTCAGCTTGAGCAGATAATTATCAGTCACAACGACATGGATCACCGTGGCGGGCTGGAGTCCCTACAAACCCGGTATCCCGATGCCCGGCTTCGGGAAAACTCAATATCGGCGCAGAGCCATTTGGGATGCATTGCTGGCGAGCAATGGCGCTGGCAAGGGCTGATGTTCAACGTGCTGTGGCCTGAGCGGCAGGTTGCTGATGCGGGAAACAACGAAAGTTGCGTCATCCGCGTCAGTGAAGGGGCATTTAGTTTGCTGCTGACGGGAGATATTGAAGCGGAAACAGAAAAGGCTCTCATCATGAAATGGCGTCAGGGTTTACAGGCGACAGTGTTACAGGTACCCCACCATGGAAGCAATACATCGTCGACTCCGCCCTTCCTGAGAACGGTTAAACCTGTTAGTTCACTCGCTTCTGCTTCCCGTTTCAATAAATGGCATCTGCCTGCGCATAAAGTTGTTAGCAGATACAACAAAGCGCGCTATGACTGGCATTCGACGTCTGAATCAGGCCAGTTGAGCCTGTTCGTTTATGATGATTATTGGACAATTAAAGGCTTACGCGAGCAATTAATCCCACGTTGGTATCACCGTCAGTTTGGAGTATCAGTAGATAATGAGTAGAATAGACCGCTATTTCTTTCGATGCTGGTTGATATTGCATGATGAACGATAAAGATCTCTCCACATGGCAGACATTCCGCCGTTTGTGGCCGATGATCACACCTTTTAAAGCCGGGCTTATCGCTGCGGCTATTGCTCTGGTCGCTAACGCCGCCAGTGATACTTTCATGCTGTCCTTGCTGAAGCCGCTGCTGGATGACGGTTTTGGTAAAGCTGACCGCTCAATTCTTCTCTGGATGCCACTGGTCGTTATCGGCCTGATGGTCGTTCGTGGCATCAGTGGCTACATTTCCAGCTACTGCATTTCATGGGTGTCGGGCAAAGTGGTGATGCATATGCGCCGCCGTCTGTTCGGCCATATGATGAGAATGCCGGTCGCTTTCTTTGACCAGCAATCTACCGGTACCTTGCTTTCGCGCATTACCTATGATTCAGAACAGGTCGCGTCCTCCTCCTCCAGTGCGTTGGTGACAGTCGTACGTGAAGGCGCGTCGATCATTGGTCTGTTTATCATGATGTTCTATTACAGCTGGCAGCTGTCGGTGATCCTGTTAGTGATTGCGCCGATTGTTTCTGTTGTTATTCGTGTGGTGTCTAAGCGCTTCCGTAATATCAGTAAGACGATGCAAAACACGATGGGGCAGGTAACAACCAGCGCCGAGCAGATGCTGAAAGGCCATAAAGAAGTGTTGATCTTCGGTGGTCAGAAAGTTGAAACCGCGCGTTTTGATAAAGTCAGTAACCGCATGCGTCAGCAAGGTATGCGTATGGTTTCTGCTTCTTCAATTTCCGACCCGATTATTCAGCTGATCGCTTCTCTGGCTCTGGCCTTCGTGTTGTATGCGGCGAGCTTCCCGTCTGTTATGGAAACGCTCAGCGCAGGTACCATCACTGTCGTGTTCTCTTCCATGATTGCCCTGATGCGTCCGCTGAAATCTCTGACTAACGTCAACTCTCAGTTCCAGCGCGGTATGGCTGCCTGCCAGACTCTGTTCTCCATTCTGGATATGGAACAGGAAAAAGACGAAGGTAAACTGGAAGTTAAACGCGTTAAAGGTAATGTGGAATTCAAAAATGTGACTTTCACTTATCCCGGTCGTGATATTCCCGCACTGCGTAATATTTCCTTCGGCTTGCCAGAAGGAAAAACCGTTGCACTGGTAGGACGTTCCGGTTCCGGTAAATCGACCATCGCGAATTTGCTGACACGCTTCTATGACATTCAGGAAGGTAAAATCCTGATGGATGGACATGATTTGCGTGAATATACCCTGTCGTCATTGCGCGACCAGGTGGCACTGGTTTCCCAGAACGTCCATTTGTTTAACGACACCATTGCCAACAATATCGCCTACGCCCGAACTGATATGTATTCCCGCGAAGAAATCGAGAAAGCGGCCACCATGGCGTATGCGATGGACTTTATCAGTAAAATGGACAAAGGGCTGGACACGGTCATTGGCGAGAATGGCGTTCTGCTTTCAGGCGGTCAGCGTCAGCGTATTGCCATTGCACGTGCCTTGTTACGTGATTCGCCAGTTCTGATACTCGATGAAGCAACCTCTGCGCTGGATACTGAGTCTGAGCGCGCAATCCAGGCTGCGCTGGATGAATTGCAGAAAAACCGTACCTCACTGGTTATCGCTCACCGTTTATCGACTATCGAGAAAGCGGATGAAATCCTGGTTATTGAGGATGGGTGTATCGTGGAACGTGGTTCACACGCGAAACTTCTCGAAGAACGTGGTGTTTACTCACAACTCTACCGGATGCAATTCGGGCAATGATTGATCGCATCTGGTCAGGGAAATCACCGTTATATTTGTTACTCCTTCCGCTGGCCTGGCTTTACGGATTGATCTCAACTCTGATCCGTTTTAGCTATAAAGCGGGGCTGAAAAAAAGCTGGCGGGCTCCGGTGCCCGTCGTGGTGGTCGGGAATCTGACTGCCGGGGGTAACGGCAAAACGCCGGTGGTCATCTGGCTGGTTGAAACGCTGCAACAGCATGGTTTTCGTGTCGGCGTTGTTTCACGCGGGTATGGCGGAAAAGCGGAAAGCTATCCGCTGCTGCTTTGTGAAGAAACTTCAACGGCACAAGCGGGTGATGAGCCAGTGCTGATTTTTCAGAGAACGGGGGCACCGGTTGCGGTGTCTCCGGTTCGCTCTGATGCAGTAAAAGCACTCCTTGCGTCACATGAACTGGACGTGATTATTACCGACGATGGTTTGCAACATTATGCTCTTGCGCGTGATGTTGAAATTGTAGTGGTTGATGGCATAAGGCGCTTCGGCAACGGGCACTGGTTACCGGCGGGACCGATGCGGGAACGTCGTTCACGTTTGCGCTCAGTTGATGCTGTGATAACTAACGGCGGCGCGGCACACTCAGGTGAGTTAGCGATGATCCTGCAGCCTGGAAAAGCTATCAATCTGCTGACCGGTGAGCAGCGTAATCCAACCTCATTACAGAATGTTGTTGCAATGGCTGGCATCGGGCATCCGCCACGCTTTTTTGCGACGCTGAAACAGTTGGACGTGGATGTGCAGAAAGAAGTCGCATTCTCTGATCATCAGCCTTATACGCTGGATAAGCTTTCAGGCGTTGCACAATCCGGGCAAGCTCTTCTGATGACGGAAAAAGACGCGGTAAAATGTCGCTCATTTGCTCAGCCCGACTGGTGGTATCTGCCTGTCGACGCAAAGATTGAAGGAGTTCTGGCCGAGAAATTACTGCAAAAAATCAGCGATCTGATACTGAAAAACATCCGCTGAACGTGGATTTTTCATTAAAATTCACATTCTGATTTAAAATTTACGTAAATATATAATCTCAAGGTGACTGTTTTTAAAGGTTTATATTTAAAATTACTGTTTTCCTGAAAATAATTACGTTAGGTGTCTTGCTATCAGGCAGCACTTATGAGTAAATGCATGCAGCCTGTGTTGCAGCGCTATTTATGTATGAGTGTAGAGTAAAGCAGTTCCTCCCAGACGTTATCTCTTTCCCGATGATTCCGCTTCCAAGACGAACCTTCTAAGTCCTCCCCATAAGTAATTGTCTGAACTATTGGCCAACATTGCCGAATGGCAGGATTTTATATTTAGTAAAAAGGTTTTAAATATGTCTAAGAAAAATGGTCAGGTTAAGTGGTTCAATGAAAGCAAAGGTTTTGGTTTTATTGAGCAAGCTGATGGCGGCAAAGATGTATTCGTACATTTTTCTGCAATCGCAACTGATGGTTTCAAAACTCTGGCTGAAGGCCAGCGTGTAGAATACACCATTCAGGACAGCCCGCGCGGTCCGGCTGCTGCCAACGTTATTGCTCTCTGATAAGAGGCTAACGTGGTGATATAAAACAACGTGAATCGTGATTTATATCAGCAGAATAAAGCCCGCCCCATGGCGGGTTTTTAGTGCGAAGAAGTCAGTTAGGTTTCAATACCTGACAAAAAATATAACAGTAAAAACAATCGTTAAATAATTCGCTCATTAGAGGTTTTTTATAAAAAAATAACTTAGAAATGGGCAAACGCATCCGAACAATAATAAAAAAGTGTGTTCATGGATGCCCAAAATAAAGGATAGAAATTATGATGTTACAAATGGGTTTAGTTAAATGGTACAACCAGGCTAAAGGCTACGGTTTTATTTGTCCGCTTGATGGTTCTTCTGAAATTTATGTTCAGCGCACTTCCATCGCGAACACCGGAAATAAATCACTCAGCGCTGGCCAGAAGGTCGAGTTCACCACTTATCGCAGCGTAGCACATGGCCCTTCCGCGGCTGATGTTATTGCGTTCTGAGTCTGATTTTTGTTGTTCCCCGTTGAGCTGAATTTTACGCTCCGGTAAAAATATGCTATCGGTATCCACAGTTTACTTGCTGCCCTGGATACCGATATGTCTCACCCGGTTATATCTCTCGCTTCAGCCCGCACCCTGCATTTATCTGCGCAAAATCTCTTAAAACCCTTTACCCGAAAACCGTCTGTTGCTGATGTTGTGCAGGCCATCCGTGACATGGGATTGCTGCAAATCGACACTATCAGCGTGGTGGCACGTAGCCCTTATTTGGTTCTCTTCAGTCGCTTAGGTCACTATTCTCCGCAATGGCTGGAAGAAACGCTTTCCGGCGGAAAAATATTTGAATATTGGGCGCATGAAGCCTGTTTTATTCCCAGCGAAGATTACGGATTATTACGCCACCGTATGCTGAATCCGCAGGGAATGGGCTGGAAGTTTTCTCAGGCCTGGTTTGATGAACATCAGTCAGATATACAGGCATTGCTGGGACATATTGCTAAAAACGGTCCCGTACGCTCGGCAGATTTCACCGCAGATAAAAAATCAGCCAGTGGCTGGTGGGACTGGAAGCCTCACAAAAAGCATCTGGAAACGTTGTTCACCTCGGGAAAACTGATGGTATCTGAACGGCGTAACTTCCACCGGGTTTACGACCTGGCCGAACGCGTAATGCCTGACTGGGATGATGCCAGCCAGACCCTTGATCAGGGCGTAGCGGAGTACCAGATGCTGCGTCGCTCGGCGCAATATCTCGGCATCTTCAAACCGGAATGGCTGGCGGACTACTACCGGCTTAAGCGTGTGAATACCAAAGCTGTTATTGCACAACTGCTGGCTGTTAAGGAAATCACACCCGTCGAAGTGACAGGACTTGAGGGTATTTTTTACGTTCATCAGCAACAGTTTTCTTTGTTACAGCAAGCGAAAGAATCACGAATTTGCTCAACCGTCACTACACTGCTTTCACCTTTTGATCCGGTGGTGTGGGATCGCAAACGTGCATCGGTACTGTTTAATTTTGAATACCGGATTGAGTGCTACACGCCGGAGGCAAAACGTCAGTATGGCTATTTCACGCTGCCAATATTACAGCGTGGCGACCTGATTGGGCGTGTGGATGCCAAGATGCATCGTAAAGAAAAAATTCTGGAAGTGAAAAGTCTGCATCTTGAACCGCAGATCACAATGACAGCCCGGCGTGCGCAGGATGTTCACGGTGCAATTACGCGGTTTGCGCAGTGGCAGGGAGCGGAAAGCGTGTTGACTGGAAATGTGCCGGAGACACTGATGGCGCTTTGGGGTACTGACTGGCAGGTTTAATTCGCATAAAAGTCATCCCGCAAAATGAAACGGCTGCGTCAGGCAGCCGTTATTTCACGATGATTGCAGGTGTGACTACAGTCTTATTGACTGAAGTTAGCGAACATTGCGATGATTTTGTTAATGGTTTTCATTTTCGAGCTCTTATTGTGGGGTTGATAGTGTGACTTGCATCACAAAAAAATTGTACTCCCACTACATCTGCAACGCAATCGCTCCATGATGAAATCTTTCATTCACATTGAATTAACTTTTAAGAAATTCCTGCGGGCGAACTGAGGATTAACGGGTAGCAGGGGTTATGCTATCCTCTGGGACCGTTGTCTTATGTATTCCAATGTTTTTTGCGTTACATCTGGCTGAAAATGCAGTGTATTCGCCTCCGGGAGGAACTTATGGATCATCGTTTACTTGAAATCGTTGCGTGCCCTGTCTGCAACGGCAAGCTCTACTTTAATAAAGAATCACAGGAACTGGTATGTAAGGCAGACAGTCTGGCTTATCCGGTCCGTGACGGTATCCCTGTATTATTAGAAAATGAAGCCCGTCCGCTTTCTGTTGATGAGACGCATCCATGAGTTTTATTGCCATTATTCCTGCCCGTTTTGGGTCAAGCCGTTTGCCGGGTAAGCCGCTGGCGGATATCAACGGTAAACCGATGGTTGTGCATGTGATGGAGCGCGCCCTCGAGTCCGGGGCGAAAAGAGTGATTGTTGCGACCGATCACCCCGATGTAGCGAAAGCCGTCGAAGCGGCAGGTGGCGAAGTCTGCCTGACCCGTCCTGACCATGAGTCCGGTACTGAACGTCTGGCTGAAGTGATTGAGTTATGCCAGTTTGCTGATGATGAAATCATCGTCAACGTGCAGGGTGACGAGCCCCTGATCCCGCCGGTGATCATTCGTCAGGTGGCCGATAATCTGGCGAAAAGTGAAGCCGGTATGGCGACGCTGGCCGTGCCTATCGAAACCGCGGAAGAGGCGTTCAACCCGAATGCTGTGAAAGTCGTTCGCGATGCACGCGGTTATGCGCTGTATTTCTCACGTGCAACCATTCCGTGGGAACGTGAGCGTTTTGCCGTTTCTAAGGAAACTGTCGGGGATACTTTCCTTCGCCACATTGGCATTTATGCTTACCGCGCAGGGTTTATCCGCCAGTATGTAAAATGGGAACCGAGCCAGCTTGAGCATATCGAACTGCTCGAACAGCTGCGTGTACTGTGGTACGGTGAAAAAATCCACGTTGATGTGGCGAAAGCCATTCCGTCGGTGGGTGTGGACACGGCAGAAGATTTAGAACGCGTGCGCGCAATCCTGGGTCATAAATAAAAACCCACGCGCCAACAATAATAAGACGGAATGTCCCGGCATTCCGTTTCTACATTTCCACCTTTCCCTGCGTTTTGCGCGACATCTTCCTTTTTCTGCCCTCATTATCCGGTTTTTGTTTGATCTGAAACGGGGTAATCCGTCACTGAAGCTTTCATCATAAACATTAACTTTTTCGTCACTGCGAACATGTTATGGAACAGCTAAAAGCCGAATTGAGCATCGTGTTGGGGGAGCGTTTGTCCCGACTGGAATGTGTGAGTGAGCAGCCTTATGCCCATCTTTTCTCCCTTTATGATGAGCAGGGTTACGCCATGCCTTTGCTGGCGAAAAGTTTTATTTGTCAGGGTATCGCCGGACAGGAAGCCTATAAATTGTCGATGCTGGCGAGAGAAGGTGTGGTACGGGTTCCGACGGTCTACGGCATGGTCACTACGCACCAGAAACCTTATCAGGAAATCCTGCTCATTGAGCGCCTGCGCGGCGTTTCCGCAGAAGCCCCGACGCGTACGCCGGAACGCTGGACAATATTGCAGGAGCAAATTGTCGAAGCGATGCTGGCCTGGCACCGTATCGACAGTCACGGCTGCGTGGGTTCTGTCGACAGTACACAGGAAAATCGGTGGGAAAACTGGTATCCGCAAAGAATAGAAGTGCTGTGGGCAACATTAACGAATTTACAGGCACCTGATCTGACGCCGGAAGACCGCACGCTGCTGTTTCGTTCCCGTGCCTGTATCCCCGCGCTGTTTGAAGATTTTGACGACACGCCGGTGCTGGTTCACGGCAATCTGTCGTTACGCAGTATGCTAAAAGACCCGCGCAGCGATCAGTTGCTGGCGATGATCAATCCCGGACCAGTGCTGTGGGCACCACGTGAGTTTGATTTGTTCCGCCTGTGGGAAAAAGGGATGAGCGAGCAGTTGCTGTTCGGCTATCTGCAAAAAGCGCCGGTTTCTGAAAGCTTCCTTGCCCGCCGCTGGATGTATCTGGTGTGGGAGTCTGTTGCGCACATGATCCACACCGGCAAACTTGATCGCCGCCAGTTTGATTTTGCACGGCAACAACTGCTGCCGTGGCTTAACTGAGCTGACTTAACTATTTCGTTACGGGCGCGGGTGATGTCATCCATTGCCATAAGCGCCCCAACGTTTCATACCACGCCCGCTCGCTGTGCGATAAGAACAAGGCCTGTGGCAGCGCACGCTCCCACGGATTAAGCGGGGAATCGATCGCCAGCTGATTCGCCGGTGCGGGGATCGGATGCAATCCCTGCTGCCGGAAAAACACCATCGCCCGAGGCAAATGATTTGCTGACGTCACCAGCACGAAAGGCTGGTCAGCTATCAGTGCTTTCACTTCCTGTGCTTCCTGATGCGTATCTCTGGGTTTATCGAGCAGGATAATATCGCTATCAGGCACTCCTAAACTTTGCGCTACTTTTCCGGCCACGGCGGCACTGCTGACCGGATTTGTCATCGCCTGCGCACCGGTAAAAATCATTTTTGATCCCGGATTTGCGCGGTAAATACGGATACCTTCCGTCACACGTGGCAGACTGTTGCTGATGAGATTAGAACTCGGTGCCCAGTCCGGGTTATAGGTATAACCGCCACCCAGAACCACCACAAATTTAACCGGCGTATGCCCCGTGACCTGATAAGTCGGATACCCGGTTTCAATCGGGCGCAGAAGAATGTCCGCGACCGGCTGTATACTCAGCAGCAGTAAAAGCAGCCAACTCAGTAAAAAAAACACTTTCCCGGTTTTTTGCCAGCGGGTCACCCACAACAAAACCAGTGCAACCGCCATGATGACCAGAATAAAGGGCAGCGGTAATAACAGGCCACCGAAGGTTTTTTTTAGGATAAATAACATCAGAAACCGGTCCTTTTGGGTGAAAAAACGACATCCGGGCATGAATCCGCGTCAGGATGATTTATTCTATGCCAGCCTGTGCCAAAATAGCAGGTCGCGCTGATAAACCCTTTAACAGAATGCACCATCAGGAACAGGTATCTCTTCATGCAGGATCGTAACTTCGACGATATGGCGGAAAAGTTTTCGCGCAATATCTACGGCACAACTAAGGGACGTATCCGTCAGGCTGTGCTGGGTCAGGATCTGCAAGAATTGCTACAAACGCTGCCTCAGCGACCATTGCGTATTCTTGATGCGGGTGGCGGTGAAGGGCAAATGGCCTGTGAACTTGCTGCTTTAGGACATCAGGTATTGTTGTGCGATCTCTCCGGTGAGATGATCCGACGCGCCGAGGCCGCGGCGGTGGAAAAAGGTGTGAGCGAGAACATGCAATTTGTACAATGTCCGGCTCAGCACATCGCTGAACATTTGGAACAGCCGGTTGATCTGATATTGTTCCATGCGGTCATTGAATGGCTGGCAGAACCGCGTCAGGCACTGGCCGCGCTGCTCGATTGTCTGGCACCGGGTGGCGCATTATCGCTGATGTTTTACAATATCCACGGTCTGGTCATGCGGCATATGATCCTCGGCAACTTTGGTCATGTCGAAGCCGGTGTGCCAAAAATCAAAAAAAGCTCCCTGTTACCCGATCATCCGCTGGAACCTGCGCAGGTTTATCAGTGGCTGGAAGAACTGGGAATGCAGATAAGCGGTAAGACCGGTGTTAGAGTGTTCCACGATTATTTGCGAAACAGACAACAACATAAGCAGGATTTTGACGAGCTTTTGGCGCTGGAGCAGCGTTATTGCCGTCAGGAACCTTTTGTTAGTTTGGGACGCTACATCCATGTGATGGCGCACAAACCCATTCTGAAGGACGAATTATGAGTGAATTTTCCCAGACTGTACCCGAACTGGTCGCCTGGGCACGGAAAAATGATTTCTCAATTTCGCTGCCAACGGAGCGGCTGGCTTTTCTTCTGGCGATTGCCACGTTAAACAGCGAGCGCCTTGACGGGGAAATGAGTGAGGGTGAACTGGTCGATGCGTTTCGTCATGTCAGTAAAGGATTTGAGCAGACAAACGAAACCATTACCGTACGTGCCAATAACGCCATCAATGACATGGTGCGTCAGCGCTTGCTCAACCGTTTTGTCAGTGAAATGGCGGATGGCAATGCCATTTATCGCCTGACACCGCTGGCGATCGGCATTTCAGATTATTACATCCGCCAGCGTGAATTTTCCACGTTGCGGTTGTCTATGCAGTTATCGATTGTTGCGCAGGAACTCAAACGCGCTGCTGATGCGGCCGAAGAGGGCGGCGATGATTTCCACTGGCATCGCAATGTCTACGCGCCGCTGAAATATTCCGTTGCTGAGATTTTTGACAGCATCGACATGACCCAGCGCATCATGGACGAACAGCAGCAGGGCGTAAAAGACGATATTGCTGCACTGCTGAATAAAGACTGGCGCGCGGCCATTTCCAGCTGTGAAATCCTTCTGTCAGAAACCTCAGGCACGCTGCGTGAATTACAGGATACGCTTGAAGCTGCCGGTAACCTGCTGCAGGCGCATCTGATGCGCATTCAGGACGCCACCATGGTCGAACTCGATTTGAGTTTCGTCGATAAACTGGTGTTCGACTTACAGAACAAACTCGATCGTATTACCAGCTGGGGTCAGCAGGCCATTGACCTGTGGATTGGTTATGACCGCCATGTGCATAAATTTATCCGTACTGCGATCGACATGGATAAGAACCGGGTATTTGCTCAACGTCTGCGTCAGTCGGTGCAAAACTACTTTGACCAGCCGTGGACGCTCACCTTTGCCAATGCCGATCGTCTGCTGGATATGCGTGACGAAGAGCTGGCACTGCGCAGCGAAGAAGTGACCGGTGAACTTCCGCCAGATCTCGAGTTTGAAGAATTTAACGAAATCCGCGAACAACTAGCGGCATTGATTGAACAGGCATTACAGGTTTATCAGCAACAAAAAACGCCGCTCAATCTGGGCATGGTAATGCGCGAATACCTCAAGCAGTATCCGCGTGCCCGACACTTTGATGTCGCGCGAATTGTGGTCGACCAGGCGGTACGCCTTGGTGTGGCTGAAGCAGATTTTTCAGGGTTGCATGCCGAATGGCAGGCAATCAATGATTACGGAGCCAAGGTGCAGGCCCATGTCATCGACAAATATTGAACACATAATGCCAGCTAAGCTGGCGCAGGCACTGGCAAATTCGGTGTTTCCTGCTCTCGACAGCCAGCTGCGTTCTGGCCGTCATATTGGCATTGACGAACTGGATAACCACGCTTTCCTGATGGACTATCAGGAAGAAATGGAACTGTTTTACAGCCGCTACAGCGTGGAATTAATCCGGGCCCCGGAAGGTTTCTTCTATCTTCGTCCGCGCTCCACCACGCTTATCCCGCGTTCCGTGCTCTCTGAGCTGGACATGATGGTCGGAAAAATTCTCTGCTATTTGTATCTCAGCCCGGAACGTCTGGCGCATGAGGGGATTTTTACCCAGCAGGAACTTTATGATGAATTACTGAGTCTGGCCGACGAAAGCAAATTGCTGAAATACGTCAACCAGCGCTCTACCGGCTCTGACCTGGATCGCCAGAAGTTGCAGGATAAAGTCCGCACTTCACTGAACCGCCTGCGCCGTCTGGGCATGGTGTATTTCATGGGCGTCGACAGCACTAAATTCCGTATTACAGAAGCAGTATTTCGCTTTGGTGCGGATGTCCGCAGCGGCGATGACGCGCGCGAAGCTCAGTTGCGGATGATCCGCGACGGCGAAGCGATGCCAGTCGACAGCGCGTTGTCCTTGAACGACGAAAATGAAGACGGCGAACCGCTGGCAGGGCAGCAAGGGCATGAAAGCGCAGAGGATGAACAGGAATGATTGAACGCGGTAAATTTCGCTCACTGACGCTGGTTAACTGGAACGGCTTTTTCGCCCGGACATTTGACCTCGATTCACTGGTCACCACGCTTTCCGGTGGTAACGGTGCGGGTAAATCCACGACCATGGCCGCTTTTGTTACGGCGCTGATCCCCGATCTGACGTTGCTGCATTTTCGTAATACCACCGAAGCGGGGGCAACTTCCGGCTCACGTGATAAAGGTCTGCACGGTAAATTACGCGCCGGTGTCTGTTACTCCGTTCTGGATGTGGTGAACTCCCGTCATCAGCGCATTGTCGTGGGTGTTCGTCTGCAGCAGGTTGCGGGGCGTGACCGTAAAGTCGATATCAAACCTTTCACCATTCAGGGCTTGCCGGTTGCGGTGAACCCGACAGAAATGCTGACGGAAACCGTTGGCGAACGTCAGGCGCGCGTGTTGCCTTTGCATGAACTGAAAGAGCGCGTTGAAGCAATGGAAGGCGTGCAGTTCAAGCAGTTCAACTCGATTACCGATTACCATGCGCTGATGTTCGATCTGGGTGTGATCCCGCGTCGTCTGCGTTCAGCGTCTGATCGCAGTAAATTCTATCGCCTGATCGAAGCATCACTTTACGGCGGTATCTCCAGCGCCATCACCCGCTCCCTGCGCGACTACCTGTTGCCGGAAAACAGCGGTGTGCGTAAAGCCTTCCAGGATATGGAAGCCGCGCTGCGTGAAAACCGCATGACGCTGGAAGCGATCCGCGTTACGCAATCTGACCGCGACCTGTTTAAGCATCTGATTTCGGAAGCAACGTCGTACGTGGCCGCCGACTATATGCGTCATGCCAATGAACGCCGCATTCATCTCGATGGTGCGCTGGTGCTGCGTAATGATTTGCTGACCAGCCGCAAACAGCTTTCCAGTGAGCAATATCGTCATGTTGAAATGGCGCGTGAGCTGGCTGAGCAGAGCGGTTCGCAGAGCGATCTGGAAACCGATTATCAGGCTGCGAGCGATCATCTGAGTCTGGTTCAGACCGCAATGCGTCAGCAGGAAAAAATCGAGCGTTACGAAAGTGACCTCGAAGAGCTGACGTACCGTCTCGAAGAGCAGAACGAAGTCGTCGCAGAAGCCAGCGAACTGCACGCAGAGCACGAAGCACGTGCGGAAGCGGCTGAGCTGGAAGTGGACGAACTGAAAAGTCAGCTGGCCGATTACCAGCAGGCGCTGGACGTTCAGCAAACCCGTGCGATCCAATATCAGCAAGCCCTACAGGCTATTGAGCGTGCGCGCGACCTTTGTCAGATCCCTGATCTGAGTATTCAGAACAGTGAAGAATGGCTGGAAACATTCCAGAGTAAAGAGCAGGAAGCTACTGAAATCCTGCTGATGCTGGAACAGAAAATGAGTGTGGCGTCTGCCGCCCATAATCAGTTCGAAAATGCCTATCAGCTGGTGGTGAAAATCGCCGGTGAAGTGAGCCGCAGCGAAGCCTGGCAGACCGCGCGTGAATTGCTGCGCGACTGGTCTTCACAGCAACATCAGGCGGAACGCGTAGAACCGCTGCGGATGCGTTTGTCCGAGCTGGAAGGCCGTCTGCGTGAACAGCAGGATGCTGAGCGTCAGTTGCAGGAATTCTGTAAACGCACCGGTCAGGATGTGCATCCGGAAGATCTGGACGAAATGCAGCGTGAGCTGGAAGTACAGATCGAAGAATTGCAGGGCGTTGTCTCGCAGGCCGGTGAACGTCGTATGCAAATGCGTCAGGAACTCGAGCAGGTTCAGTCGCGTATTCGCGAGCTGACCGCCCGTGCCCCGGTCTGGCTGGCCGCACAGGAAGCCCTCAGCCAGCTGAGTGAACAAAGTAAAGAACCGCTGGAAAGCAGCCAGCAGGTGACCGAATACATGCAGCAGTTGCTGGAAACGGAACGCGAAACCACGGTTGAGCGTGACGAAGTCGCTGCCCGCAAACGTCGCATTGAAGGCCAGATAACGCGCCTCAGTCAGCCTAGCGGTGCAGAAGATTCCCGCATGATCGCGCTGGCAGAACGCTTTGGTGGCGTACTGTTATCTGAAATTTATGATGACGTTACCATCGATGATGCGCCTTACTTCTCCGCGTTGTATGGTCCGTCACGCCACGCGATTGTCGTGCCTGATTTGTCTCTGATCCGCGATCAGCTGGACGGTCTGGACGATTGTCCTGAAGATCTCTACCTGATTGAAGGGGATCCGCAGTCATTTGATGACAACGTGTTTGAAGTGGAAGAAATGCAGGGCGCGGTGCTGGTGAAAACCGGTGACCGCCAGTGGCGTTATTCTCATTTCCCGCAGGTACCGTTGTTTGGTCGTGCGGCGCGTGAAAACCGTCTCGAAACTCTGCATAAAGAACGCGAAAATCTTTCTGAGCGTTATGCGACCTTGTCGTTTGACGTGCAGAAAATCCAGCGTGCGCATCAGGCATTCAGCCGTTTCATCGGCAGCCATCTGGCCGTTGCGTTTGATGCCGATCCGGAAGCAGAAATCCGCACCCTGAGCGGACGTCGTGGCGAACTGGAACGTGCCATCAATGCACATGAAGGCCAGAATCAGCAACAGCGTCAGCAATACGAGCAGGCGAAAGACGCTATCGGTATGCTCAATAAATTGCAGCCGCGCGTAGGCTTACTGTGCGATGAAACGCTGATCGACCGTGTGGAAGAAATCCGCGAAGAAATGGAAGAGGCGCAGGATGCTGCCCGTTTCATTCAGCAACATGGTGTTTCGCTGGCTAAGCTGGAACCGCTGGTGTCAGTGCTGCAAAGTGACCCGGAACAGCATGAGCAACTGAAAGAAGATTACGCACAGGCGCAGCATTCACAGCGTCTGGCGAAGCAGCAGGCCTTTGCGCTGACCGAAGTCGTTCAGCGTCGTGCGCACTTCAGCTACACCGATTCTGCCGGCATGCTGAATGAAAACAGCGACCTGAACGACAAACTACGTCAGCGTCTGGAACATGCGGAAGCGGAACGTACGCGTGCCCGCGAGCAGATGCGTCAGCATCAGACTCAGCTGACTCAGTACAGTCAGGTTCTGGCCTCGCTGAAAAGTTCCTTCGATGCCAAACGCGATATGCTCAAAGAGCTGAGCCAGGAATTGCAGGATATCGGCGTTCAGGCCGATCCGAATGCCGAAGCACGAGCCAAAACCCGTCGTGATGAGCTGCATACTGCATTGAGCACTAACCGTGCCCGTTGCAACCAGCTGGAAAAACAGATCACCTTCTGCGAAGCAGAAATGGACAATCTGCAGAAAAAGCTGCGTAAGCTTGAGCGCGATTACCACCAGAGCCGTGAGCAGGTGGTGTCCTCGAAAGCGGGCTGGTGTGCGGTCATGCGTCTGGTGAAAGATAACGGCGTTGAGCGTCGTCTGCACCGTCGTGAGCTGGCTTACATGGATGGCGACGAACTGCGTTCGATGTCGGATAAAGCATTGGGTGCGCTACGTCTGGCGGTGTCTGATAACGAACATCTGCGCGATGTGCTGCGTCTTTCAGAAGATCCGAAACGTCCGGAACGCAAAATCCAGTTCTACATTGCCGTGTATCAGCATCTGCGTGAACGTATTCGTCAGGATATTATCCGCACCGACGATCCGGTCGAAGCCATCGAACAGATGGAAATCGAGCTGGGACGTCTGACTGAAGAACTGACCGCCCGCGAACAGCAACTGGCCATCAGTTCTAAAAGTGTGGCGAACATCATCCGCAAAACCATTCAGCGCGAGCAGAACCGTATCCGTCAGCTCAACCAGGGGCTGCAGGCCGTGGCGTTTGGTCAGGTAAAAAGTGTGCGTCTGAACGTGAACGTGCGTGAAGCACATGCGGGACTGCTGGATGTTCTTTCTGAACAGCAGGAACAGCATCAGGATCTGTTCAGCAGTAATCGTCTGACCTTCTCGGAAGCGCTGGCCAAACTGTATCAGCGTCTGAATCCGCAGATTGATATGGGTCAGCGTACGCCACAAACCATCGGCGAAGAACTTCTGGATTACCGCAACTACCTGGAAATGGAAGTGGAAGTTAACCGTGGTTCAGACGGCTGGCTGCGTGCGGAAAGTGGCGCGCTGTCGACCGGTGAAGCGATCGGTACCGGTATGTCGATTCTGGTGATGGTGGTTCAGAGCTGGGAAGATGAGTCGAGCCGTATGCGTGGCAAAGATATTTCGCCATGTCGTCTGCTGTTCCTTGATGAAGCCGCGCGTCTGGATGCGAAATCCATCGCCACGCTGTTCGAGCTTTGCGACCGTCTCGAAATGCAGCTGATTATCGCTGCGCCAGAAAACATCAGCCCGGAAAAAGGGACGACGTATAAACTGGTGCGAAAAGTATTTGGCAATAATGAACATGTGCATGTGGTGGGTTTACGCGGTTTTGCCGCAGAACTTCCTGCACTGGCCAATACGGAAGCTGACGTTTCCTGATTATTTTCAGAATATGATCATGCCCCGGCTTATGTCGGGGCTTTTTTTTTGCCTTAGCGCTAATTGATTAATTTATATAAAATTTCTATGAAAATTTCTTCCCTGATTAATCAGAGGATAAAGATAATCTCAATCACTGGATGAAATCTGAGCTGATGGATTGTCATTGAATGGAAAGTACCCAATGAAACCTTTATTTCGTCTGACGGCTGGCTTAGAGTCTTCAGGTACACGCGGACTGCATTTCATTGAG
This sequence comes from Rahnella sp. PAMC25617, assembly GCF_050606005.1. Lineage (NCBI taxonomy): Bacteria > Pseudomonadati > Pseudomonadota > Gammaproteobacteria > Enterobacterales > Yersiniaceae > Rahnella > Rahnella sp. PAMC25617. Next base: position 175,765 of record NZ_JBOCUM010000012.1, read on the forward strand.
CCACCGCGCAAAAAAAGAATTCTGTTTATATACTTAAACCAGACATTGCTGGCTTAATTTTGGGGAATGAATTGGGCACTTTACCGGGAGGCAAGGGAAGATGTTAATGAATCAAAGGTCTCTCAAGTTTTTAGTCGCCAGCTGTTTGCTGGCGAGTGGTCTGTCTCCGTGGTTTGCTGCCTGGGCGGCAGTTCCCACTATGCCGGTCGGAAAGACCACGTTATCCAGCGTGCAAAGCATGAGCCAGCTGCAGGCAGAATTGATGCCAAGAGGCATCCGGCCTCTCTATCTGTCATCTCTCTCGTCGCTTTACGCCGCTAACCATATGCAGCCGATGTGGAAAGATCGTGAAACGATACAAATATTCCAGCAGCAGTTAGCTGAGCTGGCTATTTCCGGTATTCAGCCGCAGTTTACCCAATGGGTGAAATGGCTGACTGACCCGGAGGTGACCGGTATGGCACGCGACGTTGTGCTTTCTGATGCGATGCTGGGCTATCTGCAGTTTACCAGCAGCGTGGAAGCCAACGGGGATAAGTGGCTTTACGGTACGACGCCGTACAAGATGACCACACCTTCGCTGACAGTGATTAATCAGTGGCAACTGGCGGTGCGCCAGGGTGATACCGCGCACTATATGTCGACTCTGACGCCACAGCACCCTTATTACGCCAAAATGCATGACGCGTTGAAAACGATGCTGGCGGACAACCGTCCGTGGCCTGCGATGCGCGGTTCAGCAAGCTTGCGACCTGATCAAATCAGTGATGATGTTCCGGCGCTGCGTGAGATCCTCACCCGAACGGGCATGATGGTGGCCTCGCCGCAGGAAACCAGTGCGCCTAAACCGACGGATGAAACCATAGCCCCGAATACGCCGGGGAGCGCGGCGAATGATGATTTGTCTGTGGATGAAACCGCAGACAAAGCGCAGCCAGCCACCCCAGCGGTGAGTCCTTCTGCGACGTCGGTCCAGGATGTTCTGCCTTCGGTTCAGTCCACTGAAACGCCGGCACCGGCTGCTTCTGTAGCTGTTGCGAATAATCAGTACACGCCAGATTTAGTGGAAGCAGTAAAACGTTTTCAGAAATGGCAGGGACTTGAGGCGGATGGGATTATCGGCGGGCGTACGCGCCAGTGGCTGAATGCTTCACCACAGCTGAGAGCCACTTTACTGGCGCTGAATATTCAGCGTTTGCGAATTCTGCCAGGGAATGTGAATACCGGAATTATGGTCAACATTCCAAACTATCAGCTTACCTATTACCTTAACGGCAGTGAGGTGCTGTCGTCGCGGGTGATTGTCGGGCGTCCAAGCCGGAAAACGCCTCTGATGAGCAGTGCGCTCAATAATGTGGTAGTGAATCCACCGTGGAATGTGCCGACCACATTAGTGCGTGAAGATATTGTGCCGAAAGCCATGAACAATCCGGGCTACTTCCAGCAGCATGGTTATCAGGTATTGTCAGGCTGGAGCAATGACGCGGAAGTCATCGATCCTTCCATGATCGACTGGGCAATGGTGTCCCCTAATCACTTCCCTTACCGTATCCGTCAGGCTCCTGGAGTCAGCAACTCGCTTGGCCGGTATAAATTTAATATGCCGAGTTCTGATGCAATTTATCTGCATGACACGCCAAATCATAACCTGTTCAGCAAAGACATTCGTGCGCTGAGTTCAGGGTGCGTGAGGGTCAATAAAGCGTCTGAACTGGCGAATATGTTGTTACAGGATGCCGGCTGGAATGACACCCGTATCTCATCTGCATTGCAGGGCGGTAACACCACTTACGTGGCAATACGACATCACATACCGGTAAAACTGTTTTATCTGACGGCGTGGGTTGCAGATGATGGTAAACCGCAGTTCCGCACAGATATTTACAATTATGATTCCACAGTGAGATCCGGAGCACAAATTTTGCCTCAGGCAGAAATTTTGCTTCAATAAATGCAGTAAAACTAATCTGATAAGGGTCAGAGTATTTGGCCATACAACGAGCGTGAGCCACTGGCACGCTCGTTTTGCGTTTCAGGGTCGCTTGACTCGCTGATATTTGGCGGTTAAGGTTCGAAACGGTGCAAAAATCGCACTTCTTTTTGACTCTCTTATCGGATAGTAAACTGTTCATGAATGAAATCGACAAACATCGCCGTAAATGGCTGGCACTGGGCAGTGCCGCTATGGGGATTGCATTCCTTCCGGGTCGTGCATTCGCTACTCTTTCCACTCCTCGTCCGCGTATTTTAGTCGTTAATAACTTAAATACCGGCGAAACCCTCAAAACAGAGTTTTTTGATGGAAAGCGTTACAACAAGGATGAGTTGGCTCGATTGAATCATCTGTTCAGAGACTATCGGGCGGAAAAGGTTAAAGCTATCGATCCCGCCTTATTCGATCATCTTTATCGTCTGCAAGTTATGCTCGGCGGCACCAATAAACCTGTTCAGCTTATTTCCGGCTATCGCTCTCTGGCGACTAATAACAGCATGCGTGAACCAGGAAGCGGCGTAGCAAAACACAGTTACCACACGCTCGGACAGGCGATGGATTTCCATATTCAGGGAATCGAATTGAGCAATATCCGCAAAGCAGCGTTAAAAATGCGGATGGGTGGTGTAGGATATTATCCACGAAGTAACTTTGTGCACATCGATACCGGCCCCGCACGGACCTGGTGATGTGTGTAATTAATGGCCTGCCGATGTGCAGGCCATTTTGTGGAGCCCTATGAAAATCCATCTTATTACCGTCACGGCCTTCAGCCAGAACTGCTCTCTGATTTGGTGTACAAAGACTAATCAGGCCGCCATTGTCGATCCCGGCGGTGAAGCCGCACGTATTATTCAGGAAGTGTCTGCCAAAGGCGTTCTGGTTACTCAAATTTTGCTCACGCACGGTCATCTCGATCACGTAGGTGCCGCCGCTGAACTGGCTGCACATTATCAGGTGCCTGTTATCGGACCGCAGAAGGAAGATCAGTTCCTGCTTGATGCTTTGCCGACGCAGAGCCAGATGTTTGGCCTTGACCATTGTGACCCGCTGACGCCTGATACCTGGCTCGAAGAAGGTGACACTGTGAGCGTGGGCGAAGAAATCTTATCCGTATTACATTGCCCGGGTCATACGCCGGGGCATATTGTTTTCATCAATGATGAAGCGCGTATTGCCGTTTCCGGTGACGTGATTTTCAAAGGCGGCGTAGGGCGAAGTGATTTCCCGCGCGGTGATCATCAGGCGCTGATCCACTCGATTAAAACCAAGCTGTTGCCTCTGGGTGATGACATGGTCTTTATTCCAGGTCATGGCCCGATGTCTGACTTTGGTTACGAGCGTAAAAACAATCCTTTCCTGCAGGATGAAATGCCGGTCTGGTGATTATTGATTGCCTGAATACAAAAAGCCCGTCAGTGTCCTGACGGGCTTTTTTAATCGAGAAGCAGTGCTTAACGATTACAGTACGGCGACGATGGCTTCACACAGTGGTGCCATATTGTCGAGTGTGATACCCGCAACGTTGATACGTCCTGAATTCACCGCGTATACACCAAATTCATCACGTAAACGCAATACCTGATCTTTGGTCAGGCCGCTGAAAGAGAACATCCCGTTCTGATTGATAATAAAGCTGAAATCCTGCTGCGCCCCTTTTTCCTGCAAGGTGCTGACAAACAACTGACGCATACGGTGGATACGCTGACGCATATCGCTCAGTTCCTGCTCCCACAGCGTGCGCAAGGCTTCGTTACCCAGAATGGTAGCTACAACCGCTGCGCCGTGTGCTGGCGGGTTAGAGTAGTTTGCACGGATAACCGATTTCATCTGACTGAACGCGCGATCGGCGGTTTCAGCGTCAGTGGCGACTAACGTACAGGCGCCGACACGTTCATTATACAGGCCGAAGTTTTTCGAGTAAGAACTGGCGACCAGTAACTCTTTATGGCTGGCGACAAACAGGCGCAGACCCGCGGCATCTTCTTGCAGACCCTTAGCAAAACCCTGATAAGCAAAATCGAACAGCGGTAACCAGCCGTTTGCCACAGACAATTCAGCCAGCTTCGCCCATTGTTCTTCAGTCGGGTCGATACCCGTCGGGTTGTGGCAGCAACCGTGGAACAACACTACGTCACCGGCTTTCGCTTCGCTCAGGCTTTTCAGCATGCCGTCGAAATCAAGACTGTGATTGGCTGCGTCGTAATAGTTGTACTCTGCAACTTCCAGGCCTGAAGCGGAAAATACGCCTTTATGGTTCGGCCAGCTTGGATTGCTGACCCACACGCGCTTGGCGCTGGTTTGTGTCGCAATAAAATCTGCCGCAATGCGCAGGGCACCGGTACCGCCAGGCGTTTGTGCCGTGCGCGCTCGCTTGTCTGCAATCACTGCGCTGTCTTTACCGAACAGCAGTTCCTGCGTGCAATGTGCAAAATCAGGTAATCCGTCGATGCTGAGATAGGTTTTCGTTGTTTCATTTTCCAACAGAAACTGTTCGGCTTTCTTCACGCTGGCCAAAACCGGCGTTTTACCCGTTTCATCTTTATAAACACCAATCCCAAGATTGATTTTATTCGAGCGGTCATCAGCGCGGAAAAGATCGGTAAGACCCAGAATAGGGTCAGCAGGTGCTGCAGTGATTTTTTCAAACATGTCGGAAAATTCCATAGCCTGATATGACGAAAGAGGGCATCAGGGTACCGCCAGCGCTGTCGTTTGCCAACCGTTTGCGGCAAAAAGAAAGCAGAGTTGTGAGAAGGCGTGTGAGATTAAAATTTTTTATGGAAGAGGGTAGCAAAGTTCGTTTTTTGAATTGTTTAAATGCAAAAGGCAGAGCCGAAGCTCTGCCTTGATATCCACTTTGATGCGCCCGAAAGCGCATCGTTAAGCGATATTAGAACTGGTATTGCAGACCAACACCAACGACGTCGTCTGTGCTACGGCCGGATGCTTTGGTGTAGCTGTTGTCGTCCAGCAGGTTGATTTTGTAGTCAACATAGGTAGACATGTTTTTGTTGAAGTAGTAGTAAGTACCTACTTCTACGTATTTAACCAGGTCAGCATCGCCGCCGCCGTAGGTTGAATCGTTTTTGGTGAAGCCGTTCAGGTCCTTACCTTTAGACTGCAGGTAGGCGATAGATGGGCGCAGACCGAAATCGAACTGGTACTGAGCAACAACTTCGAAGTTCTGAGTTTTGTTAGCAATAGAGCCCGGGTTGCCGTAATCAGTGGTGTTACGTGATTCACCGTAGAAGGTCGCCAGGTACAGGTTGTTAGCGTCATATTTCGCGCCGAATGCGTATGCGTCAGCTTTATCACCAGCACCGTCACGCTTCTGCAGAGAGGTACGGTTAGAAGAGAAGTAAGCACCTGTCAGGCTAACACCGGAGTCGCCGATAGCATAAGCGGCAGAAGTACCCCAGCCGTCGCCATTGGAATCAACTGCGCCACGATCGTCACGACCTTCGTCGTTTTTACCCTGGTACTGTACAGCGAAGCTCAGGCCATCAACCAGACCGAAGAAGTTGCTGTTACGGTAAGTTGCCATGCCATTACCACGACCAACCATGAAGTTGTCGTTGTTCTGGTACATGGTGTCATCGCCAAAGATTGGCAATTGGTCGGTGTAGGACATTACGTCGTAGATTACGCCGTAGTTACGACCGTAGTCGAAAGAACCTGCATCGCCAAATTTCAGACCAGCGAAGCCCAGACGAGTTTTGTTGCCTTCGTCGCCAGCGCTTTCTGCGTGGTTAGCCTGAACGTTGTATTCCCACTGGCCGTAACCGGTCAGTTGGTCAGTAATTTGAGTTTCGCCTTTGAAGCCGAAACGGACATAGGTCTGGTCGCCATCGTCGCCAGCGTTGTCAGAGAAGGTGTGACGCGCGTCAACTTTACCGTACAGATCCAGTTTGTTGCCGTCTTTGTTATAGATCTCAGCTGCGTTAGCTGCACCAGCAACTAACAGAGCAGGGATTACCACTGCAAGAATATTGCGCTTCATCATTATTATTACCCTCATTGGTTTTATTTGGACACCTGCCACTGCCTTAAACAATTCTTTACGGAACTATTCGTGAAAGTTTGGTGTCTCCTGTGTCTGAACGCACTATTCCATCCGAAGTAAGCTTAATCCATAGCGAAAATGCTACTAAATTACTAAATATGTTTCAGTCAGAAAAAATGTATTACAAAATGTGTATTTTACGGAACTTTGTGACAGGGATCTATCTTTCAAAATGACTAAGGCCAGCATTGCTGGCCTTAGTTTTGTAACTATTTTGTTAATTAGAAATAGTTTAATTAATTAGAAGGTTGCACTACGTGGTGTACGTGGGAACGGGATCACGTCACGAACGTTTTGAACACCGGTCACATAAGCAACTAAACGTTCAAAACCTAACCCGAAGCCGGAATGCGGGACAGTGCCGTAACGGCGAAGATCGCGATACCACCAATAATCTTCTTTATTCAGACCCATTTCAGCCATTCGCGCGTCCAATACATCCAGACGTTCTTCACGCTGAGAACCCCCGATAATCTCACCAATACCTGGCGCAAGAACGTCCATTGCGGCAACAGTTTTGCCATCATCATTCATACGCATGTAGAAGGCTTTGATATCTTTAGGGTAGTTTTTGACCACAACAGGCGCTTTGAAATGCTGCTCAGCCAGGTAACGTTCGTGTTCAGAAGAAAGATCAACACCCCAGGAAACCGGGTTTTCAAATTTCTGGCCACAATTAATTAGGATTTCTACAGCATCGGTGTAATCCACTTGCGCGAAATCGGATGTTACAAATCGCTCAAGGCGCGCAACAGCATCTTTGTCTACGCGATCGGCAAAAAAGGCCATATCGTCTGCACGTTCGTCTAAAACGGCTTTGAAAACATATTTAAGCATGTTTTCAGCCAGTGACGCGATGTCATCCAGCGTAGCAAAAGCCACTTCCGGTTCAACCATCCAGAACTCAGCAAGGTGACGGCTGGTATTTGAGTTTTCTGCGCGGAAGGTCGGGCCGAAGGTATAAACCTTGGACAGCGCACATGCATAGGTTTCACCGTTAAGCTGACCGGAAACGGTAAGGAACGCTTCTTTACCGAAAAAGTCTTCGCTGAAGTCGATTTCGCCTTTGTCGGTACGCGGCAGGTTTTGCAGATCCAACGTAGAAACGCGGAACATTTCACCTGCACCTTCGGTATCGGAAGCAGTGATCAGCGGAGTGGACACCCAGAAGTAGCCGTTTTCATGATAGAAACGGTGAATCGCCTGAGACAGGGTGTTGCGCACACGGGCAACGGCGCCAATCAGGTTGGTGCGCGGGCGAAGGTGAGCCACCTCACGCAGGTATTCGATACTGTGGCGTTTTGCCGCCATCGGGTAGGTATCAGGGTCATCCACCCAGCCAACAACTTTAACAGCGGTTGCCTGCAGTTCGAAACTCTGGCCTTCGCCAGGAGATGCGACAACAGTACCGGTCACTTCTACTGAACAACCCGTCGTCAGACGCAGGACGTCTTCCTGATAATTGGGCAGAGAATTATTGATGACGGCCTGTAAAGGATTAAAGCAGGAGCCGTCATAAACGGCGACGAATGAGATACCAGCTTTAGAATCTCTCCGGGTACGTACCCAACCGCGTACGGTGACTTCACTGTCAACCGCAGCACGGCCTTGCAGTACGTCGACTACAGGCACAACGCTCATAGATTTCTCTCTTTCTTTATATATGTTGGCTAAGAAATATTGGACACCCTGTAAAAAGGGATTTTGCTATGTTACTTAGCCTTTCTCAGGACACAAGCAGAAATCACCGTTGGTGAAGAAGAATTAAGGGACAATTGACAGGAATAACACGAAATATTGATACAACGAATAAAAGCCGAGCGGAATGAAATTGCATCTATATAAAGGAAAGAAAGTAAGGAAAGAAAGTTGGGAAAGAAAATTCCGATAAAGCGCCGGAGTGACTTCCGGCGCTTTACTGACACTCAGGATGCTTTTTTAACCAGCGGTAAATCAAAGGCTTTCCGAAGCGCTTTCACGAAGGCTTTGTCCTGACAAATGGTTTTGCCCGGACTGTCAGACAACTTGGCGACCGGTTTACCGTCGCACTGAACCAATTTAATTACAATATTCAGAGGCTTAACGCCGGGAATATTACAAGTCAGACGCGTACCAATCCCAAACACCAGATTGATACGCTGATGGAAATGGCGATAAAGATGCAGCGCTTTATCCAGATCCAGGTTATCGGAAAATACCAGCGTTTTGGTCATCGGATCGATTCCCAGCGCCTGATAGTGCGCAATGGCTTTTTCGCCCCATTCAAACGGATCGCCGGAGTCATGGCGTAGCCCCTGATAGGCATTGGCGAATTTGCTGCCGAAATCACGCAGGAAAGCATCCATCGTAATGCAGTCGGTCAGTGCAATGCCAAGCTGGTCAGGATATTCATCCAGCCAGGCCTGTAACGCAGCACGCTGGCTGTTTGCCAGAACCGGACTGATTTGCTGATGCGCCTGGAACCATTCATGAGCCTGAGTCCCGACCGGTGTCAGCTGCAATTTATGTGCTACATCGTAATTGCTGGTGCCGACCAGATAAGGGAATTCATTTTTTAGCGTACTGACAATGGCTTCCTGAACTTCGCCCGAGAAACGACGGCGTGTGCCGAAATCCATCAGACGGAAGGCAGAGAGGTCGATATCTGCGGCCTGTTCTTTAAAACTGGCAAGATTTTTACGCAACTGATCTACGGCCATTTGCGCGGTGACTTGCGGCGAACGGTGACGATGCACCACTTCGCTGATCACCGCCAGCAGCGGCACTTCCCACATGATCACTTCACGCCACGGCCCTTCAATACGCACGTGCAAATGCCCGTTGCGATCGGAAACGGTGACGTGTTCTGGATTGTAGCGGAACGCCTTCAGCCAGTTCAGATAGTCGTGTTTAAAGAAGGGCAGGCCGGAGAGATAAGTGAACTCATCATTTGTGAGGGCCAGCTGGCTCATCATCTGGATTTGCTCACGAATCTCGCTGGCATATTCACCCAGCAGTTCATCGCCGCGGCAACGGAACTCGGCTACCACGCTAATATTGCGATAGCGATGGTAAACCGCTTGCTGCATATGAAGCTTGTAGGCATCGGTATCTAACAGCGAAGTCAAAATCGGGGAGGCGTATGGAGTCATAGCGCGCTTACAGCATCCTCGTCAGAAACTGAGTGTTTGAACACAAACAACCGTTCCGTAAAAAAAACGTTCTGGATAAAACAGCAAAGTCTGTGAAGTATACCGTATTATCCTGTCAAAGAACCCTCATCACATCATAATTGTCTGCGGGTGGTCGAGGCTTAATTGTGCTTAAACATAGAGAATATGGGCAAACAGGCGATTTTACGGTTTAAAAAAAGCACAAATTGATTACATAAATTTAATCTACCTGACATTCAAAAAAGAAAAATCGGGGCGTTTTAACCCCGATTTTTGTGTGTGTATTCCGCTTCGTTTGTTCACGATAGTAAACGATCAGATGTTTTCTAAATTAATGCCCCGCGTTTTAGGTCCGAAAATGCCGATTACCAGCATCACAATGATCATGCTGACGACGATGAACGCAATTACGCCCTGCGTTCCGGCATATTGCAGGATCAGGCCGATCAAGATGCTGCTGAAGACGGTCGACAGGCGGCTGAATGAATAACAAAAGCCAACGGCGCGAGCCCGGATATGCGTCGGGAATACTTCTGTCTGATAAGCGTGATAGCTAAAGGTCAGCCAGGCATTGGAATAAGTGATTAGGAAGCCGCAAATCAGCAGCATCACCGGATGGGTCTGCAGAGCGAATAAGGTGCCGAAAACCACTGTCATTAATGACGAGAGAACAATTTGCCATTTGTTTTCAATTTTATCCGCATATCGGCTGCAAATAAGTGAGCCGAGAGGATACGCCAGCGTGATAAAGAAGGCGTACAGCAAACTGTGGGTGACGGTCGTGCCTTTGCCGGAAAGCAGGGCGGGCAGCCAGTTGCCAAAGCCGAAGAAACCAATGGCCTGGAAAAAGTTCATGACGGTCAGCATGAGCGTCCGTTTGCGGTATTCAGGTGACCAGATTTCCCTGAACGTGCCTTTTCGCGGCAATACAGCGTGGCTTTCTTCAGCGATGTACGCCGGACTATTGCTTACGCCGCAGCGTTTTTCCATCGCGCTCACGACATTATGTGCGTCTTCGTGACGTCCCTGTTGCGCCAGCCAGCGGGCGGACTCCGGCAGGTTTTTACGCACAATCCACACAACCAGCGAACACAACGCACCCGCGATCACCACGTAACGCCAGCCTGTCAGCCCGAAAAAGGTTTGCGGTACCAGCCACCATGACATTAGTGCGACAGCCGGTACAGAAAGAAACTGAATAAAGAAGGCGAAAGCAAAAGCGCGGCTGCGCATATGACTCGGCACCCATTCGGTGAGATACGTATCGATAGTCACCAGCTCAAGGCCCAGGCCAACACCGACCAGAAAACGACAAAGAATGATGCCTTCAGCGCTGTTCTGGAACGACATCAGCAGCGAAAAACAGCCGTACCACGCCAGCGCAAACATGAATGTCATGCGTCGGCCGAAGCGGTCAGCATTGGGTGCCAGAAGACTCGCGCCAAAAAAAAGACCTAAAAATGTGGAAGAAGCGAAGGCTGCCTGATCGGATATGCCAAATACTCCCGCCGTGCCGATATGAAATATGTTCTCTGCCAGTAAACCTGAACTAATGTATCCGGTTTCGAAAAGGTCGTAGAGTTCGAAGAATCCACCCAGTGACAGCAATATGATGAAGCGCCAGAGTCCTGCGGAGGCAGGGAGTGCGTCAATGCGGGCTGATAATGTCTTGTTATTTAATGTTTTTTGTTTATGTATCCCCATGCCGGGGGCGCAGGTGTCACTCATTTTATTATTAGCCTTAGTGATTCATCGTATTAATGATCATGCTAATGACTCCCGGTCGGATTTAAATATTGAATTTTTGTAACGAATAAGAAAATAGAGCATAAAAAACTGCGCAAAAACACATTGTGAAAAGTACAGTTTTATCGGTTCAGAATGTGATGCAGATCGGACTTCCACTTTTGACCGCCAAAAGGCGCTTTAAGACAAATTTCTGTGTTTTGGTTGAAAGGTGCGCATACGCACTCACAAACTGGCAACAATCTGGGATTTTCTGATGCCTGTGTTAGAGTTTAGAGAGAAAAGTATGAAGGCCGGCAGGGCTCTGCGCAGCGATTTGCTGATGAAAAGCACCCGCTTTGATGCCATGAATCGTCATCACCATAAACAATGAAAACGCCAAAAGGTTTTTTATGACTCAACTGCCACAAGCCAAGTTCCGCCATGACTATCGTGCGCCGGACTATACCATCACGGATATCGACCTTAATTTTGAGCTTGATGCACAGAAAACCATCGTGACTGCTGTCAGTCAGATTAAACGACAGGGTGCCGAAGGCGCGCCGCTGGTGCTCAATGGTGAAGATCTGACGCTGATCAGCCTGAAAATTAACGGTCAGGACTGGCCGAAATATCAGTTAAAAGAAGGTGTGCTGGAAGTTACCGGCCTGCCGGAAGCGTTTGAACTGGCGATTGTTAACGAAATTCATCCGGCGAAAAATACCGCACTGGAAGGGCTGTACCTTTCCGGTGAAGCGCTGTGTACCCAGTGCGAAGCTGAAGGTTTCCGCCACATTACCTATTATCTGGATCGCCCGGACGTTCTGGCGCGTTTCACCACCCGCATCGTGGCGGACAAAGCCCGTTATCCTTATTTGCTGTCCAACGGTAACCGTATTGATCAGGGTGAACTGGAAGGCGGTAAGCACTGGATCAAATGGGAAGACCCGTTCCCGAAACCTTGCTACCTGTTTGCGCTGGTCGCCGGTGATTTCGATGTCCTGCGTGATTCCTTCAAAACCCGCTCAGGTCGTGATGTGGCGCTGGAACTGTTCGTCGATCGCGGCAATCTGGATCGCGCCGGCTGGGCGATGGAATCCCTCAAGCAATCCATGAAATGGGACGAAACCCGTTTCAATCTGGAATACGACCTCGACATCTTTATGATCGTTGCCGTTGATTTCTTCAACATGGGCGCGATGGAAAACAAAGGCCTTAACGTCTTTAACTCCAAATACGTGCTGGCGAAAGCCGAAACTGCCACGGACAAAGATTATCTTGGTATCGAAGCGGTGATCGGCCACGAATACTTCCATAACTGGACCGGTAACCGCGTGACCTGCCGCGACTGGTTCCAGCTGAGCCTGAAAGAAGGCCTGACCGTTTTCCGTGATCAGGAATTTAGTTCTGATCTGGGATCGCGTTCAGTTAACCGTATCGATAACGTCCGCGTGATGCGTGGCGCACAGTTCTCTGAAGATGCCAGCCCGATGGCGCACCCGATCCGTCCGGAAAAAGTCATTGAGATGAACAACTTCTACACCCTGACGGTGTATGAGAAAGGTTCAGAAGTCATCCGTATGCTGCACACTTTGCTCGGCGAAGAGAAATTCCAGGCCGGGATGCAATTGTACTTTGAGCGTCATGACGGCAGCGCCGCGACCTGTGACGACTTTGTGCAGGCGATGGAAGACGCGTCAAACGTGGATCTGTCACTGTTCCGTCGCTGGTACAGCCAGTCCGGTACGCCGGTGCTGACCGTGCGCGACGACTATGATGTGGAAAAACAGCAATACACTCTGACTGTCAGCCAGAAAACACCGGCGACGCCTGATCAGACTGAAAAGCTGCCACTTCACATTCCGCTGGATATCGAACTGTATGACCCGCAGGGCAACGTGATTGCGCTGAAACAAAACGGTCAGACAGTCAGCAACGTGCTGAACGTGACCGAAGCTGAGCAAACGTTCGTGTTTGACGAAGTGGAATATCAGCCGGTGCCTTCTTTATTACGTGAATTCTCCGCACCGGTGAAACTCGATTACACATGGGGCGATCATCAGCTGACTTTCCTGATGAAATACGCGCGTAACGATTTCGCCCGCTGGGATGCGGCGCAAAGTTTGCTGGCAATTTACATCAAGCTGAACGTGGCGCGTCATCAGCAGAAACAACCGTTGTCTCTGCCGCTGCATGTGGCGGATGCGTTCCGGGCGGTATTGCTGGATGAGAATATCGATCCGGCACTGGCGGCGCAGATCCTGACTCTGCCATCTGAGAACGAAATCGCTGAACTGTTCGAAATTATCGATCCGGAAGCGATCAGTGCCGTTCACGATGCGATTACCCGTTGTCTGGCGACCGAAATGGCCGATGAATTCCTGGCGGTTTACAACGCTAACCGTCTGCCAGCGTACCGTGTAGTGCATGAAGATATCGGCAAACGCTCGCTGCGTAACACCTGCCTGCATTATCTGGCTTTTGCCGATGTGACGCTGGCCGATCAGCTTGTTAAGGCGCAATTTGAACAGGCAGATAACATGACGGATTCTCTGGCAGCGATGTCTGCGGCGGTTTCCGCGCAGCTGCCTTGCCGTGAATCGCTGATGGCGGCCTATGACGAACGATGGCATCACGACGGTCTGGTCATGGATAAATGGTTTATCCAGCAGGCGACCAGCCCGGCAGCCGATGTGTTGCAGAAAGTCCGTTCACTGCTGAACCACCGTTCATTCAGCATGGGCAACCCGAACCGCGTCCGTTCATTAGTCGGTGCATTTGCCTCTGCCAATCCTTCTGCATTCCACGCGGCAGACGGCAGCGGTTATCAGTTCCTGACTGAAATGCTGACAGATCTCAACACCCGTAACCCGCAGGTTGCAGCGCGCATGATTGAGCCGCTGATCCGCCTGAAACGCTATGACCAGAACCGTCAGACGCTGATGCGTCAGGCGCTGGAACAGCTGAAAGGGCTGGAAAATCTGTCCGGTGATTTGTTCGAGAAAATTACCAAAGCGTTAGAGGCGTAATCGCTTGTAACAGCAACTAGCGGCAATAAAAAAGGGCGATGGAGACATCGCCCTTTTTACGTTTTAAATCACTAAAAGTGGAAATCAGTTTTGTGCGCGCTTCGCTTCCTGAGCCACATTTTGCAACGGCTGCGGCGTCAGTACACGTTCCAGCACTTCAGCTTCCAGCTCCGCCAGTCGCGCAGAACCTTTACGGCGCGGACGCGGCAGGTCAACCGTCAAATCCATACCAATCTGTCCCTGATCTATCAGGATCACCCGGTCAGCCACGGTCACGGCTTCGCTGACATCATGCGTCACCAGCAGAACCGTGAAATCGTGCTGCTGCCACAAACGTTCGATCAGACTTTGCATCTCGATGCGCGTCAGGGCATCCAGCGCGCCCAGCGGTTCATCAAGCAATAACAGACGCGGGCGATGGATTAATGCACGTGCCAGTGCCACGCGTTGTTTCTGCCCGCCGGATAATGCAGAAGGCCAGTCATCGGCACGATCCGCCAGGCCGACTTCTTCCAGCGCAGCCAGTGCGGCTTCACGCCATTTGCCTTTCAGACCCAGACCGACGTTATCAATCACCTTTTTCCACGGCAGCAGGCGGTCATCCTGAAACATAAGTCGCGTGTCGTCGCGTACCTGACTCAGCGGGGCGCTGGCGCTGAGCAGCTCGCCCTGCGTGGTTTTCTCCAGCCCGGCCAGTAAACGCAGCAGGGTGCTTTTGCCACAACCGCTGCGACCGACGACTGCCACAAACTGGCCGGGCGGAATGCGCAGATTAATATCGTTCAGCACGGCGCGGTTGCCGTATTTTTTCGTGATGCCGGAGAGAGTCACCGGCGTGCCTTGCGGAATGCGTGCGGGTGCGCTCATGCGGCATCTCCTTGTTTTTTCTGATAAGCAGGGTGCCAGCGCAGCCAGACACTTTCCAGCAGGCGGGCAAGAACATCGGCCAGTTTGCCAAGAATGGCGTACAGCACGATGGCGACAACCACGACGTCAGTTTGTAAAAACTCGCGGGCGTTCATTGCCAGATAACCAATCCCGGAGTTTGCGGATATGGTTTCCGCCACAATCAGCGTCAGCCACATGAACCCCAGCGCGAAGCGCACGCCGACCATTATCGACGGCAACGCACCCGGTAACACCACCTGAATAAACAGCGGGAAACCTGAAAGTCCGTAGCTACGCGACATCTCAAGCAGGCCGCGGTCAATGTTGCGAATACCGTGATAAGTATTGAGATAAATCGGGAACAACGTTCCCAGTGCCACCAGGAAAATCTTGGCAGATTCGTCAATGCCAAACCACAGAATCACCAGCGGGATCAGCGCGAGATGCGGAATGTTACGCAGCATTTGCAGCGAACTGTCCAGCAGACGCTCGCCCCAGCGGGAAAGCCCGGTGATAAAACCGAGCAGCAACCCGAGACTGCCGCCGATGGCGAAGCCAATCAACGCGCGGAAGGTACTGATTTTCAGGTTTTGCCACAGGTCACCGCTTTTCGCCAGTGTCCAGAAGGCTTCCACCACGGCGCTCGGTGCCGGCAGAATTCGGTTGGATAGCCAGCCGGCTTCCACCGCCAGCTGCCAGCCGCCGATAAGTACCACCGGCACAATCCACGGAGCCACGCGGTTCAGCCAGCGTTGTGTCGTTGTCATCTGCGTTCTCCTTAATGCTGGCTGGCGGTGCGTTTGTTCGCAAAGTCATGAGCGACCAGTTCACCGCGCGGCAAAATGGCTTTCTTCACAGTGTTGTCATCTTCCTGTTTGGCCAGATCCAGATGCGGGAACAGTAATTCACTGACGCGGTACGCTTCTTCCAGATGCGGATAACCGGAGAAAATAAAGGTGTCTATGCCAAGATCCGCATATTCCTGCATACGCGCAGCGACAGTCGGGCCATCGCCGACCAGCGCCGTTCCTGCGCCGGTACGCACCAGACCGATACCGGCCCAGAGATTCGGATAGATTTCCAGCTTGTTGCGGTCGCCGCCGTGCAACGCTGCCATGCGGTGCTGACCGACGGAATCGGTTTTGGCGAAAGCGGCCTGTGCGCGCTGAATAGTTTCGTCATCCACGTTGGCGATCAGTTTGTCGGCGGCGCGCCAGGCTTCTTCGTTGGTTTCACGCACAATCACGTGCAGACGAATACCGAAACGCACTGTGCGGCCTTTCGCGGCAGCTTTGGCACGCACTTGCTCAATTTTCTCTTTCACTAACGCCGGAGGTTCACCCCAGGTCAGATACAGTTCCACCTGCTCGGCAGCCAGATCCTGCGCTTCGTCGGAAGATCCGCCGAAATACAGCGGCGGGCGAGGGTACTGAACCGGCGGATGCATCAGGCTCGCGCCTTTTACCTGAATATGTTTTCCTTCGTAATCAACCGTTTCGCCTTCAAGTACGCGGCGCCAGATACGGGTAAATTCTGCTGAAGCTTCATACCGTTCTTTATGGTTGAGATGTAAACCTTCCGCTGCCAGTTCAGACGGATCACCGCCGGTCACCAGATTAAACAGCGCACGACCGCCGGAAAGCCGGTCGAGTGTAGCCGCCTGACGGGCGGCCAGTGTCGGGGAGATAATCCCCGGGCGCAGCGCCACCAGGAATTTCAGGCGTTGCGTGACAGAAATCAGAGAAGCCGCGACGAGCCATGAGTCTTCGCATGAACGGCCGGTCGGCAGCAGTACACCGCCGAAACCTAAGCGGTCCGCGGCCTGAGCAATCTGCTGGAGATAACCGTGGTCTACCACACGGGCACCTTCTTCAGTTCCTAAATAACGACCATCGCCATGGGTGGGTAAAAACCAGAATACGTTCAGACTCATAGTATGTTCCTCTCAAAGTTTTTTGATTCATGACCGCTCAGCGGCGGCTAAATTAGGGTTCAGTTGGCCTGTACAGCCGGTTTCCAAATGCGGTCTTTGATTTCAACCGGCTTTGGCAAAATGTGGTTCTGATAAAACAGGTCGGCGGTTTGCTGCTGGCGCTTTTCCGTCTCGGCATTGACCGGAGTGATTGGCATATCCGGCAAATGATCCAGATAAGAGGCGACCACTTTTTCCGGTAATCCCATCGACTGAGAAAGCAGTTTGATACTTTGTTCGCGGTCAGTTTTGGTCAGCGCATTCGCCTGCGTTAACACATCCAGTACCTGACTGATGAACTGAGGATTGGCCTCGGTATATTTTTTCGGCGCAAGATAGAAGGAACCGGTCTGATGCAGCGTCGAGCCGTCGGTCAGCACGCGAACATCACCCTGAACTTCTGCGGCGGAGTAGTACGGATCCCAGATAGCCCAGGCATCGACGTCATGCTGCTGAAACGCGGCGCGCGCGTCGGCAGGTGTCAGATAGACCGGCTGGATATCACTGAATTTAAGACCTGCCTGTTGCAGGGCACGAAGCAATAAGTTGTGTGAACTGGAGCCTTTCTGGAATGCGACTTTATGGCCTTTGAGATCTGCCACGGTTTTGATCGGGCTGTTACTGTCGACCAGAATCACTTCCGCTTTTGGTTTCGGTGGTTCTGAACCGATATAAAGAAGATCCGCCCCGGCCGCTTGTGCAAACAGTGGCGGTAAATCGCCGGTACCGCCCAAATCAATACTGCCGACGTTCAGGGCTTCAAGGATCTGCGGACCAGCGGGAAATTCCACCCAGCTGATTTTGGTGTCCGGGAAACGTTTTTCCAGCAGCTGATGAGATTTGGCCAGCACCAGTCCGACGGATCCTTTCTGATAAGCGATGCGTAATTGCGCAGGATCTTTTTCCTGTGATGACGCTGTGGCGCTGAATATCAGGCTGGTGACCAGTCCGGCGACGACGGGCAACCGACGTAATAAAGAGAAAGACGAAGGCATGATTAATTCCTTTTAATTTCAGACGCGCAGGGCTTGCGCGGAAAGGGAAGTGACAGACGGAATTTGCGGACGGCGGCGGCTCAGTGCCAGATAGAAGTTTTCCAGCGATTCGGTCAGACGTTCTTCCAGCGCCGGATCCAGCCTGGCCGGGAACGTCTGATAATCAGTGATCAGACTGTCATCGGCGAAAACACCCTGTAAAACTTCCTGCGCTTTCAGCGAGGCCAGCACAGGTTTCAGCGCATAATCGACGGCCAGCATGTGGCCGATCGATCCGGCTGTCGCCAG
This sequence comes from Rahnella sp. PAMC25617, assembly GCF_050606005.1. NCBI lineage: Bacteria > Pseudomonadati > Pseudomonadota > Gammaproteobacteria > Enterobacterales > Yersiniaceae > Rahnella > Rahnella sp. PAMC25617. The sequence goes on from NZ_JBOCUM010000012.1 coordinate 193,873, forward strand.
TGGCAAAACGACTTTGTGGTCGAGAGCGCGCTCGGGCAGTAAATCCAGCAGAGTTTTCAGCGCACCTGAAAAAGACGCCTTGTACACCGGCGTGGCGACAATCAGGCCATCTGCGCTTGCCAGTTCAGCGTTCAGTTGCTTCAACTGAGGGCTGGCAAAATTGGCAAATAACAAATCATCAGCCGAAAAATCCTGAATATTGTAGGTAAAGACTTCGACGCCCCGGCTCGCCAGCCACTGATGGCTGAGCGCCAGCAGGGAAGAGGAGCGGGATGGTTGTCGGGGGCTGCCGGCCAGTGTGATTACGCGCATTCACTTATTCCTTATAACAATCTGTTATAGAACTATCATTTTTATTAACGAAGTGAAGTAAACCTAGCAGGGGAAGGCGGCAGAGCGGAAATCTCAATTTTGGCTATGGAAAGTTTCAAATCACATAAAGCGCTTTAAATGGCGTGTTGACGCAGAGACAGGTTAAGAAGGAAAAGTGAATTAAAGGTAACTAAAAAGTAATCGTTTGCGCAGCGAAGCAATTATTTGCCCAATATGCCGGTTATCATTTCCAATTGTCCCGCGCTTAGTCAATAATACCGCCCCGTCTAGCCACCGGGAATCCAGGAGTTTCCATGTATTATCCTCTTGTCAGGAAAGCACTGTTTCAGCTCGATCCAGAGCGCGCCCACGAGTTAACCTTTCGTCAGTTGAGCCGCATTTCCGGCACCCCTTTTGAATTCCTGATCCGCCAGTCAGTGCCAACCAAACCGGTAAACTGCATGGGATTATCCTTTAAGAACCCTTTGGGACTGGCCGCAGGCCTGGATAAAGACGGCGAATGTATTGATGCGCTCGGCGCAATGGGCTTTGGATTTATTGAAGTCGGCACGGTGACACCGCGTGCGCAGGCGGGTAATGATAAGCCGCGTTTATTCCGCATCGTTGAAGCTGAAGGCCTGATTAACCGCATGGGCTTTAATAACCATGGCGTGGATAATCTGGTGAATAATGTCAAAAAATCACATTTTGGCGGCATTCTGGGGATTAATATTGGCAAGAATAAAGACACGCCTGTTGAGCACGGCGCTGACGATTATCTGACCTGTATGGATAAGGTATATCCGTATGCCGGTTATATCGCGGTGAATATTTCATCGCCAAATACCCCTGGCTTACGTTCACTGCAATACGGTGAGGCGCTGGATGATTTACTGGCGGCGATCAAGAATAAGCAGCTTGAACTTCAGCAGCGTCACCAGAAATATGTGCCGGTTGCCGTGAAGATCGCGCCGGATCTTTCTGAAGAAGAATTGATCCAAATAGCGGACAGTCTGGTACGTCATAATATGGACGGCGTTATCGCCACCAATACCACGCTCGATCGTAAACTGGTTCAGGGGCTGAATTATTGTGAGCAGGTTGGTGGCCTGAGCGGGCGTCCGGTGCAACTGCGCAGTACAGAAATTATTCGTATGTTGTCGAATGAATTGCAAGGACGTCTGCCAATTATTGGCGTCGGCGGGATCGATTCATTAACTGCCGCGCGTGAAAAAATGGCGGCCGGTGCGTCATTAATTCAAATCTATTCCGGCTTTATCTTCAAAGGCCCGGGTTTAATCAAAGATATTGTTAACCACATCTAATATTTTTCATCCTTTAGGCGAGTCAGGGGTTTATTTATCAACCCGGCTCGTCTATATTTTGTCCACTGACCGTAATTCAGGCTCAGGATTTGTCTGATATCACTTCATCGCAAAAAAATCTATTCTCACAGATTAGCCGGAAATGAAGTCAGGCAGAGGGCATGAGGGCAAACAGGATGACGAAATGAAAATCAAACCAGATGATAATTGGCGTTGGTACTTCGATGCAGAGCATGATCGGCTTATGTTGGATCTCGCCAATGGCATGATTTTTCGTTCCCGTTTCCCGGCTAAAATGTTAACTCCTGATGCATTTGGAAATATGTCATTCTGTGTCGATGATGCGGCTTTGTATTTCGATTATGAAGAACAGTGCAAACATATTCGTCTGGCTGCTGAACAACGTGCGGAATTAGTTTTAAATGCCTTAGTCGCTTTCCGTTTTTTAAAACCGCTGATGCCAAAGAGCTGGCATTTTAGTCAGCAGATGCGTCCTTTCCAGCCAGAGAATGGTCAGCTTGCTCAGGTGCAGGTGATGGACAGTGGCGAACAGGCGACATTGCTGGTGGTAGAATCCGGTGATAACGCCAGCCTGTGCCTGCTGGCGCAGGAGCGGCTGACAGTAGCAGGGCGCGGTATGGTGCTCGGTGATGCCATTAAAGTGATGCATGACCGGTTAATGCCAGCGGCGTTCAGAGTCGACAGCGATGTCTACGATCAGGCAGTGTAAATTACCCTTCATATTTCAAGTTGCAGATGCGCTGGATGCGCTCAGTCGCCCGAATCACTTAACTGTGTAAGCTCATCGGGATCCCTTCTCTTGCCGACTTTTTGCAACCCGAACTATTTTGGGTAATTGCGGGATATTTTAGCCGAGCACGATATCCGTTGCCGGTATGCAACTGCACGACAGAATCGTTCCGTCTTTCCCCACAGCACTTTCTTTCAGTGGCGCAACATTTCCTTCTTTTAATGTCATTCTGCACGCACCGCAAATTCCCGCACGGCAGGAATAGGGGATACGTAATCCCTGTAACTCCAGTTGTTCGAGCAAAATCTGCTGATTGTTGCCGGTAAACTCCGTGCCCTGGTAATTAATGCGGACTTCCTGAGCGGTACTTTTTGGCGCTTCGACATTTTCGACGACGTCGCCTGCGCTGTAAGGGCGGGGTGGTTTGGTCGCCAGCACCTGAACGCTGTCACCCGCGCGGATCACACCGTTGTTACGGGCAATCATGTTCTGACCGAAATCGACGTCGCCATCGCTGGCAGTACGGTAACCTTGCAACGTTTTCAGAGGTTCGCCACGCGGGTGCTTACGGCCTTTTTCGATGCTGACCGTAGTAAAAATGCAGCGGCTGCACGGCTTCACCAGATCGAAAATGACTTCTCCGATGCGGATGGTCTGCCAGCTGTCTTCTGCGTAAGCCTCAGCACCACTGACCACAATATTGGGCCGGAACTGTTCAACCCTGACACCGCCCGGACAGCGGCGCTGCAAATCCTGCATTGACGCTTCGTTAATCAGCAGGTACGGGAACCCGTCGGCGAACGACAGCGGCACTTCGGGATGCTTTTTCACCCGGCGGGTGGGTTCGTCACCGACCCAGCGTAGCTGCACATCACGTTTTAAATAACCACTTAACCAGCGATTTACCGGTTCCGGCGCGATGAGTGAGGTAAACTGATTGCCCCAGACTTCCGTCGGCGAATCAACGCCTGCGAAATCACGAAATCTGACGCTGATACTTTCGCCTTCCGGCGCACTCAGCATCAGACCATCAGGTAACAAAACCGGGGTGAACAGGACGAGGTTCGGATATTGGCGGGCAGTAATAAACATGCCTTGCGGGTCGGTTATCATGAACTGACGGTCGAAAGCCAGCCCTGTTGGCGTGACCAGCGAGTGCGAAACTTGCAGGCCGCGCATCGATTTAACCGGATGAACAAATAAACGTGAAAGAATGGGCACTGAACACTGCCTCTCAGAGTATAAAGTCTTAAGAATAACCAGAGACTTTATGACAAGCGGCAGGGATTAGCTATAATGCGCAACAATTTTATTTTTGGTGATATGTCGATATGAACTCTTTGTTTGCCAGCACGGCGCGTGGACTGGAAGAACTGTTAAAAAGCGAACTGGAAACGCTGGGTGCGCAAGCCTGCAAAGTTGTGCAGGGAGGGGTGCATTTTGAAGGTGACGATCGCCTGCTGTACCGTAGCTTATTGTGGAGCCGTCTGGCTTCGCGCATCCTGTTGCCGTTGAACGAATTCAAAGTTCACAGCGATCTGGATCTTTATCTCGGCGTGATGGCGATTGACTGGCCGTCCGTTTTTGGCGTGGAAAAAACGTTTGCCGTGCATTTCAGCGGCCTGAATGACGAAATCCGTAACAGCCAGTACGGCGCGCTGAAAGTGAAAGACGCCATTGTCGACAGCTTTACCCGCAAAATGGATGAGCGTCCGAATGTGGCGAAACAGCAGCCCGATATTCGTGTAAACGTCTTCCTGCAACGTGATACCGCCAGCGTCGCGCTGGATCTCAGCGGCGAAGGGCTGCATCAGCGTGGCTACCGTGATCTGACCGGTCAGGCACCGCTGAAAGAAAACCTGGCTGCAGCTATCGTGATGCGTTCAGGCTGGGAAGCGGGCACGCCGATGGTCGATCCAATGTGTGGTTCCGGTACCTTGCTGATTGAAGCGGCAATGATCGCCGCCGATCGCGCGCCGGGCTTACATCGCCAGCACTGGGGCTTTACCGGCTGGAACAAATTTGACGCCGAACTGTGGCGCGAACTGACCGCCGAGGCACAGGTTCGTACCCGCCGTGCGGTGCAGGAAACCACGTCCCGTTTCTTCGGTTCTGATATTGACCGCCGCGTCATTGAGATGGCGCGTGCCAACGCCCGTCGCGCCGGTGTGGCGGAGCTGATTAGCTTTGAAGCCGCTGAAGTCGGTAAACTGGTGAATCCGTTGCCGGAAGGTCCGGTGGGTACGGTCATCAGCAACCCGCCATACGGTGAACGTCTGGAAAGCGAACCGGCGCTGATTGCGCTGCACAACATGCTTGGTCGCATCATGAAGACTAAGTTTGGTGGCTGGAAGTTGTCGCTGTTCAGTGCGTCACCGGAATTGCTGAGCTGCCTGCAATTGCGCGCTGAGCGCCAGTTCAAAGCTAAAAACGGTCCGCTGGAATGTGTGCAGAAAAACTACCAGCTGGCTGAAAACCCGACCGGTGCTGCCGGGACGCAAATGGCGGAAGATTATGCAAACCGCCTGCGTAAGAACGTCAAAAAACTGGAAAAATGGGCTAAACAGCAGGGCATTGAATGCTACCGCTTGTATGACGCCGATTTGCCGGATTACAACGTGGCGGTTGACCGCTACGGCAGCAAAGTGGTCGTGCAGGAATATGCGCCGCCAAAAACTGTGGATGCACAAAAAGCACGTCAGCGCTTGTTTGACGTGATCAATGCCACCCTGTCGGTGCTGGATATTTCATCCAGCCAGTTGATCCTGAAAACCCGTGAGCGCCAGAAGGGCACCAGTCAGTACGAGAAGCTGGCGCAAAAAGGCGAGTTCCTGCTGGTTGAAGAATTCAACGCGAAGCTGTGGGTCAATCTGACGGATTATCTTGATACCGGTTTGTTCCTTGACCACCGTATCGCCCGTAAAATGCTCGGTGAAATGAGTAAGGGTAAAGACTTCCTCAACCTGTTTGCTTACACCGGCACCGCCAGTGTTCATGCAGGTCTGGGCGGCGCGCGCAGCACTACCACGGTAGATATGTCTCGCACCTATCTGGAATGGGCGGAAAAGAACCTGCGCGCTAACGGTCTGACCGGCCGTCAGCATCGCCTGATCCAGGCAGATTGTCTGTCTTATCTCGGGATGTGCGACGAACAGTTCGATGTGATCTTTATCGATCCGCCGACGTTCTCCAACTCTAAACGTATGGCCGAAAGTTTTGACGTACAGCGTGATCATCTGGCTCTGATGAAAGATCTGAAACGCATTTTACGTCGCAACGGCACCATTATGTTCTCCAACAACAAGCGCGGCTTCCAGATGGATCTCGATGGATTGAGCAAGCTGGGGCTGAGCGCGAAAGAAATCACCAGCCAAACCCTGTCACAGGATTTCGCCCGTAATCGTCAGATTCATAACTGCTGGCTGCTGTCCCATGCCGGCGAGGAAAAATAAAGTTTATGTCGTTAATTAGTATGTCAGGTGCCTGGCTGTCATTCAGTGACTCGCCGCTGTTGGATAACACCGAATTACACATCGAGCCAAATGAGCGCGTCTGTCTTGTTGGCCGTAACGGCGCCGGTAAATCGACGCTGATGAAAATCCTGAACCGCGAAGTGCCGCTTGATGACGGCCGTATCGTGTATGAGCAGGATTTGATTGTCGCGCGTCTGCAACAGGATCCGCCACGCAACGTCGAAGGTACGGTGTTTGATTTCGTCTCCGAAGGCGTATTCGAGCAGGCTGAACACCTGAAAGCGTATCACGCGATTTCGCATCTGGTTGAAACTGACCCAAGCGAAAAGAATATGAACAAACTGGCTCAGGTGATGGAAATCCTCGATCATCAGGGCCTGTGGCAGCTCGACAGCCGTATCAACGAAGTATTGCTGAAACTGGGTTTGGATGCCGATACAGAGCTTAAATCCCTGTCCGGTGGCTGGCTGCGTAAAGCGGCGCTGGGACGTGCGCTGGTCAGCGCGCCGCACATTCTGCTGCTCGACGAACCGACGAACCACCTGGATATCGAAAGTATCGCGTGGCTGGAAGATTTCCTGAAAGAATTCCAGGGCAGCATTATCTTCATTTCCCATGACCGTTCTTTCATCCGCAATATGGCGACCCGCATTGTCGATCTTGATCGCGGCAAACTGGTGTCCTATCCGGGTAATTACGAAGCGTATCTGCTGGCGAAAGAAGAAGCGTTGCGCGTTGAAGAGCTGCAAAATGCTGAGTTCGATAAAAAACTGGCGCAGGAAGAAGTGTGGATCCGTCAGGGTATCAAAGCCCGCCGTACCCGTAACGAAGGCCGCGTACGCGCCCTGAAAGCCCTGCGTAAAGAACGTTCCGATCGCCGCGAAGTGATGGGCACCGCCAAAATGCAGGTGGTTGAAGCTGCAAGCTCCGGCAAGATTGTCTTTGAAATGGAAGACGTTAACTACAGCATCGCCGGTAAACAACTGGTCAGCAATTTCTCTTCGCAGGTTATGCGTGGCGACAAAATTGCACTGATAGGCCCGAACGGCTGTGGTAAAACGACGTTACTGAAACTGATGTTGAGTCAGATTAAGGCAGACAGCGGTCGCGTTCACTGCGGTACCAAACTGGAAGTCGCGTATTTCGACCAGCACCGTGCTGAGCTGGATCCTGAACGTACCGTGATGGATAACCTTGCTGAAGGTAAGCAGGAAGTGATGGTTAACGGTCGTGCTCGTCACGTGCTGGGCTACCTGCAGGACTTCCTGTTCCATCCAAAACGTGCAATGACGCCGGTAAAAGCGCTGTCAGGCGGCGAACGTAACCGTCTGCTGCTGGCAAAACTGTTCCTGCGTCCCAGCAACCTGCTGATCCTCGATGAACCGACCAACGACCTGGATGTGGAAACACTCGAGCTGCTGGAAGAGATGATCGACAGCTATCAGGGCACGGTAATGCTGGTGAGCCATGACCGTGAATTTGTTGATAACTCAGCAACCGAATGCTGGATTTATGAAGGCAACGGCGTGATCAACAGTTATGTTGGCGGTTACCATGACGCACAGCATCAGCGCCGTAACCAGAAGCCAATCCGTCAGGCGGTCGTCACCGAAAATAAACCAGCAGCTCAACCTAAAGCAGAACCGGCAAAACGCACGGCGAATAAGCTCAGCTATAATCAACAACGCGAGCTTGAACAATTGCCTGCGCAAATCAGCACGCTGGAAGAAAAAATTGAAGCGCTGCAACAGCAAATGAGTGATGCGAATTTCTTCACACTTCCTCATGAAGAAACTCAGCAGGTTATCACCGCTTTAGCCGCCGCAGAGCAGGAGTTAGAGCAGGCGTTTGAACGTTGGGAAGCGCTGGAAGCGCAGAAAAACGGCTAACACTGCCCCGTCATGTGCCGTGGAATGAAGGATTGTTCCTGCGGCACATGCTATTGCACGTTCCGCAATTGAGGAGTTGGCTTGTGTGTTCTCATGTCCACGATCCGCACATTTTATGCCCCCAATGCGATTTGCTGGTGGCAATCCCTGAGATTGCTGTCGGGCAAAAAGCAAAATGCCCGCGTTGCCATACGACGCTGACGTCGCGCTGGAAAGAGCCGCGTCGCCGCCCTATTGCCTATGCTGTCAGCGCATTATTCATGCTGCTGTTGTCTAACCTTTTCCCTTTCGTGAACATGAAAGTTGCCGGCCTGGGAAGCGAAGTCACGCTGATTCAAATTCCCCAGGTTTTAGTTTCTGACGACTACGCCAGCATGGCGTCGCTGTTTATGATTCTGGTTCAACTAATGCCTGCGTTAGGCATGATTTTCATCATCATACTTTGCCAGGGGACATCGATACCCAGCCACTGGCAAATCAGCATTGCCCGTAACTATTTTCGCCTGAAGGCCTGGTGCATGGTCGAGATTTTCCTCGCAGGTGTTCTGGTCAGCTTCGTGAAGCTGATGGCTTATGGTGATGTCGGTGTCGGCACCAGTTTCTATCCCTTCGTGCTGTTCTGTATTTTACAGCTCAGGGCTTTTCAGTGTACTGACCGTTACTGGATCTGGCAGCAGGTTGCTCCTGCACCGAAGCTGGAAATGCCGCTCCGTGTCGGTGAGAGCGGACTGTCACAGGGATTACGTTCATGCCATTGTTGTATGGCTATTTTGCCGGTTGATCAAAAACAGTGCGGGCGTTGTGATACATCCGGCCATGCGCGCCGCAAAAACAGTTTGCAATGGACGATGGCACTTCTCATTACGTCTATTTTTTTGTATATCCCCGCCAATCTGTTGCCGATCATGATTACTCAGGTACTTGGCACACCGATGCCATCCACCATTATGGCTGGTGTGGTGTTGCTGTGGAGTGAAGGTTCTTATCCTGTGGCTATGGTGATTTTGATTGCCAGTATCATGGTGCCGACGATGAAAATGATTGCGATTGGCTGGTTATGCTGGGATGCAAACAGTAATAAGGAAATCGACAGGGAAAGATTGCACGTGATTTATGAAGTCGTGGAATTTGTTGGCCGCTGGTCAATGATTGACGTGTTCGTTATTGCGGTGCTTTCGGCTCTGGTAAGGATGGGACAACTGATGAGTATTTATCCGGACATTGGCGCACTGCTTTTTGCCAGTGTTGTCATTCTCACTATGTTCGCTGCAATGACGTTTGACCCAAGGCTCATTTGGGATCGCGCTGTAATGAAGTCTGCAAAGGAGCCACAAGATGGCGGGAAATAATATGGCAGAGCACGATGGAACTGCCAAAGTAGAAAAGATTAAACGCTGGTCGCCGGTGTGGATTGTGCCGATTGTTACGGCACTGATCGGCGCCTGGATACTGTTTTACCACTATAGCCATCAGGGCCCGGAAGTGACGTTAATCACCACCTCGGCTGAAGGCATCGAGGGTGGAAAGACCACCATCAAAAGCCGTAACGTCGATGTCGGTAAGGTGGAAAGCGTGACCCTGAGCGAAGATCTGCAACAGGTCATTATCAAAGCGCGCCTGAATACCGGCATGGAAAAAATGCTCCGTGACGACTCTGTATTCTGGGTGGTAAAACCGCAAATCGGACGTGAAGGTATTTCCGGTTTGGGCACGTTATTGTCGGGTGCGTATATTCAGTTGCAGCCGGGCAATAAAGGCGCAGAAAAATCAGAATATAAACTGGATGATTCACCCCCGCTGGCTTCCCCTGATGCCAAAGGTATCCGCGTGAGTCTGGAAAGTGAACGTTCGGGCCAGCTGAATCCGGGTGATCCGGTGCTGTTCAGAGGTTTCCAGGTAGGTACAGTGGAAACCAGTCACTTTGATCCGAAAGCGCGCAACATCAAATATCAGCTGTTTATCCGGGCACCTTACGACACACTGGTAACTGACAACGTTCGTTTCTGGAAAGACAGCGGTGTGAACTTCGATATGTCTGCCGCCGGTATGCGTGTCGAAATGGGTTCACTGACCACGTTATTTAGCGGTGGTGTCAGCTTTGATATTCCGAATGGCTGGACGCAGGGCAACGAAGCCAAAGATGGTGACAGTTATAAGCTCTTCGACGATCAGAAAAGCATTCAGGAATCGTTGTATACCCGTCACATGGATTACGTGATGTTCTTCTCGGATTCTATTCGCGGCCTGCAACCTGGCGCGCCAGTTGAATTCCGTGGCATCCGTCTGGGGACTGTGGCCGTAGTGCCTTATCCGATGAATGTGGTGAAACAGCAGATGTCGGATGATTACCGTATTCCGGTTCTGATCCGCATTGAACCAGACCGCTTTGCTCAGTTGCTGGGCAGTAACTTTAATATCGAAGAGCATATCCGTGACGGTATCGCTCATGGCCTGCGTGCTTCGATGAAATCTGCCAACCTGTTAACGGGCGCGATGTATATCGATCTGGATTTCTATCCGAATGAAAAACCGTGGAAAGGGCCGCTGGAAATAGACGGGCAAAAACTGTTGCCGACGGTGAGCGGCGGGTTTGCGCAGATCCAACAGAAACTGATGACCACGCTCGATAAGATCAACAATCTGCCGGTCGAACCGATGATGCGTGAAGCCACCAGCACACTGGCGGAAAGTCAGAGGACGATGAAAGCGACGCAGCGGACCATAGAGTCTCTGAATGCCATTGTCAGCAGCAAGGAAATGAAAAATCTGCCACAGGATATGCAGCAGACGTTGATTCAGCTTAACCGCAGCCTGAAAGGCTTCCAGCCTGGTTCTCCGGCGTACGGACATATGGTGAATGACATGCAAAGTCTGGATAAGACCCTGCGTGAACTGCAACCGGTATTGAAAACGCTGAACCAGAAAAGTAATGCACTGATTTTCGCCGCCCCAGGGCAAGATGATCCTCAGCCGAAGAAGGCCAAATAATGATGAAATGGATACCTGTCGTCTTAGCATTATTCCTGACTGCCTGTAGCAGCAGTGATCAGAAAACTTACTACCAGTTGCCGGTGCTTAACAGCGCCCCGGCAACGGGCAGCGCAATGTCATCAGGCATGACTACCCAACGTCACCTGTGGGTGGAAAGGGTCAGTGTGGCGGATTACTTGTCAGGTAACGGACTGGTTTATCAGACCAATGATGTGCAGTACACGCTGACCCAGAATAATCTCTGGGCCAGTCCGTTGGATCAGCAACTTCAGCAATCACTGGTGACATACCTGCGCCGAGACTTGCCGGGGTATCTGGTTTCCACCCAGGCTGTCAGTTCGGATGATCAGGATGTGCTGAACGTGAATGTGACCGCATTCCATGGTCGTTATGATGGCAGGGTAGTTATCAGCGGAAGCTGGACGCTTAGCCGCAGCGGGCAGATGATCCAGCGAGACTTTACGCTGAACCTGAAACAGAACGAAGATGGCTATGATGCGCTGGTGAAAACGCTGGCAGCCGGATGGCAGCAAGAAGCAGGCCAGATTGCCTCACAAATAAGATGACTATTTTTTAAGCTTAATATTTTTTAAGTAAAACGTAAAAAATCCCGGTTTCTGACTTTTCAGAAGCCGGGATTTTTTTATGGTGATCAGCCAGATGAGGGTTCTATCAGCACGATTATCTCGCGCGCAATCTAATAATATAACTCACAAATATGACATTGGCGTGAATTTTGCGCATTGACCTCTCTGCCGATAGCAGCTATTTGTTAGGTGTGGACGCAGAAGCGGGCCACTGTTTTCTTTCCACCTGACCTGAATAATGAGGGATATAAGGCATGAAGAGACAAAAACGCGATCGCCTGGAACGGGCACAATCACGTGGATATCAAGCAGGTATTGGCGGACGCTCTAAAGAGATTTGTCCGTACCAATCATTAGATGCCCGATCACACTGGCTCGGGGGTTGGCGACAAGCCATGGAGGACAGGGCAGTTACCGCTTAAGCGGCTCCCCTGTCAGAATAAGGAACAACCTCCGCTGCGCGCGGAGGTTTTTGTTCGTAAGAAACATCATTATTATCATCTGCGCTGAAAAATGCGCATAAAAAACGGCGAGCCATCAGGCTCACCGTTTTATCAGACTCAGCAATGCGGCTTTCTTAGAAAGCAGCGGCGTCTTTGAACAGACCCACTTTCAGGTCAGTTGCAGTGTAAATCACCACACCATCAACCAGAACTTCACCATCAGCGACGCCCATGATCAGTTTACGGTTGATAACACGTTTGAAATTCAGGCGGTATGTAACCAGTTTTGCAGTTGGCAACACCTGACCGGTGAATTTAACTTCACCTACACCCAGTGCGCGGCCTTTGCCTTCGCCACCGAGCCAGCCCAGATAGAAACCGACTAACTGCCACATTGCGTCCAGACCCAGACAGCCTGGCATAACCGGATCACCAATAAAGTGACAGCCGAAGAACCACAGGTCAGGATTGATATCTAACTCAGCTTCAACATAACCTTTGCCATGGGTGCCGCCATCTTCTTGCATCTTAACGATGCGATCCATCATCAGCATATTGCCTGATGGTAATGGAGGACCGCCAGCGCCAAACAGTTCACTGCGGCCAGAAGCTACGAGGTCTTCTTTCGTATAGGAATCGCGTTTATCTACCATGTTCTATGTAAGCCTTATTTTAATGAAGGGCGAAGCTTAGCTTACAGCTGTAAGCCGAACAACTCCGATCAGCTGCGGCTGAACCAGTTCAACCAGCGAAGAGGCCACGGGTAGCGAGGGCCACCTTGCGATGTGACCAGCGCAATACGCTGCTGAATTAATCCCAGCAGGCTCGGACGCTCTTCTTCAGCTTCTTCTTCGTTTGTGTAAATCAGTCCGGTCAGGATAGGCAGCGCTTCGGCTGCGTTATCAACTGCCCATAAGTGAAACTGGCCTTCGCGAACGGCGTCTACAACCTGCGGATGCAGGCAAAGGTTACGCACGTTGCTGGTTGGCAGAATGACCCCTTGCTTACCGGTCAAACCGCGACGCTGACAAACCTCGAAGAAACCTTCGATTTTCTCATTCACGCCACCAATGGGTTGCACATTCCCAAACTGATCGACAGAGCCGGTGACCGCAATTTGCTGGTTAATCGGCTGCATCGACAACGCACTGATGAGTGCGCAGAGTTCAGCGAGAGATGCGCTGTCGCCGTCCACTTCTCCGTAAGACTGCTCAAACACAATCGAAGCGGAGAAGGGCAGAGGCTGGTCGAGTTCTAACTCGGAAATCAAAAAGGCCTGCATAATCATCATGCCTTTGGCATGCAGATTACCGCCTAATTCAGCTTTGCGTTCAACGTCGGTAAATTCGCCGTCGCCGGTGTGTACGACACAACTAATACGTGAAGGTTCACCTAAAGCGCGCGGATGACCCGGATATTCCAGAACGGAAAGGCCGTTAATCTGTCCGACGACTTCACCTTCGGTTTCAATACGGATTTGCCCAAGCTCAATTTCGTCCTGCATACGTTCCTGCAGGTAGCTTTCGCGCCATGCACGTGCATTCGCGGCCGCTTCAAGAGATGTGGCACTGAGCAACTCGTCTTCATTGTAAAGCGCGGCTTCACTGAGCTGAGTATTCAGCCAGACCGGATCGAGCGTCAGGCTTCCCTGATCGGTGCTGTGGCGAATGGCAATTTTCAGAAACTCAGGCCAGGCATCGGCAGCAAGACGCGGGATCTCAAGCTCATCGGCCAGCGTGTTAACGTAACCACACCAGGTTTCCATGTCACTTTCTTCGGTCAGTGGCAGGTCCGCTTCAAATTCGCCATAGATGGCAGAATCCATCAGCTCCGGTTCCATATCGCTGAGGTCGCCCAGCGACAAGCGATCTCCTACCAGAATCAGACGCAGATCCAGCGGCATCGGAGGAACCGTCACTGGCAACGGTTTTGTCTCATCCGGAGATACCCAGTGATACTGGCCTTCAGTGATCATTTGCTTAAGTCGCAACCACATCAGTGGCTGAGCGATGAGTGTGCGGATAGACAGCACTAAAACACCGCCATTGACCTGATGAACCAGACCCGGTTCGAGTTGAATCTGATCCTTAAACAGGCGAACACAGCCAAACAATTGTTCCGGCTCAATCCATTCGCGGTACTGGCAGGTAAAACTTGCAGCGAAGGTATCTTCTGAAGATTTAGCCGCCAGCAGCGCCACCTTATTACCGTCAATATGATAGCGGTTGCCAATAACTTCAGTTTGTTCCGGCAGCAGATTGCTGACCACATCAGCGATGCGTGACAAGTACTCGCGATTTTCCTGCGCTTTGAGCGTCATAAAACGCGCACGGGAACGGGGATGACAAAACAGCGTTAAACCATTTTCCAGCCGGGGCTGAGTGCCTGCGAAATCGACAGGGGCTAACTGGGAAGCCGTTGCAAAAATTGCCTCGTAAGGCGCGGTATCGGGCAGTAAAAGCTGCCAGTCAAGTCGGTTATTGGTCAATGTGTTAGCTGTTTTCTATAAAAAGGGAAAGAGCGATTATACAAGAATAAATCCGGCTGCATACAATGAGAGTCGCAGCACAAATGCTCTTAGCGCACATTGCTGAACGGGTGCTTAAAAAACAGGCAAAATAAGCGGGTTTATTTGGGGTGAAAATTGAATTAAAGCTGTTATGCTTAGTAAAGTTACGTGGTCACCGAAGAGTTCACGATGAAATATCAGCAACTGGAAAATCTCGAAAGCGGTTGGAAATGGAAGTATCTGGTGAAAAAACACCGGGAAGGTGAGCGGATTACTCGTCATTTGGAAAACAGCGCTGCTGAAGAATCCGTGAATCAACTTCTCAGGCTGGAAAACGAGCCTGTTAAGGTGACGGATTGGATCGTTAATAATATGAATCCGTCGCTGGAAAATCGGCTAAAACAAACCATCCGTGCCCGCCGTAAGCGTCATTTTAATGCTGAACATCAGCATACGCGTAAGAAGTCCATTGACCTGGAATTTCTTGTCTGGCAGCGACTGGCTGGACTGGCGCAAAGGCGCGGAGCAACATTGTCTGATACGATCATTCAGTTGCTTGAAGATGCGGAACGTAAAGAGAAGTACGCAAATCAGATGTCTTCACTTAAAGAAGACCTGGAACAAATCCTCGGTAAAAAAGAGAGCTGAGTCTCTCTTTTTCCTTCCCCGAATTCTTTACAGACTTTCTCATCAGAAGGCATTTCACTGACTTTTCATAAAAAGAAACATTTCACTTCACTGACTGAAGACATAAAAAAACCCCGCCGAGGCGGGGTTTTTGATATCTGTAGCAAAAGCTAAAGAGTGTTATTAAGCCTGTGGCTGAGTAACAGTATCTTTGTAGCCTTTAACTTCGATTTCTACACGACGGTCTGGTGCCAGGCAGTCGATCAGAGCAGCACGGCCTTTAACGGAGTCACAGGTAGAACCGGTAACTGGGTTAGATTTACCCTGGCCTTGTGCAGAGATCTTGTTAGCAGGGATACCTTTAGATACCAGGTAATCTACTACGCTCTGAGCACGTTGCTCAGACAGTTTCTGGTTGTATTGTTCTGAACCGATACGGTCGGTGTAACCCAGAACGATAACAGAACCGTCTTTAGGATCGATTGAGCTCAACTGGCTGTACAGCTGATCCAGAGCCTGTTGGCCTTCTGGTTTCAGAGTTGCTTTGTTGAAGTTGAAGAGAACGTCAGATTTCAGAGTGAATTTCTTAGTCTCAACAACTGGAGCTGGTGCTGGTGCCGGAGCAACAACTGGAGCAGCTTCTTCTTGACCGAAACGGTAAGAAACACCCACAGCCAGCATGCCGTTATCAGGACGTGCGCCAACAGTAGCAGCGTCACCGATGTTGTTAACCCACTGGTAATCCAGACGGGTAGCCCAGTTTTTGGTCACGGCGTATTCAAGACCAACGGCTGCCAGTGGAGAAACACCAGTGTCGTGATCGCTTACGCGGCCAGCTGCGCCATTGTCGAAGTTACCTTTAGCGTCTGCACGCCAAACCATACCACCCAGACGGGTATAGATGTCCAGATCGTCAGTCAGTGGGTAGCTCAGTTTAGCAGCCAGCTGAACGCCTTGTGCTTTGAACGCGCCATTGTTTACGCTGCCTTTGTAAGGCATACGGCCAAGCCAGTCATATCCCATTTCAAAGCCCAGGTATTGGTTCGCTTGGTAACCCAAGAACGCACCTGCACCCAGTTGGCTCTCGTGGGTAGGGCCGTTGCCGATACCTTCGTAAGCATTTGCGAAACCAGTGTCATGGTATTGGGACCAGCCCAATTTACCACCGGTATACCAGGTGTTATCTTTAGGGGCGGCTTGCGCTACGGTAGCGAAACCTGCCAGTGCCACTGCTAATGCGATAGCTGTCTTTTTCATTTTGCGCCTCGTTATCATCCAAATAGGCAATTGAGCTTTAAGCTTTTTAAGCCCTTGGTTAAAATCCTTACGCCAAGATTATTGCTTCATTTCAGAACTTGCCACTTTACGTTGGCATTATTGAGCAACCTTGGCGTTGTAAAGTCTACAACGTGGCGCGAAACTTACAAGCTTGATGTGTTAACACCGTGGAAAAAAAGGGAAAAACGTACACATTTCTTAACGGCTTTGACCAATTACTGACAATTTTTGAAGACAATCTACATTCAGGAAGCCCGTTTTTACTGGGTTCCGGAGCTTTCTCAGCACAAATCACTAAGTTCCCCATTATTTTCGTAGGAACATTCCTATTTTGAACTAATGGTATACAGAAGAGTGAATTTTTACTGTTGAGTGATGTCCACTAGCTGAATTCTGTTCATTTGTTGGCTTCATGATGAAGCCGTAAGCTCCCCCCTGACGGGCAGCAATTTGTAATCTTTCCCTCTCTGCATCATTCAAATCTGGCAACCATCCAAGCACGACACTGTAGTTACCCGTTTGCAATGCTTTTTCCATGGCATCGACAGTAGACATCGCAGTGATCTGATTCACCTGAACCATTTTATCCACCGGTAGCCCGGACTCTGATAACCAGTGACGGCTCAATTTTTGTTGTGGTGTCAGCCACAACAACCACCGTGATTGCATACCGAGATGTTGCAGCAGAGGCAGCAGTAACTGGGCAAAAGCAGGTTGGCTCGCACTATAGACGAACTCAGTGATCAGACCATTATTCAAGGATGCAGACGTATTTACCTGTGCACGGGAAACGGGCAAAGCAAGCTGACTAAAATGATGATTTGTATGGTGTTGAGTTCGCATAGAGATGTACCCCAGTGAGTTACTGTATGGATGTACAGTACTCTGGCGATGGGCAAAGATCAACCCAATTTTTCCAAGACATCTCGCAAATTTTGAAGGCAACACACTGCAACTGCATTTTATGTTTGTTGCCATTCACGACATTGCGTATTTTGCATTTAGCGGTTCTGGTAATTCAAATTGGAAGTCAGGAATGAATGTGAAAAGGATAACGCAATGATAAATAAATCAAAAAAAAGAGTACTTGAATGTCTGGAACTGTTTGCCCCACTGGGCAATATACGCTCGCGAACGCAGTTTGGCGGATTCAGTTTATCGGCCGATCGAGCCATGTTTGGTCTGGTGTCTGACGGAGAATTATTCCTGAGGGCGAATGATGATACAGAAGGTCACTTTTGCCGGAAAAAAATGGAACGTCTGATCTACCGCAAGCGCGGGATGGATGTGCATTTACGCTATTTCAAAGTCAGTCATGAGCAATGGAGTGATCCCCATATTTTGCTGAGACTGGCGAGAGTTTCTATCAAAGGGATGCGTCGTGAAATTGAAGCAAAGAAAAACAGTGAAGCATCACGTTTGAAAGACTTACCCAATCTCTCGCTGGCTCTTGAGCGGATGCTGTGGCAAGTCGGTATCGAAAATTCGGGGGACCTTCGGATGCAAGGTGCGTGCGGGGCATACCTGAAATTGTGTGCAATAAAAAAAAAGAATTTGGGCATTAATTTGCTGATGGCACTGGAAGGCGCAATTTTGGGGTTTCATGAAGCAGCCTTGCCAACGGCGTCCAGAGAGTTTTTAACTCACTGGTTCAACCATCAGCAAGAAAAGTATCCGATGACGCACTAACCCGCAGCACATGACGGCTGCGGGTCGTCAGACCGGGTTATGAGCAGGCAGGATTTTACTGTTAAGACTGGTGAGTTCAGGTAAATGAGCCACCAGTAATCCAATTTGTTGCAATACAAGCTGTTCTTTACTGTCCGAATCCGTGGTTCTCATCTGAATGCGGGCACTGAGATTTTCAAGAGCCTGCTGAATACGCCCGGATTCAGCAGGCAGATGGTGCAGAGCCCCGTCCACGCAGCACACTGCATCATCCAGCAAGCTCAGGGTTTCAGCATCTTCAAGCTTTTCACGATGTGCGCCGAGCGCAGAAATATAGCTCAGCATCGTATGGTTGAGGCACAGCAAGCGGAATGCGGCATCCACGGTCGTTGTGTCGTTATTCTTCTCCGAACTCATATTCGAAACAACTGACGCCAGTTCCGCATCACAGTTATGCGCATCACGGCGTGCCAGACGATAATCGAGACTGTTGTCTTTTCCCTGATGGTATTGCACCAAAATTGCGTCAAGGTAGCGGCAGTTGGCATCGAAAGTTTTGCTGACAACGCGGTCGATTTGCCTGAATTTCCAGTCCGGCCAGATAAATGTCACTGCCGCCCAGGCAATACCACACCCAATCAGCGTATCGATGACGCGGGGTATGGCGATTTCAAAACCCTCTCCCAGCAAGTTGAAACACAACAACACCAGCAGGGTAATAAACATCGTTGCCTGCGCATATTGCACAGTGCGAAAGGCGAAGAATAATAAACCGCTGATAACGATCAGGATCATTTGTCCGTCAATCGAAGGCACGAAGTACAGTATCGGAATACCCAGCGCGATACCGGCAAGAGTGCCGATAATCCTTAACGCCAGCCTGCGGCGTGTGGCGCTGTAGTTCGGTTGACAGACAAACAAACTGGTGAGCAATATCCAGTAGCCATGATGTAAACCACTGACCTGAAGAAACACGTAACCGACAAACAGAACGACTGACATACGCACCGCATGGCGGAATAATACTGACTGCGGCGTGAAGTGCCGCGATATACGCAGCCAGATATCATCAACTCCCGTCAGGCGATCTTCGGCAAACGTGTTTTTCCCGGTTTCATTATTCTCAGGCAGTGACTGTTCGGATTCAATATTGGCCAGTTGTGCATCAATGGCGTGCAGATTGCGTAAAAGATGGCGCAACGCCTGCAACATTTCACGATGCTCGCCCTGAGATTCCAGACGTTTCAATGCTTCTTCCAGCCGCGCAAACGCCCGCTCAAATTGGCTGTTATGCTGATATTTCTGACGATATAAAATGCATTGTGACAGCTGCAAACAGGCCCGGGCTTGCATACTCATCAGCCGCTGGAAACGGAACAGAATGTCACTGTGATGGAATTGTTCACTCAGCTTTAGATACTTCACATGTGATGAACTGGCGCGTTCGTGAATATCCTGCACCACGAAATAATAATGCAGAGTTCTGCGTGTCCCTTTCTGACCACGGTCACCCTTCAGACGGGTTTGCAGCGTATTTTTAGTCTGATTAAGCGTGGAAACCAGCTGTCCGTTAGCCATCGCCAGCTCAACCAGTTGCTGATTATTGTCTTCCTGATCGGGGTCGAACAAGGTCGCTTTGGCTTCCAGATACGCCGCGAGTTGTGTGAAGCAGCGTGAAATCTGATCCTGCAATGGCCGGATGGGAAAGATAATATGCCCCGCCAGCGTCAGCAGGTTATACCAGATGGCACCGGCCAGCAGGAGCAGTGGTTGCTGATACCAGATGTGATACATGCTCGTACCAAGCATGGTATAGATGGCGATCAGCAGCGCGCCAAAAGCAATAGTGGCATAACGCTGGCCGAGTGCGCCGAGCAAAATAAACCCGCAGGTGGAAAGCATCAGTCCCGGCGCAAATAGCCAGGGATAGGGGAAAAGTAATTCGATCGACGCTGAAGCGATAAAAAAGCATACCAGCGTAATCAGCAAATTGCGCAGCCTGCCGGCAAGACGATCGTCAAGATCAGCCAGCGCGGCGGCGACGACACCGAGCGTCAGGGGAATGGTCAGCGTAATCTCACCCAGCCACCATGGAACGGCGGCCGCGCCTGCCAGAGCAATGAAAATCCTGATGTGATAAAGAACATTGCTGTTATAGGCGTAACGCCTTAAGCCCGGTGCAATCGAAAGCACTAAAAAACCCCACCTTAAAAATCAAAAATGATGAAAATCAGCGAATGCGTCCATCTTTCATCAGACGGCTGGCATTCGCTTCACGAACTTGTCTGGCGAGCTCGACGGAAACCACCCGGCGTCCGACCGGCCACAGTGCGATAACGGCGATTTTAAAATTCGCGATGCCCACCGGAATGCCGATAATACTGATACATTGAGCGATACCCGCCATGATGTGGGACAAGCATAACCACCAGCCGAAGAAAATAAACCAGAATATATTCAACAGAGTACCACCGCCGGACATCAGCGCATTGCGTTTTTCAGGATACAATTCATCAACATGTACGGCTTCGTTGCCAAATGGCATCAAAGACAGACGGGTGATCTCCCAGCAAGAGCGGGTGAGGGGCAGGGTAAAGATCAGTACGATGCTCACCAGCGTGGCAAATAGCCAGGCGAGAGTGGTAAAGAAACCACCTAAAACAAAGTTGAGAATATTGAGAACTGTGCGCATGTCTGCTCTTCCCGAAGATATGAAAAGTTAAAAGAATTCATGTTTCCCAAAAGGAAACATACCTCTTATTCTACCCTGTTTTGGAACGTGGATCGCCTGCGCTTATCAAAGGTAAACTCTTAAATACACTTGCATGTAAAATTATAAACATTACCTTTCCGTCAGGAATTTTAGAGAAAATACGGTGTGATGATATGGAATTGAAATCGACCTCATTCGGGAAACATCTGGCGCAGCATCCGTACAACCGGGTGCGTCTGCTTAATGCGGGCGTTGAAGTCAGTGGCGATAAACATCACTACCTGATCCCTTTTAATCAGCTTATCCAGATCCGATGTAAGCGCGGCATTGTCTGGGGTGAGCTGGAATTTGAATTGCCGGAACAGAAAGTCGTCCGTCTTCATGGTACCGAATGGCAGGAAACTCAGCGGTTTTATCAGTACCTCCTTAATATCTGGCAGACCTGGAGTCAGGAAATGAGCGGGGTTAGCGCGGGGGTATTGCACGGACAAATCGAAAAAATCACGCAGATTGAGCAGCAGGATAAATGGTTCAAACGAGCTGATTTAGCCGATGTACAAAAAGATATTCAGGAAGCCTTTTCTGCGGTTCCGGTGCCCGTCGAACGCCTTAATGATTTTGACAATTGCCGTGATGATTACCAGACCTGCCTGCGCTGGCTGGAGCAAGGTAAGCGCAGCGTCACGCAACGTAATCTCGCCTGGACCGATCGGGTCATTGCGGATAATCGCGATTTTTTCGATACCGTTGAGGTTTCGCCGCTTAACGAAAGTCAGTGTCGCGCCGTGGTCAATGGTGAGGACTCCGTTCTGGTGCTGGCCGGTGCCGGTAGCGGTAAAACATCCGTGCTGGTGGCGCGTGCTGGCTGGTTGTTGCGTCGTCAGGAAGCAATTCCTGAGCAAATACTTCTGCTGGCTTTCGGGCGTCAGGCTGCGGATGAAATGAATACTCGTATTAAAGAACGGCTGCACACTGACGGGATTAAAGCCAAAACCTTCCATGCGCTGGCGTTACAAATTATTCAGGAAGGGAGCAAAAAAGCGCCGAAGATAAGCAAACTCGAAACGGATGCTAAAGCGCGTCGCTCGCTGCTGATCAAAACCTGGCAGCAACAGTGTGCGGAGAAAAAAGTCCAGGCCAGCGGCTGGCGGCAGTGGATGACCGATGAGCTGGAATGGACGGTTCCTGACGGCGATTACTGGAAAAATAAATCGCTGGCAGAACGTCTCGGTAGCCGCCTCGAACGCTGGCTCAGCCTGATGCGGATGCACGGCGGCAGTCAGACAGAAATGATTGAAAGTGCGCCGGAAGAAGTCAGAGACCTGTTCACGAAACGCATTCGCCTGATGGCGCCGCTGATGAAAGCCTGGAAAACCGCGCTCAAAGATGAGGGCGCGGTAGATTTCTCTGGGCTCATCCATCAGGCGGTGAATATTCTGGAAAAAGGCCGCTTTGTCAGCCCGTGGAAGCATATTCTGGTGGATGAATTTCAGGATATTTCTCCACAGCGCGCATTGCTGCTCTCGGCATTACGCAAGCTCAACAAACACACCAGTTTATTTGCGGTCGGGGACGACTGGCAGGCGATTTACCGTTTCAGTGGCGCCGAGCTTTCGCTTACCACTGCCTTTGCGACAAACTTTGGCGAAGGGGCGCAATGTGCGCTGGATACCACATACCGGTTCAACGATCGTATCGGTGAGATTGCTAATAAGTTCGTCCAGCAAAACCCTCATCAGCTGAAAAAACCGCTGAACAGTCTGACCAAAGGTAATAAGAAGAATGTCGTGATCCTGCCTGAGGACCAGATGGAAAAACTGCTGGATAAACTCAGCGGATATGTCACAGCCGACGAGAGGATTCTGGTACTGGCGCGCTATCACCATCTGCGTCCGCAAATTCTCGAGAAGGCGGCAACGCGCTGGCCAAAACTCAATCTGGAATTTATGACCATTCACGCCAGTAAAGGGCAACAGGCGGAATATGTGATTATCGTCGGGCTGCATGAAGGGAGCGACGGTTTCCCGGCGGCGGCGCGCGAATCCCTTCTGGAAGAAGTCCTGCTTCCGAAACCCGAAGACTTTATGGATGCTGAAGAGCGGCGTTTACTGTATGTGGCCATGACGCGGGCGAAGCATCAGGTCTGGCTGATGCAGGATAAACAGCGTCCGTCAGTATTTGTGGAACAACTGGAAGATATTGGCGTACCGGTGCAGCGTAAACCCTGAAACGAGAAAACCCGGCAATCGCCGGGTTTTCTTTTTTGCTTTGATGCTTACTGCATTTATCAGCGCGAGAATTTAAATCACTCTTTCAGGCGCGACCATAAATAGCGCTGATAGTCGGGAATCACAATATCGACTTCAGACTGGAATAACGGGGAATTGATCAGGAAATCCGCTGTCGCCACATTGGTCGCTACCGGAATATTCCACACCGTTGCCAGACGCAGCAGGGCTTTCACATCGGGGTCATGCGGAACCGCATTCAGCGGATCCCACAGAAAAATCAGCAAATCGATTTTGCCTTCGGCAATCATCGCGCCAACCTGCTGATCGCCACCCATCGGGCCGCTCAGCATACTTTTTACATTGATGCCGGTATTACGCTGTACCAGATTACCGGTGGTGCCGGTAGCGTAGAGAACATGTTTGGAAAGTTCGGCGACGTTTTTGTCGACCCATTTCATCAGGGTGTTTTTACAATGGTCATGCGCGACCAGAGCAATGTGTTTTTGTTTTGCGATCGTACGGGTCGTGTATTCCATCAAATTCCCTTCCACGCGAAAGTAAGAGTGGATCACAGAATACTGAAAGTCCGTTTTACTGCAAAGGGCGGGGGCGATAATTCAGTGTTTACAGAGAGATTGCGTGATGCAGGTTAAGTTACGACGTCCGTTCCTGTTCACCTGGCAGCTTAAACCAGAGCAGAAATTGTTCGAAGCTGGCGTTAGCAGCCAGTCGTGTCCATAGCGGATGGAGATAAGTGATTGAAATTTTCGACGGTGTTTCCTGAGCCAGTGCCGTTTTTTTATCCGTGAAGCCTTTCGCGAACAAAGGTACGGCTGCACGCGCGCCGGACAAATTGTACGTGACCATCAATTTTTCAGCGTCCGAGGTGTGTCCGGGATTAAACATATTCAGCACATCACGCTGCGTCGGTATTTGGCGACCCTGATCATCAACCAGCTGATAGTTCATTTGCTTATTAAATTGCGCTGCTTCGGTTTCGTTGCTCAGTTTGGGCAAAACGAAAGAAACGGAACGACTGCTTTTAGCGTTGAACGTCACAATAAGCGCAGGGGAGTGATACATCGGCATCAAGCCGGCGCGAAGATTCTTGCTGACCTGAAACAGGATCTGATGCTGACCGCCGTCGAGTTCCAGACTGTCCGCACCTTTCAGAATAGCGCCAGACATTTGTTTGCCGTCGATCACCAGAACGTCAACATCCGGAGACAATTTGAGTGAGGTCGCCGAAGCTGACGCCATCAGGCTGAGACTCGCTAATGCGACCAGCGCATGACAGACTTTCATTCTTCCCTCCCCAAATACCAAATTGCTCATCGTCTATTATTCAGCAATGGCGATAATGTGTCAAAGTTTTACAAAATGTTTTTAATTAACACGAGCAAGGTGAGGCAAGTCGCCTTTTTGATCCACGGGCTGTCGGAATAGCCAGCCTGCGTTACACTTAACGAATACAGGTAAAAGGAGATAATCCCGTGCAAGATAATGATATTCGCAAGATTCTTGAAGAAGTGAAAACTATCGCACTGGTCGGTGCGAGTGACAATCCGGGGCGTCCAAGCTATGGCGTGATGGCGTATCTGCTTTCTCAGGGCTATGAGGTGATCCCGGTCAGCCCGAAACTGGCAGGCAAGGAGTTACTGGGGCAAAAAGCCTATGGTTCACTGGCAGAAATTCCGCATCCGGTAGATATGGTCGATGTATTTCGTAATGTCGATGCCGCGTATGGCGTGGCGCAGGAGGCGATTGCCATTAAAGCCAAAGTGCTGTGGCTTCAGTTAGACATTATCAATGAACAGGCTGCCGTACTGGCAAAAGAGGCCGGATTAAAAGTCGTGATGGATCGTTGTCCAAAAATCGAAATCCCGCGTCTGGGGATGGAAAAGTAACCGCCATCTTTAATCAGCAAAGAAATTTAGCAATAAAAAAAACCGGCCATCGAAGCCGGTTTTTAATTTTAAGAGTGTGCCGCAGGAGCAGACTTAGTTACGCAGGCGTGGCGCCATCAGCTGTCTGCGGACTGATTCAGCCAGGTCATCCAGAGACGTTTGCTCCGGATGAAAACGCGCGGCTTCGTGATCAATCTGAATCTCTGCCAGATAGGTATGAACCGGCTGGCCTTCTTCATCTTCCATCACCACATGATACCAGGGAGCGGTGCGCATGGAGTCATCAGCGGCGACATCGTCGACACCGGGCTTTTCGAGCGAATACTCTGCATCGACATCAATCACCACACCTAAGTAACCTAACAGTCTGTGGCGAACCTGCTGGCCGATACCGAATTTACTGGCAATCATAGTCACCTCCCAAAATAATTCATTGATCTCTATATGGAGATAAAACGCGCTATTTCAAGTTATGACCGCTCATTCTGCTAAAAATTCGACGGCGTGTCGTCAGTACAGCACGCCGCGCTTAGTCTGTCAGACTCTTTTCAGTTCATCACCAGGCAGGCGAAACCTTTCAGATACAAGCCTTCCGGATAGGCGCCGGTCACCGGATGATCGGCGGCCTGACGGAATTGCTCAACGAACTGAATTTCGCGTCCTGCATCGAGTGCGGCATCGGCCAGAATTTTCTGGAACAAATCTGTTGGCAGCAAGCCGGAACAGGAGAAGCTCAGCAGGATACCGCCCGGGCGAAGCAGTTGCAGCGCCAGCATATTGATATCTTTGTAGCCACGACAGGCGCTCGCCAGCTGGTTTTTGTTCTCAACGAATTTCGGCGGATCCATTACGATCATGTCGAAGTGCTGGCCTTCGGTGCGGTATTTACGCAACAGCTGGAAAACGTCTTCACGCACGAATTCGGCTTTCGACAGATCCAGCTTGTTCAGTTCCACGTTCTGACGTGCCACGTCAAGCGCTGCCTGAGAGGTATCCACGTTAGTGACTTTCGTACAGCCGCCCATCAGCGCAGATACCGCAAACGCGCCGGTGTAAGAGAAACAGTTCAGAACGTTACGGCCTGCAGCATAGTTACGTGCGGCAAGACGGCTGTCGCGCTGATCGAGGTAGAAGCCGGTTTTGTGGCCTTCCTTGATATCCACCAGCAGGCTCATGCCGTGTTCCTGAATTGGTAGCAGGGCAGGCGGCTCATCGCCGACCACATGTCCCTGAGTCAGTTCCAGGCCTTCTTTTTTACGCACGGCGACGTCTGAACGGTCCCAGATTGCGCATTCCGGATAGCAATGTTGCAGGGCAGCAATCAGCGGCGCACGCTGATATTCGGCACCCGCTGACAGCAGTTGCAGCACCAGGAAATTCTGGAAGCGATCGATGGTGATGCCCGGCAGACAGTCGGATTCACCTGCAATCAGGCGGTAACCGTCCAGCCCGTCGCGCTTAGCGATATAATCGCGCCAGTTTTGCGCTTGTTGCAGACGGCGGATAAAGAATTCAATGTCGATATCTTCGTCTTGCTTGAACGTCCAGACACGCGCACGGATCTGAGAAGACGGTGAATAGGCACCGCGTGCCAGCCATTTTCCCTGACTGTCTACAATATCTATAGTCTCGCCGGAATTGGCTTTGCCTTCGACACGGTGTACCGCGCCGGAAAATACCCACGGATGGCGGCGGAGAAGTGATTTTTCACGGCCTTTGGCCAGAATTAAACGTGCAGTCATAAAATTAGGTTCTGTCGGTTCGGAGACAAAAAAGAGCGACATTGTCCGGTCATGCAGGTGAAATTGCAACGAACCATACCGCTAACGGAGAGAAAATTATGGCAACAGTCAGTATAGCCGCCTATGTGTACGGCATGGTGCAGGGCGTGGGTTTTCGTTTTGCGACCCAACATCAGGCCACCGGTTTAGGTCTGACCGGTTACGCAAAAAATCTTGAGGATGGCAGCGTCGAAGTGGTGGCGTGCGGCGAACAGGAAAAGGTAGAACAGCTGCTGGCCTGGTTGAGGCAGGGTGGGCCGAAGCATGCACGGGTAGATCGTGTGCTCAGCGAGCCGACCGCACCCGGCCATTACAGTGATTTCAAAATCAAATACTGAAGCCTTTTACAGGCACTTCACCGGCTTGGGAAGGCCGGCAATTTTGGTCGCCTGTTTGGCCGGGCCTTTCGGGAACAGCCGGAATAAATAGCGGCTGTTGCCTTTCTCTTCGCCATATTTCTGCGCCATCGCTTTCACCAGCATGCGTACGGCAGGCGAGGTATTGAATTCGAGATAAAACTCGCGCACGAAGCGCACGACTTCCCAGTGGGCGTCGGTAAGCGCGATCCCTTCTTCTTCCGCCAGCAGGGGCGCCATGCCTTCCTGCCAGTCCTGACTGTTTTTCAGGTAACCCTGAGCGTCGGTTTCAATAACCTGACCTTCAAACTGCAGCATACAACCTCAAACCCGTAAAAATGCGGCGGTCAGTTTATCAAAAATGCCGGTCAGACAAAATAAAAAGCCCCGCACAAGGGCGGGGCTTAGAGGACCATCCGGTATCATCAGTTACGCGATGACAGACCCAGGATGCTCAGCAGGCTGACAAAGATGTTGTACAGCGAGACATACAGGCTCACGGTCGCGCGAATATAGTTGGTTTCGCCGCCATGAATAATGTTGCTGGTTTCCCACAAAATCGCGCCCGCAGAGAACAGAATAAACAGGCAACTGATTGCCAGCGACAGCGCCGGAATTTGCAGGAACAGGTTAGCGATCACCGCCACCAGCAGCACAACAAAACCTGCCATCATCATGCCGGAAAGGAACGACATGTCTTTGCGCGTGGTCAGCACGTAGGCTGAACAACAGAAGAACACCAGTGCGGTACCGCCCAGTGCCAGCATAATAATGTCACCGGCACCGACCGAAAGCAGCGAGCTCAGCAAAGGGCCGAGCGTATAACCCATAAAGCCGGTCAGCGCGAAAGCGGACAAAATACCCGCAGGGCTATTCGCTGTGCGGTAAGTCAGGAACATCAGGCCATAGAAGCCAACGAGGGTCAGCAGAAAACCGGGGGACGGCAATCTCAGAACCGTACTTGCCGTCGCAGTAATTGCGGAAACGCCCAAAGTCAGCGCCAGCAGAAAATAAGTATTACGCAGCACCCGGTGCGTGCTTAGCAACGAGCCAGCGCGTGATGATGACGAAGATGCAACGATACGATCCATGCGGTTCATAATAAAATTCTCACTTAAGCCCTTCATACTTTGTGTCGCAGATGCGTTAGCTTCGCCCGGTCACCTGAATCACTTACCTGTGTAAGCTCATCGGGATTCCCTCTCTTGCCGCCTTCCTGCGACCCAAATTATTTTGGGTATCTAATTGGAGTCGGTGAAAATACAAACAGGTTGCAGTGTAAGTAGTTGCGGAGCGTCATTAAAGACGTTTTACCCTTCTTTACCTGCTCAGGGCGGGCAGGGCGCGGTTTTCTGGCTTCAAAATCGCCGAAATGATGCTTAAATCGCCGCTTGCAAGCCGAGTGCCTGTTTTTCAGGCAAACGAACAGAATCTGACTTTACAAGAGGATCGGCACTGTTTATAGTTCGCTTCGTTGCGGAGGGGTGGCCGAGCGGCTGAAGGCACCGGTCTTGAAAACCGGCGATGGGAAACCATTCAAGAGTTCGAATCTCTTCTCCTCCGCCATAAACAACACAAGAAAGCTGCTAAGTGATTAGCGGCTTTTTTTGTATCTGCGATTTATGCGCGACTTTGTGCAGACAATTTAAATGCTCATAAAATCAACAAACTAGACTGAAAATAATGATTGCATCTTTTCCTCGGTCTTGTATACTACGCCCCGTACTGAACGACTGACGTCGCGAAGTGCTTGTTGTTTACGGAGGGGTGGCCGAGCGGCTGAAGGCACCGGTCTTGAAAACCGGCGATGGGAAACCATTCGAGAGTTCGAATCTCTCCTCCTCCGCCATAAACAACACATCAAAGCTGCTAAGCAATTAGCGGCTTTTTTTGTGTCTGAAATTCGACTCATTCCGCAATTACTGTATTTTCTACGTCCGATTCTTCTTTCTGCCCGTACTTCCCCGGCGAACATCCTAATGTGCGTTTGAACGCCGTACTGAACGCGCTTTCTGATTCGTACCCGAGCGACAACGCCACAGCTGATACCGGTTCTTTACCGTTCGCCAGCCGGTCTCCGGCCAGCAACATCCGCCAGCGCGTCAGGTATTCCAGCGGCGCACTGCCGACGGCCTGCTTAAATTTCTGCGAAAACACCGAACGCGACATACCCGCTCGTTCAGCCAGCATCTGCACCGTCCAGCGGTTTGCGGGATCCTCATGCATTGCATTCAGTGCCCTGGAAAGTTGCTTATCCGCCAGCGCCGCAAACCAGCCACTGGTTTCACCTGCCGGTGAATTATCGACGTGCATCCGCAGCGCCTGCACCAGCATCATGTGCGCCATATGCTGCGCGATCAGCAATCCGCCAGGCCGCTCATCGCGCAGTTCCTGCATCATACATTCCACTGCCCAGCGCAAACTTTGCCTGTCGGATTCTTTCGAGATATGCACCACTGGCGGCAACATTGCCAGCAGGGTTGAGGCGTTTGCGCCGCTGACTGCAAAACGGCTGCCGGTGAGAAAGAAATCTTTGCCGCCGTTGCAGGAAACAGTCCCACCATCCTGCGCCTGCTGGAAAATCGGCCCGGCGTCGACAGGCGGAAGATTCAGATCGCTCGCCAGCCTGAACGGGCGTCCGCCCGGTAACACAAAACAATCACCTGCTTTGAGATGGACTGCGGCGGGCACGCCATCAACAGCCAGCCAGCATTCACCCGTAATGATGGCGTTGCATTTAATTGACTGATAATGGTCAGGGAATTGCACCGACCATTCGCCACCGGCTTCAAAACCTTTGGACATATAACTGCGCGGCTTCAGCAGTGACAACACATCTGAAAGAGGATCCATCAGTGACTCCGGACGATTGCAAAGATAATACGGACATTAGCGCATAGATCGTCTTTTCTCCAGCGCCTATATTCTTTTACGAAAGCAGCAGATTTAGCCAATTACAGAGGAATTCGCAATGCGTGTATTCGTGACAGGTGCAACAGGTTTTGTCGGTTCTGCGGTGGTACAGGAATTACTGCGCGCAGGCCATCAGGTGCTCGGTTTAGCGCGTTCTGATGCTTCGGCGCAGGCGCTGACAGACGTGGGTGCCGATGTGCATCGCGGCAGTATTGAAGATCTGCACAGTCTGACGTCCGGCGCAGCGCAGGCCGACGGAGTGATCCACACCGCGTTTATTCATGACTTTTCGAAGTTTCTGGAAAACTGTGAAAAAGACCGGCTGGCGATTGGTGCTTTAGGCGCAGCGTTAAAAGGCACAAAAAAACCACTGATCGTGACCTCCGGCACGGCGCTGGTGAGTACCGGACGTCTGGCGACAGAAAATGATTTACCCGATCCGCAGGGACAAAATCCGCGTGTGGCGTCTGATCTTGCCGTTGCTAAGCTGGCAGAGGAGGGCGTGCGGGTTTCACTGGTGCGTCTGCCGCCCTCGGTGCATGGTGCGGGTGATCACGGATTTGTGCCGCTGATTATTGCGACGGCCCGCGAAAAAGGCGAATCAGCGTATCCGGGGAATGGTGACAATCTGTGGCCTGCAGTAAACCGTTTTGATGCTGCGCGTTTGTTTGTGCTGGCGCTGGAGAAGGGCGCGCAGAATGCGATATATCATGCGAACTCAGAGGAAGGCTTACCATTTCGCGACATTGCCACGCTGATTGGTAAGCACCTGAATCTGCCAGTGGTCAGTAAAAACGGGCAAGATCTGGCGGCACACTTTGGCTGGTTCACGCATTTTGCTTCGCTAAATAACCCGACGTCCAGCCAGTTCACCCGCGATATTTTGGGCTGGAAACCGGTACATCCGGATCTACTGACCGATATTGATACCGCCGGATATTTTAAATAACTCCCGTTTTCTGACCCTCAAAACAGGTCATTCAGGTGGCCTGTTTTGCATTTTTTGCCGTGGTTTTAATGGTGTTAATTGCCTAAAAAACGCCCCGAATCACAAATTGGGAAGATAAAAACGTTACCCTATTGCCAGTCCGATGTTATGCGTTATGTTGATTTTTAGTTTCCCAAATGTAACTAGAGGTTAACAATAATGTCGAATAAATTACGTATCTCTCTGATTGCTGTGGCTGTAATGATGTCTTCCTCTGCAATGTCTGCATTACCTCAGGGCTATCCGGCCGACTATCAAAAAATCGTCGATGCGGCGACCAAAGAAGGCAAAGTTGTGGTGTATTCCACCACCGACACCAAAGCCGCAGGCCCGCTGATCCAGGGCTTCGAGGCGACTTATCCGGGTATCAAAGTCGAATATAACGACATGAACAGCACCGAACTGTACAACCGTTATATCAGTGAGCAGGCGGCGGGCGGCACCAGCGGTGATGTCGTCTGGAGTTCTTCCATGGATACCGCGCTGAAACTGGCGACAGACTACGCGCAGGAATATAAATCCCCTGAACAGGGTCAGTTACCAAAATGGGCGATGTGGAAAGACAAAGCCTACGGCACGACCTATGAGCCGGTGGTGTTTATCTACAATAAGCGTCTGATCCCGGCCGGTGATGTGCCTGATTCACATGCAGCGCTGGCAAAACTGATCGCCAGCCAGACCGAAAAATTCAACAAAAAAGTCACCACGTACGATATCGAGAAATCCGGTCTCGGCTTCATGTTGTCGGTACAAGATTTCAAAGCCGATCCGAATTATTTCAAAACGCTGGCTGACGTCGCCAAAGGCGGCTTAGCGGTGCAGTCTTCCACCGGCACCATGATGGAACGCGTTTCTTCCGGCGAAAACCTGATCGGCTTCAACATTCTCGGATCTTACGCAGAAGCCCGCGCCAAAACGGATCCGTCGCTGGGGATTTCCTATCCGAAGGATTACACCCTGGTACTTTCCCGCGTGTCTTTCATCAGCCAGGAATCGAAAAACAGCAATGCTGCCAAACTGTGGCTGGACTACGTCTTGTCAGAGAAAGGGCAGAGCATTCTGGCCAATCAGGCTGACATTCCGTCCATCCGCAACGATATCGAAGGCAAAAACGACATCGACGGCATGACCAAAATGTTAGGCAATGCGCTCAAGCCAATCCCGGTCGATGAAACCCTGCTGGAATACCTGCAACAGAAAAAACGCCTGGATTACATCAAACAATGGCGTACCGCTGCTGCCAAGTAGTGGCATATCGAAGCGCGTCACTTTCTGTCGCGCTTCCTTTTTCCTGCCTGATTTCGCTCTCCTTGTTTCTAACCGAAGGGAAGTAACATGAATGCATTGCGCAGAAAGTGGCAGAGCCTGCCGCGCGGCATTGTGGTGTTGATAACGGCGCTGGTTATCTACATCCCGTTGTCGTTCATCGTGATACAAAGTTTCCTCTCCGCGCCGTTCTTTTCCCCATCAAAAGAATGGAGCCTCGAATCTTTTGGATTCATCTTTACCGATCCGGATTTCTACAAGGCACTGAAAAGCGGTTTTATTCTGGCTTTCGGGCTGGTGGTGATCGCGATTCCGCTCGGCGGTATCCTGGCGTTCCTGATGGTGCGTACGGATTTACCGGGCAGACGCGTGATTGAACCGCTGATCCTGGTGCCGATTTTCGTCTCGCCGATGGTATTAGGTTTCGGCTACGTAGTGGCTGCCGGTCCGGTCGGGTTCTTCTCGCTGTGGGCGCAGGCTATTCTTGGTTTCGTCCCGTGGAACATTTACGACATGTCGAGCATCGTGGTGATCGCCGGTCTGACACACGTTCCGCACGCGTACCTGTATATCTCCTCGGCGCTGCGCAGCGTCGGGTCGGATGTTGAAGAGGCCGCGCGAACCGCCGGTGCTTCGCCGTTGCAGGTGATGACTGCGGTCAGTCTGCCGATGGTGCGCCCGTCGATTCTGTACGCCACCGTGTTGCTGTTCTTCCTCGGGCTGGAAGTGTTCGGTCTGATGCTGGTGCTCGGCGACCCGGAAGGCAACATGGTGCTGGCGACCTATCTGTATCAGCTGACCAACAAACTCGGCACGCCGTCTTATCATCTGATGGCTGCCGTCGCCGTGGTGCTAATTTGTATCACTATTCCGCTGGTCATGTTGCAGCGCCGCCTGATGCGTACCGCCAACCGTTTCGTCACGGTCAAAGGAAAAGCGTCGCAGGCGCGTGCCTTGCCGCTCGGCAAATGGCGCTGGGTGGCCGGTGCCGTAGTGGCGTTCTGGCTGACGGTCACTATCGGCGTTCCGCTGATTGGCGTGATGCTGCGGGCGTTTATCTCCAACTGGGGCGTCGGTGTCTCCATCTGGGACGAACTGTCGCTTAATACTTTCCGCACCATCTGGGAACAGCCGAACCTGCTGCGTGCGATCGTCAACTCCATGGCCATTGGTGTTATCGGCGGCGCGCTGGCGGTGGCCTGTTATCTGTTTATCGGCATCGCGATGCACCGTAAACCGGACGGCGTCACCCGTTTCCTCGATTACAGCGTGCTGGTGCCGCGTGCGGTGCCGGGGCTGCTGGCCGGTCTGGCCTTCCTGTGGGTGTTCCTGTTCCTGCCGATGTGGCTGGATAACGCGCTCAAATCCGGCTGGCTTTCGGGTATGCCATGGTCGCAGTGGCTGCGCGATAACCTGGTGGTCTGGCTGCGATCGCTGCGCAGCACGATTTTTAGCGTCTGGCTGGCGTATACCGTGGTGTGGATGGCGTATGGTCTGCGGCTGATTTCCTCGACGCTGTTGCAGGTCGGGCCGGAACTGGAAGAAGCGGCGCGCAGTACCGGCGCAACCCGCGGGCAGATCACCCGTCATGTCACCATTCCGCTGTCGCGTTACGGTCTGATTGGCTCGTGGCTGCTGATGTTCCTGATTTTCGAGCGCGAATATTCCACCGGTGTGTATCTGCTTTCGCCAGGTACGGAAACCATCGGCTCGATGCTGGTTTCCCTGTGGGCGGCGGGCGCCATTGATATTGTGGCCGCGCTCTCCTTTATTAACATCCTGCTGGTGGTGTTAGGTCTGGGTATTGCCCTTCGTTTTGGAGTCAAATTACATGATTGAATTATCGGTCGACAATCTGCACTTAACCTACGGCGACAATCCGGTGTTAAAAGGCGTTTCGATGGATCTGAAACGTGGTGAAGTGGTATCACTGCTCGGACCTTCCGGCAGCGGAAAAACCACTTTATTGCGTGCGGTCGCCGGACTGGAAAAACCAGTCAAAGGCACCATCGTTATCGGCAAAAATAAAGTTTACGACGGCACTCCGCGCAGCGAAATTCCGGCCGAAGAACGCAATCTCGGGCTGGTATTCCAGTCTTACGCCCTGTGGCCGCACAAAACAGTATTCGAGAACGTGGCGTATCCGCTGAAACTGCGCAAAGTTTCTGCCGGTGAAATCACCCGGCGTGTGCAGGATGTTCTGAACCAGCTCGGCCTCGGACATCTGGGCAAACGCCATCCGCATCAGCTTTCCGGTGGTCAGCAACAGCGTGTGGCGATTGGCCGTGCGCTGGTGTACAACCCGCCGGTAATTTTGCTTGATGAGCCGCTGTCGAACCTCGACGCCAAATTGCGTGAAGAAGCGCGCGTGTTCCTGCGCGAACTGATCATCAAACTGGGGCTGTCGGCGCTGATGGTGACGCACGACCAGAACGAAGCGATGGCGATTTCAGACCGCATTCTGCTGCTCAATAACGGCAAAATCGAACAACAGGGCACGCCGCAGGAAATGTACGGCTCGCCGAAAACACTGTTTACCGCAGAGTTTATGGGCAGCAACAACCGTCTGCACGGCAAAGTCACCGAAGTGCGCGACGGCAAAGCGCGCATCGAAGGCAGCGGCTGGGTGCTGTGGGGACAGGCGGGAGAGGGCGTGCAGGCCGGGCAGGAGGGCACGGCAGTGATCCGCGTCGAACGCGTGGTGCTGGCGGACGGACCGGGCGAGAATCAGCTGGAATTACCGTTGCTGACCAGCATGTATCTCGGTGATCGCTGGGAATATCTGTTCCGCACGGCTGGCGATGATTTTGTCATTCGTGCGTATGGCACCGATGTGCGAGATCCGCAGCACTGCCACCTGAAGCTACCCGAACAGCATGTCTGGATCTTTCCCAAATAATACCCGTCATACTTAAAGCTGCAGCTTCAATTATTTAGGGTATTACCGGAAGTCGGACAATTTATTGAAATATTTCTGTCATTTCCCGCGCGTAAAATTCTGCTTCCTGTTTAAATAATGCAGAATAATCATGATTTTAACCACTCGCTCACTTACTGGTAAGATGCCATTCAACAGATTGTTTCGATCTGCTTTCTTCAGACGTCCACGGGGAATACTTTTTGGGGTAATTTGTGTTATCGCCCTGTTTTCTGCTTTGCAGATTTTCTCCACTGTCGTGCTCACCAAAATCCTTCAGGATGCGCGAAACAACGTGATCGCCACCGAAAGTTTGCGTCAGCAACAAGCCGTGATGGATAAAGCCCGCATGGAATTGCTGATGGCCAGTGACAAACTCAACCGTGCTGGCATTTATTACATGCAGGATAAAGAAACCGGCTCGGTCGGCAGCTGGAACAGCCTGATGGAAGAATCGCTCGGCTCACTGACCGCATCGCAGAAAGCCTTCACGCAGTTTCAGGAGATGACCAAAGACGGCAATCAGGCCGCGACGGAGCTGAAAGCCAGCTACCAGATGTTTTATGACGGTCTGCGCGAACAGGCGGGTGGCCTGCAAAAGAACAACAATATCGATTCCTTCTTTGAAGTGCCGATCCAGGCGTTTCAGGATGACTTCAGCCAGAAATATTATGCTTATCTGGACGTTAACGAGCACACGGCGGTGTCGCTCAGCGACAGATTGCTGAATGCGTTGTCACAGGCGAAAACCCTGTTTATGGGCGCGCTGATGATTCTGGCGGTGATCGCAGTGCTGGTCTGGCGCGGTGTGTCTGCGTGGATTATCCGACCGCTGCAACGCATGATCGGGCACATCAGCGTGCTGGCTGCCGGGGATTTATCGCGGGATGTCGAAGACGATAATGCGCGGGTGATCGAAGTCCGTGAACTGGGTGTCAGCCTGCGCAATATGCAGCGCGGCCTGCAAAAACTGGTCAGCGAAGTCCGTGACGCCTCGGCGCATATCATGCTGAACATTGATCAGATGGCAAAAGGCAACGAGGAATTGTCGGCGCAGGCGGCGATTCAAAGCGGGGAACTGCGAGCTGCCACCGAACACATCACTCACCTCAATGAGCGCGTGAAAGAAAATGCCGCCCATGCCCGGCAGGCCACCCGACAGGCCGAACAGGCGAAAGGCGTAGCGACCCGCGGCGGCGAAGTGATGGGGCAGGTGGACACGGCGATGAAGGAGATTGTCAGCCAGTCCTCGGAAATGAGCAGTATTGTTTCTATGATTGACAGCGTGGCATTCCAGACCAATATTCTGGCGCTGAATGCGGCGATTGAAGCGGCGCACGCCGGTCAGCACGGACGCGGCTTTGCGGTGGTGGCGAAAGAAATCGGCCTGCTGGCGCAAAAGAGCAGCCATTCAACGCGGGGTATCCATCAGCTGATTGATGATTCCGTGCAGCAGATTGGCCGTGGTTCGGCGTCTGTGACGGTGCTCAGTCAGAGCCTGGAGGAGATTATCCATATCTTCAACGGTCTGAGTGCGCTGGTCAGTGAGATTTCAGAGGCGACGTTGTATCAGGGGCAAAGTGTTCACGATGTCTCCGAACGCATCACCGCACTTAATCATGTGACGCTGCAAAACGGCAAACTGGCCGATCACGCGGCGGCGTCTTCCCAGCAGTTACTGGATCAGTCGCAGCGTCTGGAAAAGGCCGTCGCGCGGTTTGCCCTGACGGCGGCGTAATCAATCTTTATTTCTGATGCCACACCAGCATGCTGCCTTCAGTGTGTCCGGTCACCGGATCCGTAGCGGGCAGCGGCACGGCATTTACCGCTTTGGTGCGTGCTGCGAGTTGTGGCAGTTCGTCATGACAAAGGTCAGCTTTCACATCCGGCGGATACGCGCCGACCAGCATGAAATCTTCATCGGCTGAAATCT
This sequence comes from Rahnella sp. PAMC25617, assembly GCF_050606005.1. NCBI lineage: Bacteria > Pseudomonadati > Pseudomonadota > Gammaproteobacteria > Enterobacterales > Yersiniaceae > Rahnella > Rahnella sp. PAMC25617. The sequence goes on from NZ_JBOCUM010000012.1 coordinate 230,731, forward strand.
GTTTATGGCCGATCCCGGCCGGAAGCAACAACACATCCCCTACGTTTACCTCAATAATTTTTCCGTGCTCGCCGCCGAGTTGCAGCTTTGCGCTACCGGCATAAACACCCAGCGCTTCATGAGTGTTGGAGTGAAAATGCGTAAAGGTATACACCGGATAGCGCCACTGCGGCGGCCAGCCGTTGGTACGGAAAAGGTGTTCGAGGTATTCCGCATTATCAGAGGTATCGGGGGGAATGACGCGGTGATAAATCAGCACCGGCAATGCGTTATTCGGCACACCGCCGTCGGGTTTATTAATCAGCAGTGTATCCATAGCAACCTCTCTGGCAGTCGCGAAGGCCATACGTGGCATCGGTATCAGGGCGAGCACGCCCAGCAAAGTAACAAACCGGCGTCGATCCAACAGCATCAGGCAGGGCTCCTTATCGCGCAATCAATGGCTTACCTCTTTCATGTATAGAACAAAAGAACCTGAAAATCCTCTTTTTGGAAACATAAAAACATTTGAGAGAGAAGGGTTGCGGGAGGAAGACGGTTATCAGAAAAAACTTAAAATATGTAGCAATCAACATATAAAAGTCATATTGGCTGGCGAAATCCTTTATGTCCTCTATGCTTAACAATACAAAAAGTACTCAGGAGGAGAAGTTTATGAATAAGAAAATGTTACTTGTGGTTGCTACAGCTGTTTCTGTATTGGCAGGGTGTCAGACTTACGATCGCGCAGCAAGCTACGTTAAAGAGCCTGTCGTCAGCGACGTTAAAGTCGGTATGACCAAATCTCAGGTTCGTGCAATTGCAGGGCCACCATCGACTGAAGCCACGCTTATCCATGCTAAAGGGACTTGCCAGACTTATGCGGTTGCTCCGCGTGATGGCAAAGCTCAGACCTACTTCGTTAGCTATAACGACACCGGTCATGTCATGAATAAGGGTTATCAGTCCTGTTCAGACTACGATAAAGACCCGCAGGCTGGTCAGTAATTCAATTAACGCTTTCCCCTCGTGAGAGGGGAAGGCGTTAAATCATCAAGCCTTCTGCGTCACAATCCTCACGCCGACTTTACTCACCTGATTCCCGTCCATTTCTGCGATCGTCCACGTCAGCCCGTCCCATTCGATATGGTCACCGATAACCGGTTCACCACCGAGCAGCCTGATCACAAAATGTCCCAGCGTTTGCGACTGATCCACCGTCTCTTCCAGATTCAGACCATAAAGCTGTGAAATCGCATCCAGCGGCGCATCTGCCTGCAAGATAAAGTCACCGAAGAAGCGGTCATCCAGCACCACTTTATTGCTGTCGCTGAACAGTTTACCCAGTTCCGGCAGATCCTTTTCCTGGCCGATCACGCACAGAATATCGCCTTCTTTGAGCCGCGTACTGCCGGTCGGATGCAGCATTTCTTTGCCACGGAATAATGCCGCAATCCGCGTCGCTTTTGGCATTTGCAGGTCACGCAACGCCGCCCCGACGCACCATTTGTCGGAGCCCAGCTGATAGATAAATTGTTCCCAGTCGTTATACACGTCGATATCCAGCCCGACGCGGGAAACCGGCGTCGGCTGCGGTGGCACCAGTACTTTGGCTTTCTTCGCCGCAAAGCCCAGCGACGTACCCTGAAGCAGCAGGGAAACCAGCACGATAAAGAACGCGACGTTGAAATACAGCGTGGCGTTAGGCAGTCCGGCCATCATCGGGAACACCGCCAGAATGATAGGTACCGCGCCACGCAGGCCGACCCACGAAATAAAGACGCGTTCGCGCAGGGTAAAGTTTTTGAACGGGATCAGGCTGACAAACACCGACAGCGGACGTGCCAGCAGGATCATCCACAGTGACAACGCCAGCGCCGCGATAGCAATTGGCAGCAGATCGCTCGGCGTCAGCAGCAAACCGAGCACCAGGAACATGCCAATCTGGCTGAGCCACGCCAGTCCGTCGAAGGTCTGCAAAATGCCGTGACGGTTGCGGATCGGCATATTGCCGAGCATCAGGCCGCACAGATACACCGCCAGAATGCCGCTGCCTTCCAGCGCCATGGTGGCGGCGTAAACCAGCAAACCGCCGCTGAACGCCAGTAACGGATACAGCCCGGCCGCCAGCGTAATCTTATTAATCAGCTTGTGCAGCAACCAGCCACCGCCGACACCAAACACAATGCCGAGGCCGAACTGGCGCACCACATCCACCACAAACATCAGGCTCAGGCCGTGCTGGCCTTTGGAAATCATGTCAATCAGGGTGATGGTCAGGAATACCGCCATCGGGTCGTTGCTGCCGGATTCAATTTCCAGCGTGGCGCTGACACGTTCGTTCAGGCCTTTACCGCCGATAAGTGAGAACACCGCCGCCGCATCGGTTGAGCCGATAATCGCGCCAATCAGCAAACCCTGCATCAGGTTGATATTGAACAGCCACGCGGCAGCCAGCCCGGTCAGACCGGCAGTAATCAGGACACCGACGGTCGCCAGAGACAGTGCGGGCCACAGCGCAACGCGAAAGGAAGAGGCGCGGGTACGCATCCCGCCGTCGAGCAAAATGACGGCCAGCGCCAGGTTACTGACCAGATAGGCGGCGGGGTAATTATCAAACGCAATGCCGCCAATTCCGTCTACGCCCGCCAGCATACCGATGGCGAGGAAAATGACCAAAATAGGGATGCCAAGCTTAGAAGAGAACGAACTGAGCAAAATGCTCGCTGCGACTAACAGGGCGCCAATAAAGAAAAGAGTATTAATCGTGCTGGCGTCCAAGAGCGTTCTCCTTGTAAGGCATGAGTGGTGCGGGGGCGTGCGGTGTCGTCATCAGTGACAATCCCCCTAATTTATCAGGAAAATGAGCGCGTTGCTGGGCTCATTTAAGATTTTTATTAGTTGCAGTTAAGAATAAAAAACTATGCTTAAAGATGAGCGATATCTATGCGAAGTTCATAAAAAAGGAAACCACAATGAGTGAATATACCGGTGTACACCGCGAGGTGATGAAAGACGGGGCGATCAAACATGTGCTGATCCGCGATGCGGCGGGCAATGAGCAGTCGATAGCCGCAAAAGATTACATTTCGCAGGGGATCGAGCCAGATCTGAATGAGTTGCCCGAAGTGGGCACTGACAGTGACTTTCCGGTTGCGGGCAAAGGCTGAATATTCGCTGTTCCCCGCAGGTAATCTGCGGGGAACAGGGTTACACGCCTAAACGATCGCGCAGCGAATAGTACGCCGCGCCGAGCATGGTAAACGGCACCTGGAAGTTGCGGCCACCGAAGAACGGCATGTGCGGCAGACGGGCGAACGCATCGAAACGTTCGGCGTCGCCGCGCAGCATTTCGGTGATGAGCTTCCCGGCCAGATGCGTCAGCGTCACGCCGTGCCCGCTGTCTCCCTGCATGTAATAGATGTTGTTTTCCAGCCGGCCAAACTGCGGCAGGCGCGATAACGTCAGCAGGAAATTGCCGCCCCAGCGGTAATCTATCTTCACGCCTTTTAGCTGCGGGAAGGTGCGGTTGAGCTTGGGCAAGATCACCGAATCGATATTCGGCGGATTTTTGCCGCCGTAGGTCACGCCGCCGCCGTACAACATGCGGTTGTCCGCGGTCAGGCGGAAATAATCGAGCAGGTAATTACAGTCTTCCACACAGTAATTGTTTGGCAAAAGCGATAACGCCATGTCATCCGACAGCGGTTCCGTCGCCACAATCTGCGAGCCGCACGGCATGCTGAGGCGCGTGAGGCGCGGCGCCAGCTGCTGACTCAGATAAGCGTTGCCCGCCAGAATCACATATTTGGCTTTTACCTGACCTTTCGCGGTATGCACTAATGCCGGTTCGCCGTGGTCAATACGCGTCACTGCCGAGCCTTCAAAAATACGCCCGCCATGACGGCGCACCGCTTCGGCCTCGCCCAGCACCAGATTCAGCGGGTGAAGATGACCGCCGTTTTTATCCAGCAGGCCGCCGACATAACGGTCGGTGGCGATCTCGCGGCGTACGGCAGTTTCATCCAGCAGCCGCAGTTCGGTATGACCATAGCGATTCCACAACTTTTGCTGATCGCGCAATTTCGTCAGCTGGCGCGCACTGAGCGCGGCAAAAATACAGCCGGGGCGATAGTCGCAGTCGATGGCGTACTGGTCGATGCGCTGACGGATAATATTCGCGCCTTCAAACATCATGCTGCCGAGCATATCGGCGGTCTGACGTCCGTAACGTTCTTCAATCACATCTATATCGCGGCTGTAGGAATTAACGACCTGTCCGCCGTTTCGCCCGCTGGCGCCCCAGCCGACGCGGGCGGCTTCGAGCACCACTACGTCGTAACCGGCTTCACACAGATATAAAGCGGAAGAAATGCCGGTATAACCGGCACCGACAATACAGACATCGCACTCAATATTGTCAGTCAGTTCCGGCCACGGCGCATGGTTGTTGGCGGAGCTGGCATAATAGCTGTCGGTGTGGGGCACACCGGCAGCGCGGGGACTTCCTGTTTGAGCACTCATGGTGACATCCTTCTTTGGGTTCCCGTTGCCTCGCCCGGAGTCGATGACAACTAGAAGGTATTAGGGGTATGTGCGCTAACAATCCTGCAAATCCGCGTCGAAATATTACTAAAGCTGTGAGGGTTCGCGGTGTTAATGGCATAACTTTGCCCCGCACGCAGCGGGTAACTCTGACCGTTGACGGTTAAGATGATTTCTCCTTCTAACAGGGTGCCGACTTCCTCGCCCTGATGCTTGATCTTATCGCCGGTTGTGCTGCCGGGTTGATAGGTTTCCAGCAACATGGCGACGGTATGGTTCGGTGTGCCGTTATGGACCATGCGCATGGACACGCCGCGGCTGCCGATTTCGATTAAATCCGCCGCATTAATCACGATCCGCGGCTCGTTGCTCTTATGTTCCTCGGCGAAAAATTCTGAAAGTGACAGCCCGTAAACCCGCAATAACTTTTGCAACGTACTGACGGCGGGGCTGACTTTGTCCTGTTCGATGGTGCTGATGGCGCTGTGGGTCAGGCCAGACAACTCGGCGGCTTTGCGTTGGGACATACCGAGTTGCTGGCGAATTTCAGAAAGCCGGCGACCAGGCGCCAGACTGACTTCGCTCATCCGTTTATTCCTCTCGTGCGCTCCGGGCCTGATGGCCTTTGCGACAGGCAGCGATAAAAGCCTCAAACAGCTGGCGGGATACGGGATCCGTCAGACTGTGCCATTCCGGATGCCACTGCACACCAAGGGCAAACGGATGATTGCGGACACTCACGGCTTCCACCAGATTGTCCGGTGCGCGTGCTTCCACGGTCAGTACGTCGCCCAGACGGTTGGCTCCCTGGCCGTGAAGGGAGTTCACCTGAAACTGCTGATAATCGGGTAACAATTCTGAAAGTAAGCCACCGGGTTCAATATGCACCGGATGCACCAGCGCGTATTGCTCGTCATGTGGCAACGAAGTGTCTTCGCGGTGGTCCATATAGCCCGGCACGTCCTGCACTTTACGGTGCAAACTGCCGCCGGTAGCAACCACCAGTTCCTGCAATCCACGGCAGGCGGCGAACAGCGGGATTTTCTTCTCCAGCGTCGCACGGATTAACTGCAAACTCAGGCGGTCGCGGCCGGGATCGGCCAGATCCTCGACACCTTCTTCACCGTACTGATAGGGCTCAATATTGCTGGGGCTGCCGGTGAGGAAGATGCCGTCCAGACCGCGCAGAATCTGGTCTATCGCGCCTTCGCGTGCTGCCAGTTCATGCGGAAGACAGACGGGAAGGGCATCGGCATTAAAGATGGCGTCCAGATATTTTTCATGGACAGTCAGAGCAGGGTTTTCATCGACAGTGTTCTCACACATAACTACCCCAATGACCGGTCTGTAGCGCGTCTCTTTTCCCGTGGATGTCGTGGAAAATATATTGCCCATAATACCGCCTCGTTGAGTAGATGAATTTGCTGACAGCACGCGCCTCCCCGCACGAAACTGCTCAGAATATTGACCTGTTATTGACCAATTTAGCAGCGCTGTGGTCGCTTTTCAAACGGATATGTTGCGATAATGTAGGTGTTGCAAATAATTAATGTTAAGGCTAGGGTTAATCATATGGGTGCAAATGGCCGTTATTTTGAGCAATGAACGGTTTGAGCATACGGTTTGAGCATAAAAGGCTTGAGCACATTCGAGAGGATCGCGACAACATGAGAGCACTGCGTTGAACAGGGTAATGACCCGGTAAAGATAACCGGCTGGCATCATGGTGGTGCCTGATATGCCGGAAACCAGCAAATGGCGGAAAACCTATGCAAGCGACTGAACTGATGAACGAAATCAAGAAAGAGATTAGCGAACCCCTCGCTAAGCACGCTGAAGAGCGAAGTAGCGCGTTCCAGGATGAAGTAACTCAGTACCTGGAGCGTCACCCGCAAACCCTTCACGTCGACGTCCTGCTCACCGATCTCAATGGCTCCTTCCGCGGCAAACGCATTCCCGTCTCAGCACTCCGTAAACTCGAAAAAGGCTGTTATTTCCCGGCATCGGTTTTCGCCATGGACATTCTCGGTAATGTCGTGGAAGAAGCCGGATTAGGTCAGGAACTGGGCGAGCCCGACCGCACCTGTATCCCGGTTCCCGGCACCTTGACGCCCTCGGCTTCCGACCCTGAACATATCGGCCAGTTGCTTCTGACTATGCTTGACGAAGATGGCACTCCCTTTAACGTTGAACCACGCAATGTGCTGAACCATATCTGGCAAACATTGCGCCAGCGGGGCTTGTTCCCGGTGGTAGCGGTAGAGCTGGAGTTCTATCTGCTCGACAGGCAGCGCGATGCGGAGGGTTACATTCAGCCGCCGTGTACGCCGGGGACGCAGGAACGCAGCATGCATACTCAGGTTTATTCCGTCGATAATCTGGATCACTTTGCCGATGTGCTCAGTGACATTGACCGTCTGGCACACATTCAGGGATTACCTGCGGATGGCGCGGTGGCGGAATCTTCTCCCGGCCAGTTCGAAATCAATCTGCACCACAGCGAAAACATTTTGCGCGCCTGCGATTACGCCCTGATGCTCAAACGTCTGGTGCGGCTGGTCGCGGAAAATCACGATATGGACGCCACCTTTATGGCGAAACCGTATGACGAATATGCGGGCAGCGGGATGCACATCCATCTCAGCGTGCTCGACGACAACGGCAAGAACCTGTTTGCCGGTGCCGGTGGCGAAGATTCTGAGCTGATGAAACGCTCTCTCGCCGGAATGATTGCTTTAATGCCAGCCTCGATGGCGGTATTAGCGCCTAACGTCAATGCCTTCCGCCGCTTCCAGCCGGGCATGTATGTGCCGACGCAGGCGTCGTGGGGCCATAATAATCGTACCGTTGCACTGCGTGTCCCTTGCGGCGGAACTGCCGATCACCGTGTCGAATACCGCGTGGCCGGTGCTGATGCCAACCCGTATTTAGTGGTCGCCACCGTGCTGGCGGGCATGTTGCATGGACTGGATAACGACTTGCCGTTGCCAGAACCAGTGACCGGTAACGGTCTGGAACAGGAAGGTATTCCGCTGCCAATTCGCCAGAGCGATGCCCTGTATGATTTTGACGATCAGCCGGCGCTGAAAAAAATCCTTGGCGAGCGTTTCTCGCACGTTTATCACACCTGTAAATCGAACGAGTTGTTGCAGTTTGAACGGCGCGTGACGGAGACGGAGATAGACTGGATGCTCCGCAACGCGTAGCACGGTTAACGAATACGCGCATTATGTTCAATACTGGAAAAGAATTTGTAACGCAACGCGTCTGAATGTTGTCATTTATGCGTGATTTGTGCAAAATACGCCGCACTGCAGATAACCGACGCTTAAAGGCGCCGGTTATTTTTTTTATATATGCAGTACCCAAACTAATTCAACAGAGGCCGGACCCAGATCCGGATAGATAACAAGGTTCGTGTGCGATCCCAAATTAAAAACGGTCGCCACTATGAGGAAATGTAATATGGGGCAATACTTCAAACCTGTACCGGTGCCCGCCGGTACTACTTTCAGCTGCGGCCACATTCGCACAGCCTTCACCTCCGCGTTCAGCGACGTGAAGATCACTCCCCCGTTTACTGGTAATAACTCACGAAGTTTTCCCTGTACGTTGCTTTCAGAGGTGTTTAAGCGCCCGGTGTTTGCAATTCAGGGAGGGCTGAACCATGTCTGCTAATGCATCTGCCGCTCCGGCCACTCAGCGTGTACAACTGCGTAAAACCCTGACTCTGGTTCAGGTTGTGATGATGGGTCTTGCCTATCTGCAACCGATGACCATTTTTGATACGTTCGGCATTGTGTCCGGCCTGACCGATGGTCACGTCGCGACCGCGTATATTTTCGCGCTGATCGCCGTTCTGTTTACTGCCGTGAGCTACGGCAAACTGGTGCAACGTTTCCCGTCTGCCGGTTCTGCTTATACTTACGCGCAAAAAGCCATCAGCCCGCACGTCGGCTTTATGGTCGGCTGGTCATCACTGCTGGACTACCTGTTCATGCCGATGATCAACATCCTGCTGGCGAAAATTTACCTGGAAGCCATCTTCCCGGGCGTACCATCATGGATATTCGTGGTGGCGCTGGTCGGCATGATGACCGCGTTCAACCTGCGCGGCATCAAGGTCGTTGCCAACCTGAACAGCATCATTGTAGTGGTGCAGGTGGCGATCATGGTGGTGTTCCTGGGTCTGTTAGTCCGTGGCGTTTACATGGGCGAGGGCATGGGCACGCTGGCGACCACCAAGCCGTTCTTCAGTGAGAATGCGCACGTGGTGCCGATGATCACCGGGGCGACCATTCTGTGCTTCTCGTTCCTGGGCTTCGACGGTATCAGTTCGTTGTCAGAAGAAACGCCAAACGCGGGCAAAGTCATCCCGAAAGCGATTTTTCTGACCGCGCTGATTGGCGGCATCATCTTCGTCGTGGTGTCTTACTTCCTGCAACTGTACTTCCCGGACATTTCGCGCTTTAAAGATCCGGACGCGTCACAGCCCGAAATCATGCTGTATGTGGCAGGCAAGTTCTTCCAGTCCGTCATTTTGTGCTTCAGCTGTGTGACCGTTCTGGCATCGGGTATGGCGGCGCACGCTGGTGTTTCGCGTCTGCTGTATGTGATGGGCCGTGATGGCGTGTTCCCGGAAAAACTGTTCGGTTATGTGCATCCGAAATGGCGTACCCCGACGTTCAACGTCCTGCTGGTCGGCGCTGTGGCGATGTCTGCGGTGACCTTTGATCTGGTGACGGCGACTGCGCTGATTAACTTTGGTGCGCTGGTGGCATTCACCTTCGTGAACCTGTCGGTGATTTCGCAGTTCTACATCCGTGAAAAACGTAACCGTACGCTGAAAGATCACATCAACTATCTGGTCTTACCGGTGATAGGTGCGCTGACCGTCGGTGCGCTGTGGCTGAACCTGGAATCGAGTTCGATGACATTGGGCTTAGTCTGGGGCGCGATTGGCCTTGGGTATCTGGCGTTTATCACTAATGCGTTTCGCAAGCAGCCACCGCAGATGAGCGGGGAGATTGCACCGGAAGCTTGATTTTTGCCCTTTGAAAAGGGCAGGAAACTTTCTTTGCAGATGGCCGCTGCAATGGCGGCTCTACTTTGCAGCAAGCCTCTGCAAAAGAGGCTTTTAAAGTAGCTTAGTGAAAGTTTCGGTTTTTCAACAACGGTTGTCATACAGCTTTTCGCGCCGAAACCGACGAGAGAGGAAAGTGCTTTTCCTCTCTCGACTCTCCTCGCTTTTTTCACTGCGCGCTTCGCTTGTTACAATGTTTCAGGTGCTATTGCGACAGGCTGGAAATCTTGCCGCTGCGCGGTACCTTCTCTCGGTCTTCGAGCCAAAGGTCTCGAAGCCGCTCCGTTCAGCAAGATTTCTGAACCGCCCGCACGATCTTAAATTCATAGGCAAACGGTTTTTATCTTTTAGAAATGTTGATTGGCGCGATCAAAAATGGCACCGAATGAACGGTTCGAGACCAGAGGCTCGAATCCTGAAGTTCGGGAATCGCATAGCGATGACATTTTGCGCCATTCACTATTGCCACAGGATATGTCCGTCGTGCCAGCGATAGCGCGCAGTAAAAAAGCGGGGAGGAATCCAAAGGAGGGAAAGCACTTCCCTCCTTTGGGCGGTTTCGGCGCAACGAATTAAGTGATCACTGCACGTGAGAAACCGAAATTTACTCGGTCAGTTTTTAACGATGGGTACTCACTGCTTTTGAAAAACCGAAATTTTCACTATTCCAGAAGGGGTTGTTGGGGAATCCCCAAAAATTAACCCACCAGTTTCTTCCCATATTCAAACAGCGCCTTGAGAAGCGCCATCTTCTCAACATCCCCCTCATGCAAGTTATACAGCGCCTCAAGCTCTAACGCATAATTCTGAAAACGTTCGTCAGTGAGCTTCGTCTGCCGGTGCAGAATCCATCGCTTTTGCTCGGCATCCGTCAGCGTGGCAGGGTAGTTGCGCGCACGGAAACGGAACAACAGCGGCTCAATGCGGGAATCGTTAAAGGTCAGATCCAGCGCCGGAAGATTCTCCGGGCGGGTTTCCAGAATGATGCGCATCGCGGCGCGGTCGGCATCGCTGAAGAAACCGTCGTACAAACGGGCATCCACATCATCGGACGGTGTAAATGGTTCGGCTTCGGCAAACATCGTGACCACTTTCTCACGTACCTGCGGGTTCTGACGCAGCAGTTGCAGATTCTCAAGACAGCGCTGACGATCTATGCCCAGACGTTCGGCATTTTCCGGCAACAGCGTTTTTGCCGGTGCCAGCACCGGACATTTATTGATATGTACCAGCTTAATCGGCAGCGGAGATTGCCCGGCCTGTAACGCGTCGCGGCGGCTGTACAAACGCTCGCGCATTTCATCAGGATTGAGATCTAACAGCGTCGACATATCACCGGCCAGATCGCACATGATCACAGCGTTCTTGTTTTCGGGATGCCATGCCAGCGGCGCGACCCACGCGGTATTGCCGCGCGCGGCACCAAACATACCGGAAACATGCACCAGCGGGGCCATCGAGGGAATGTCGATCAGCGTATTCAGCTTATGCTTGCTGCGGTGTTCGAGCAAAAAGCTAAACAGACGTGGCTGCGCCTGTTTCACCAGCTTCGCCATCGCAATCGTAGCGTACACGTCGGCCATCGCGTCGTGCGCATTCTCGTGTTCAATGCCGTTGGCTTTGGTCAGATGTTCGAGGCGGAAACTCGGGAAACCGTCATCATTTTCCGGCCAGTTGATGCCTTCGGGGCGCAGCGCATAACAGGCACGCATCACGTCCAGCAAATCCCAGCGGGAATTGCCGTTCTGCCAGCTGTAGGCATAAGGGTCGTAAAAGTTGCGATAAAGGATATTACGGCTGACTTCATCATCGAAACGGATATTGTTATATCCGACAATGCAGGTGCCCGGTACGCTGAAGGCTTTATGGATCTGCGCTGTGAACTCAGCTTCGATCACGCCGCGTTCCAGCGCGATTTGCGGGGTAATACCCGTGATCATCACCGCTTCCGGTTCTGGCAGATAATCATCAGAAGGGCGGCAATAAATGACCAGCGGTTCTTCAATGATATTGAAATCTTCGTCGGTTCTGACACCGGCAAACTGCGCCGGTCTGTCCAGCGCCGGATTCTTGCCGAAAGTCTCATAGTCATGAAAATAGAAGGTTTTTTGCGGTTTATCTGACATTAGTTAAGCAGGCCTTATTCAGTCGAAGGCACTTTACGCCAGCGTGATATTTCTGCGAGTCACGCGTGCAAAGCAAAGAGGAAATCACTGCCACAGAGAATACCATGGCTGAGGAAGATACTGAATGTTGGCAGGTTACGTGCGGTTCAGGAACCTCAGTAGCCCGACGTTTCCAGCGCGGCGACGAGGGTTTCGGAGGTTATCTGATCAACGCGCTTGCCCGGAGACAAAATCTGGGTGGCTTTATCATAATCCGGCCCCCACACAATATTGTTCTGATATCCCTGACCATACACTTTGTTGTTGTATAAACAGATAAGATTTTTATTATAAACCTTACACAAATGCACCACGGAAGTGTCGGGGGAAATAACCAAATCAGCGGCTTTAATCAGCGCGGCAGCATGCAGGAAAGAAGGGGACGAGAATTTAATTCCTGAAGCATTATCTATTTTTTCCAGCTGAGCCGGGGTGCCGATATACACCACCGTATTTTGAGCGTCTTTCGCCAGATAAGTTGTTATTCCTGCCAGTTGAGCCGGTGACATATCGCGGGCTTGCTCGGTGGAGTATGGATTAATGACCACTAATTTTCCCGGACTCAGCGTGCTTAAAAACTGTGCGGTTGTGGCTTCAATCTCTGCCGGAATAGTCAGCGCATATTGCCACACAGGATCCGTATAGCCCAGCGTATTAAGAACGGCTCTGTGACGCCAGCTGGTATGGTTATGCGGCTGATGGTAATCGATTGATATATCGTAAATCTTGTATTGTTTCTGGTTCAGCGTCAGTGCAATTTTCGGATTCAGCGCTTTAATGATTTTAAATCTGAGCGGGCTTAAATGGTTTTTATCATTGATATCAATCAGCAGGTCATAGGATTTAACCGGCATCTTTTTCAGGTCACTGGTTTTTTCAAAAACAATCACACTGTCGACCAGCGGTGAATGCTCGAAAATAAATGCCGTTCTTTTTTCGCACAGCATAGTGATGTTGTGCCCCTGCTGATGTAAGGCATTGACCAGGCCGCTCATGACAATCGCATCGCCAATACCAAACGCATTGCAGAGCATGACGATATTCATCTTCTCTGAGAAGGGTGCCGGTTCGCGACGTTTTATTTTATCGAGGAATAATAACTGGGCGTCGAGTTTGACTTTTTTCAGGAAAATATTCTTTTTCCTGTTTAAATGCCTGAGTTTTTTAAACGCCATTCCTTGAATTTCCTAATTTAAGCAAGATGAAAATATTTCATAACATATTATAACTGTCAGAATTATTTTCTGATTTTACCTAGCCGCAATCCGCCAAGTCAATCTTGCCCCCGGCGCCTTTCACGTTTAACTGCATTCCTTTCCTCATTTTCCACTATCAATCGGCCAAAACCCTGACATAACCGGGGTGAATGCCTGTGGTAACTCGGCTAAACTACTGCCTACTTTGAATTCAAGCCTTACGGCAGGCCTAACGTGCGTCTCGACAAGAAAATTTCTCCGCTGGATAACGTCATTTACCGTAATTACCGCATTACTCACGGGCTGCGTATCGCCGTGGCATTTTTGCTGACTTTTGTGATCGTGCGTCTGACTGAAATCCCCGAGGGCACCTGGCCGCTGATCACCATGGTTGTGGTGATGGGGCCGATTTCGTTTTGGGGAAACGTCGTTCAGCGCGTGCTTGAGCGTATCAGCGGAACCGTTTTAGGCTCGGCTTCAGGGCTGATTGCCTTATGGCTCGAACTGTATTCCTTTCCGCTGATGATGGTGTGGTGCGCTGTGGTGATGTTTGTCAGCGGCTATCTGACCCTCGGTAAACGCCCTTATATGGCGCTGTTGATAGGTATTACGCTGGCGGTGGTCTGTGGCGCAGGGCCGGGTGATATGAATACCGCGCTGTGGCGTTCCGGCGATGTGATTTTCGGTTCCCTGCTGGCGCTGCTTTTCGCCAGTATTTATCCGCAGCGTGCGTTTATTCACTGGCGTATACAGATGGCCGATTACCTGATGTCGCTGAATAAACTCTACAGCGCGTGGTTGTCGCCGAACATGCTCGAGCGTCCGCATCTGCACGGTAAAATGAAAACGTCTATGAGCCAGATGATCAAGATGCGTTCGCTTTTCGCGCCTGCCAGTAAAGAATCACATATTCCCCGCGAAGTGTTTGACGCAATCCAGACGCTGAGTCGCAATCTGCTGTGTACGCTGGAACTGCTGGCCGATGCTTACTGGAGTTCACGCGAAAGCCACTTCCTGATGCTCAACGCCCGCACCTTGCGCAGTGCGCAGTTGCTGATGCTCAGCACGCTGGAAAAACTCAGTCTGATGCTGATGAACGGTACGAAGGGTGATGAGCTGACTATCAATCATCAGCTCAATGAATCTGCTGAAGAACTGAAAGCGCTGATGGCAGAAATGAACGCGGTAAATCATCTGGAAGCGCAGGTCTACGGTTATGTATGGCTGAGCGCGCAGGTGGCGGAACAACTGAAGTCTATGGGCGACCTCATCACCATGACGATGCAGAAAGAAGAAGCTCAAATAAACAGCGTTAAAACAACGAAAGCATGAAGGGATTTTTGTCTGTGGCCTAAAACGGGTAAGATGAAGCCATTGGACGATTATCTGAGCTCGCAGGCCAGTGTTTGCTACGCTACTCTTCAGGTGGCAAAAACGGGTTGCGACAAGTCAGTCACTGAATCTGTGTAACTTAATCGAAGGTGTTAAAATGGACAATATCAATAAGCCGAGTTTCCAGGACGTTCTGGAGTTTGTGCGCATTTTCCGTCGTAAAAACAAATTACAACGCGAAATTGCTGACAACGAGAAGAAAATCCGTGACAACCAGAAACGTGTTCTGCTGCTCGACAACCTGAGCGATTACATCAAGCCAGGGATGAGCATCGACGAAATCCAGGCAATCATTGCCAGCATGCGCGGCGACTATGAAGATCGTGTAGATGATTACATCATCCGTAATGCAGACCTGTCGAAAGAACGTCGTGAAATGTCCAAAAAGCTGAAAGCGATGGGCGAAATCAAAGCCAACGAAACCAAGTAATTTCGTCGCTTCTCAAAGCAAAAACCGGGTTGATACCCGGTTTTTTTACGCCTGTGATTTACGTTCAGGATTAAGCCTTATTCCAAAACCCTTACAGGTTTACCGGCCAGAAACGCCTGAATATCTTCCACGGCTTCGGTGAAATACACCTGATAATTGCCATCGGAAACGTAGCCCAGATGCGGCGTCGCCAGTACGTTGGGTTGTGTTCTGAAAGGGTGGTCAGCGGGCAGCGGTTCGACATCAAACACATCCACCCCGGCACCGGCAATCACACCGTTTTGCAACGCATCAAGCAGGGCGGGCTGATCAACAATCGCGGCGCGTGAGGTATTGATCAGCAGAGCGGAGGCTTTCATCTGCGCCAGTTCCTGCGCACCCAGCAAGTTGCGCGTGCGGTCGCCGAGCACCAGATGAATGGACACCACGTCGCTGGTTCGCAGCAACTCTTCTTTAGATGCGCATAACGTCACGCCATGTTCTGCGGCGCGTTCTGCGGTCAGGTTCTGGCTCCAGGCACAGACGTCCATGCCAAACGCTTTCGCTATCTGCGCCACTTTCTGACCAATCTTCCCCAGCCCCAGCAGACCCAGTCGCTTGCCGCTCAGGCCAAAACCGACCGTGCTTTGCCACGGGCCGTTCTGGCGCAGCGCATTATTTTCTGTGACCAGATGCCGCGCCAGCCCGAGGATCAGTGCCCAGGTCAGCTCAACCGGCGCGGCCTGTCCGCTGCCGGTACCGCAAACGGTCACGCCATGTTTTTTTGCCGCAGCCAGATCTATCGACGCATTGCGCATACCCGAGGTAATCAGGAGTTTCAGCTTGGGCAGACGGGCAAACAACGCTGCGGTGAACGGCGTTCGCTCACGCATAATCACCACAATCTCAGCGTCTTTCAGGGTTTGGGTCAGCGCGTTTTCATCAGTGATATGTTCTGTCAGCGCGCGGCATTCTACCTGCGGCGTCAGTGAGTGCCAGTCAGCCAGCGAAAGGGAAACGTTCTGGTAATCATCAAGAATGAGGCATTGCAGTGGCATGGAAATCCCTTATCTGAAAATAATGATAAAGAGATATAGCACTGAAACAGCCGGGACGTGAAGTGTCCCGGCCTGAGGTTATTGTCAGAAACTGTAATCGACAGCAGCGAAATATCTGCGACCATCTTCGTTATAACTGTAGTCGTCGCGGTTGAGATCTTTATCGGTCAGATTCAGCACCCCGGCGCGTATTTTCACTGCTTTATTCACCGCATACGAACCGCCGGTGTTCCAGATGGTGTATCCGCCAGGCGTGGCGTTGCCGTCAGTGACGGTGCGGCTTTTGCCTTTATAGTTGGCGGAAAGATAGAAGCTCCAGGCATCCACCGGTTTCCAGTCGAGCGTCGCATTGCTGGTGTGGAACGGCAGTTCGGACAACGGTTTGTTGCCGCCGTTACTCAGGTCGCGGGCGTCGTTGTAGGTGTAATTCAGCTTGAGGTTCAGCTGGTCGGTTAGCGGTAAACCAAGCTCGGTTTCAAGTCCGCGGATCCTTGCTTTATTCACGTTGTAATACTGGAAGATCGGATTGCCGCTGGCGTCGAAACCAGCAAAGTTCTGATAGGTCGGTGCCAGACTGCGGTTGGCGGTACGGATAACCGTGATCATGTCGTCGATGTCATTCTGGAACACCGTCGCACTGGCGGTCACGTCTTCCAGCAAGCCTTCCTGACCGGCGTAATACAGGCCGAATTCCACGCTTTCGCTGGTTTCTGCTTTCAGATCCTTACTGCCGACCACGTTACAACTTCCGCGGCAGGAGGTGCTTTGCCAGTCCGGGCTGAGCTGTAACAGAGAGGGCGCTTTGAAGGCTGATGCCCAGCCGCCTTTCATCGTCACGGTGTCGGTGGCGTTGTATACCAGATAAGCACGGGGACTCCAGTTGACGCCGTAGTTTTCGTGGTCATCCATGCGCACGCCGCCGGTCAGCGCCAGATTTTCGAACATCCGCCACTCATCTTCCAGGAACAGCGCGTACTGATTAGCCTGCGTGCTGCCGCCGTTTTTCATGTTCACGCCGTCTTCCAGTTTGTCGTTGCGGTATTCGCCGCCAAACGTCAGGAACT
The DNA here is from genome assembly GCF_050606005.1 of Rahnella sp. PAMC25617. Taxonomy (NCBI): domain Bacteria; kingdom Pseudomonadati; phylum Pseudomonadota; class Gammaproteobacteria; order Enterobacterales; family Yersiniaceae; genus Rahnella; species Rahnella sp. PAMC25617. The sequence continues at coordinate 247,622 of NZ_JBOCUM010000012.1, forward strand.
GGTTGTAATCGCCGAGCGGGATCACTACTTTGCCATCGAGGGAGTTGTTTTTCGAGGTGATGGTTTCGGCGTTTTTGTTCTCAATGTTTTCACCGTAGAAACGCAGTTCGGTATTCGCTAAGCCCCAGCGACCATTATGGCCGAGCGAGTAGTTTTCGCGTTCAATACGGTTTTTATCCAGTGTGTCGGAATCGCGATCCTGACGGTCCATCCCGTAACCGAAGGTGATGTCCTGATCTTCATCCGGCGTCAGCGAGAATTCGACGTTGGCGTTGCGCGACGTGTAACCTTCGATACGTGGCTGACCGGTGCTGCCGCTGGCGGAACTGGCCTGATCTTTCTCGCGTTTACCGAGCGCCCCGTAAACTTTCACGCCCAGTAAATCGTCAACCAGCGGGCCGCTGGCGAAGAAGTTACCGTTGCCGCTGTCGCCGCGATCGCGGTGTTCCTGAACGGTGGTGTCGGCGCTGAGCGTGCCGTGCCACTTTGTGCCGACTTTGCGGGTGATGATGTTGACCACGCCACCCAGCGCGTCAGAGCCATATAAGGAAGACATCGGACCGCGCACCACTTCGATACGTTCGATAGATTCAGCGGGGATCCAGCTCAGATCGAAATCGTTATGGCGGAAAACCGCGTTGCGGGAGTTGACTCGTTTGCCATCAACCAGAATCAGGGTATAGCCGCTGCCCAGCCCCCGGATGCTGACGCCCTGACGGTTGTCACTTTCATTAGTGATTTGCACGCCGGGAACATCTTTCAGCACGTCTTTGAGGTTTTGTACCGGTTTCTTTTGCAGATCTTCGCGGGTGATCACGCTGATACTGGCGGGGGCATCTTTAAGATTTTGTTCGATGGAGGAGGCTGTCACCACCATCTGATCTTCTTTTTCTTTGACTTCGCTGGTGTCTTCCGCCATCACCGGCATCGCGGCAGCAATCAGTTGTGCGAGCAGCCCGGCTTTAACCGCCGGTGTAAATTTAACCTTAGCCATTTCTTCTCTCCGTGAGATAAAAAGCCCCGGCAGCCCGGGGCAGCGTCCCTTTTACTCTGTCCAGTAAGTGCCGGTCGGTTCGACGGCGAGGAACTGTTTATAAAGTTGTTTTTGAGTTTGCTGCGGGTTGAGATCGGCAAACTTCTGCGGATAAAACGCTTTGGCGAAGACCTGCACGGCCAGCACGTTATACGGGGAATTGTAATAGTTGTGCCAGATGCCAAAACTGCGGCCATCTTCGACAGCTTTCAGGGTACTGATGCCCTTACGCGCCAGCAGCGGTTTCAGACTGGCGCTCGCCTGTTCCGGCGTGGTCTGCGCGCCCAGCACTAAACCGGCGGGTTGCGGATCGCCAGCTTTTGCTGGTTTACCGCCACCGCTGACCAGATACACATCAGGCCGCGAAGCGATGACTTTTTCCAGATTCACCTGACCGAGAGGACCCGGCAGCAAAGGTTTGGCGATATTCACGCCGCCCGCCTGATCGATAAAATCACCCATATTTCCGTTACCCGCTGAGCGGCAGCATTCATCCGCCGTCGAGGCGCGCAGTTCGATAAACACCTTGGGTTTATCCTGCTCAGGAATGTCTTTGGTCACATCGGTGACGCGTTTGATGTTGTCCTGATAGAAGCGGATATAGTCCTGCGCCTGTTGCTCGCGGTTCAGCACTTTGCCCAGCAGTTCCATACTTGGCAGGGTGTTTTTCAGCGGAGAAGTGCGGAAATCCACAAACACCACCGGCACACCGGCTTTCTGAAGCTGGTTCACCAGCTCACTTTCTTTGCCCGGTCCGTGGCCTGATAAACCAAAGATCGCCAGCTGCGGATTCAGCGTCAGCACTTTTTCCGGACTGATGCTGTCAGCGCTGGTATTGCCAATCAGCGGGATTTTGTCGATTTGCGGGAATTTCGCCTGATAGGTCGCGTAGGTTTGCGGATCAAGCTTACGGAAATCTCCCTGCCAGCCGACAATGCGGTCGAAAGGTTTCTGGCCTTCGAGCAGGGAAAGGGCGAAGAACAACCGGCCTTCTCCGAGCACAACGCGCTGAACATCATCCGGCACAGTCACCGTGCGCCCGGCAATATCTGTCACGGTGACAGCCTGCGCCGTAACGCTTATCACACCGAGCGTAAGCCCGGCTAATCCGCCCGCCATTCGTTTACCGCACAGCGTAGTGAAAAGATTATGCTGAAAATTCATCTTCTTCCGATTCCTTTACGTTTCCCTGAAGAGGCGCTAACAATAAAAGAAACGATAACGATTATCAATGCGGTTTACATTTGAAGAGGGGAAGGAAGCCGAGGAGGGTAAAACCGCCCGGCTGGGGCGGTCCTGAGCTTTCTGAAACGTGGAATGAAAAAAATTAATGCAGATGTGAAAGGCTGGGCGCGCTGATGCGCAGACCGTCTTCGCTGAAGACCATGCAACGTTTGGCGTCAAACCAGGTGGTCAGACTCTGATAAGGGTTGAAGGCCATGTCGCCCGGCAGCAGCATTTTAAAACCGTCGGTGCCGTAACACTGACCGAACAGATAGGTGCTGTTCCCAAGCCGCTCAACCACTTCGCAGTTAAATTCCAGCACGTTTTCGGTTTCCTGCGACAGCAGATGTTCAGGACGAATGCCGAGCGTGACTTTATCGCCTGCGGCCAGTTCACGGGTGCTCAGCGCCAGTGACAGGGTTTTCTCCGGCGTCAGTCGCACATCAAGCCGCTCCGGCTGCCAGCTCAGCACCTCCGCAGGCAGGAAATTCATCTTCGGCGAGCCGATAAATCCGGCCACAAACTGATTTACCGGGTTGTAGTAAAGATCCATCGGTGCGCCCATCTGCTCGACTTTGCCGTAGTTCATTACCACGATTTTATCGGCCAGCGTCATGGCTTCGGTCTGGTCGTGCGTCACGTAGACCATGGTGGTTTTCAGTTCCTGATGCAGTTTGGATATGTGTAAACGCATATCCACACGCAGTTCGGCATCGAGGTTAGACAGCGGTTCATCGAACATAAACACCTGCGGATTTCGCACGATGGCGCGACCGATGGCGGTGCGCTGGCGCTGACCACCGGAAAGCTGTTTCGGTTTTCTGTCCAGCAGATGAGAAAGCTGCAAAGTTTTGGCGACCATCTCAACCTGATGGCGGATTTCTTCTTTCGGCACACCGTTCACTTTCAGGCCGTAACCCATGTTTTCAGCAATCGTCATGTGCGGATACAGCGCGTAAGACTGAAACACCATCGCCACACCACGCCGTGAAGGGTCGACGTCATTCACCCGCTGCTCGCCAATGTAAACGTCTCCTTCCGTAATATCTTCCAGCCCGGCAATCATGCGCAGCAGGGTGGATTTCCCGCACCCGGACGGCCCGACGAAAACGGTGAATTCGCCGTCCTCAATATCAATGTTGATGCCATGCAACGTCACTGTTTTATCGAAACGTTTGACCACATTTTTAAGTCTGATGCTGGACATGTTTGACCTCATAAAGAATTCATACCGCTGATGTTTCGGACTATAACCACCTTGTGTAAGCGTTTGCACAAGCGGGTTCGAATTTTGGAGAGAAGATCACACAATGCGCATCTTTTTGTAGTGATTTATGGCTCGTAAGTTTAACGTATAACATAGTTTTTATGACGGCATTAACCATCAATAAATCAGGTTTTAACGGGTTTTTAATGTTAATGATGGATTTGGTGTCGCTGCGTATCCTACAAAAATGTTATACCTTCACATTCAGGAGCAACAATGAAAATTACACACCTTACTGCCCTGGTACTGATGTCATTAAGTCTCAGCAGTCAGGCCGTCCGGGCAGCAGAGGGACAGTTACTTGTCTGGGAAGATATTAAGAAATCTTCCGGTATTTCCGATGCGGTGAAAGATTTTGAAAAAGAGAACAACGTCAAAGTCGTTGTGCAGGAAACGCCTTATGCACAACAAACGGAGAAATTACGTCTGGATGGTCCGGCGGGAATTGGCCCCGACGTGGTGGTCATTCCCAATGACCAGGTAGGCACGGCGGTGGTGCAGGGATTACTGGCACCGCTGACCCTTGATAAAGCGTTTACCGACAGCTTTACGCCATCGGCGATTAACGCATTTCAGCTGAAAGGCCAGACCTACGGCGTGCCGAAAGCGGTGGAAACGCTGGTGCTGATTTACAACAAAAATTTGCTGCCACAGGCTCCGGCGACGCTCGACGAGTATTACACCTTCTCCAAAGAAGAGCGGGCGAAAGGTAAATACGGCCTGCTGGCCAAGTTTGACGAAGTGTATTACGCCTATGGTGCGATGGCTTCCATGGGCGGCTATATCTTCGGTAAGGATGGTAAAGGCGAAATCAACGTTGAAGATATCGGCCTGAACAAACCGGGCAGCATCGAAGCCATTACTTACCTGAAAAAATTCTATGCCGACGGATTATTCCCGGCGGGGATTGTCGGTGATAACGGCCTGAATGCCATCGATTCGCTGTTTACTGAGAAGAAAGCGGCCGCGGTGATCACCGGCCCGTGGGCATTCCAGCCGTATGAAGCGGCGGGCATCAACTACGGCGTGAAAGCGCTTCCGCTGTTGCCGAATGGCAAACCGATGAGTTCATTCCTCGGCGTGAAAGGTTATGCGGTCTCGACCTACAGCAAGCAAAAACCGCTGGCCGAGAAATTCATCACCTTCATCAACCAGCCGAAGTACGCCAAGGTGCGTTACGAAGTGACCAAGGAAATCCCGGCACTGACGGCGCTGGTTAACGATCCGATGATTAAAAACGATGAAAAAGCCAACGCGGTAGCCGAGCAGTCAACCCGCGCCACGGCGATGCCGGGTGTACCAGAAATGCAGGAAGTCTGGGGCCCGGCTAACAACGGTATCCAGCTGGGTGTGACCGGCAAACAACCGGTTGACGCCGCCCTCAACGACGCGGTGAAAAATATCCAGATGCAAATCGAGGCAGCGAAAGCCAGCAACGAGTAATCCGTTAAACGCAATTATTTTGGTTAAACACCCGTACTTCTGAAAGGAGGGCGTGAATTCACGCCCTCACCAGTGAAAGGAACATCTTTGTGTCTATGCGTCTTCATGAGGAAAACCAGGCGCCACTCTCCGCCAGCCACCATGCACCGGTGGCGCTGGCTGTGGCGCTGATCCCCGGTTTTGGGCAGTTCTATAACCGGCAATGGGCCAAGGGAATACTGTTTTTTATCATTCTTATTTGTTTCGCCGGCGTGTTCTATGATTTCCTGCGTCAGGGATTATGGGGTTTATATACGCTGGGCGAAGAAGTGCCGCGTGATAACTCGATATTCCTGTTAGCCAAAGGCATTATCAGCGTATTGATTGGTGCGTTCGGCGTGGGCTTTTATTACTGGAGTCTGCGCGACGCCTGGGCAAACGGCAAACGTCGCGATCAGGGGTTGGAATTACCCAGCGTGCGCAAGCAATATCATTTACTGCTGCGTGAAGGTTTTCCGTATTTAATGATTACGCCGGGCTTTATTTTGCTGGTGTTTGTAGTGGTCTTCCCGATTATATTCGGTTTCTCGATTGCGTTTACCAATTACAATTTGTATCACACGCCACCGGCTAAATTAGTCGACTGGGTGGGGTTCAAAAACTTTATTAATATCTTCACGCTGAATATCTGGCGCTCGACATTGCTGGACGTCTTGCAATGGACGGTGGTCTGGACGGTGCTGGCGACCACACTGCAATGTACGGTAGGCGTGATGCTGGCAATTCTGGTGAACCAGAAAGATTTGCGTTTCAAGGCGCTGATCCGCACCGTACTGATTTTGCCGTGGGCGGTGCCGGGCTTTGTCACCATTCTGGTGTTTGCCGGTATGTTCAATGACTCGTTTGGGGTGATTAACAACGGCATTCTGGCTGCTTTGGGTATTGAACCGAAAGCCTGGCTGACGGATCCGTTCTGGACCAAAACCGCGCTGATCATGATGCAGACCTGGCTGGGTTTCCCGTTTGTATTTGCGATGACCACCGGCGTATTGCAGGCTATTCCCAACGATTTATATGAAGCGGCGACCATGGACGGGGCAAGTACCTGGAAGAAACTGAAAACCATTACGTTGCCGCTTGTCTTATATTCCATTGCGCCAATTATTATCACGCAATACACCTTCAACTTTAATAACTTCAATATTATCTATCTGTTTAATAATGGTGGCCCGGCAGTGGCCGGTTCTAATGCAGGCGGAACGGATATTCTGGTGTCGTGGATATATAAACTCACCATGTCATCTTCGCAATATGCCATAGCCGCGACTATTACGATTTTGCTGTCGATATTTGTGGTCGGTATTGCGCTGTGGCAATTCCGCTCAACCAATTCCTTTAAACAAGATGATATGGCGTAACCGGGAGAAGGGCATGAGTAAGAACAGCAGTATTAAAAGAAACCGGTTTGTTCGCCTGGGTCTGAGTTATTTCCTGTTGCTGATTGTGGCGGTGATCATCATTTATCCGCTGATCTGGACCGTCGGCGCCTCGCTGAATGCCGGTAACAGTCTGCTCAGCACATCAATTATTCCGGAGAACGTGTCGTTCCAGCATTACAAAGACCTGTTTAACGGCGAAGTGAATTACGTTGGCTGGTACTGGAACTCGATGAAAATCAGCTTCCTGACCATGATCCTGACGCTGATTTGCGTCAGCTTCACCGCCTATTCCTTCTCGCGCTTTCGCTTTAAAGGTCGTAAAGACGGGCTGATGCTGTTCCTGTTATTGCAGATGATCCCGCAGTTTTCGGCGCTGATCGCCATCTTTGTGCTGGCACAGTTGCTCGGTCTGATTAACAGCCATCTGGCACTGGTGCTGATCTACGTCGGCGGCATGATCCCGATGAACACCTATCTGATGAAAGGCTATCTGGACGCGATTCCGAAAGATCTGGATGAATCAGCGCGGATGGACGGCGCGGGTAATTTCCGCATTTTCATCGAAATCATCATGCCGCTATCGAAACCGATACTGGCGGTGATCGCGCTGTTTTCCTTCACCGGACCGCTGGGTGATTTCATTCTTTCCAGCACCATTTTACGCACACCGGATAAGTACACCTTGCCGATTGGCCTGTACAACCTGGTCGCGCAAAAAATGGGTGCCAACTACACCATGTACGCCGCGGGTGCGGTGCTGATCGCCGTGCCGGTCGCCATTTTCTATCTCGCCTTACAAAAATACTTCGTTTCCGGCCTGACGGCTGGCAGTACAAAAGGATAATCCGATGACTTTCTTTTCTGAGAAGATTTTCAAAAAAAGCGCAATGGCCTGCGTGCTGCTGGCGATGTCATTTTCAACGGTGGCACAGGATGTGGTGATAAAAAAAGTCGCCAACGTCCCGGCAGATTTTATCAAAGGCGCGGATATCTCGACGCTGATTGATGTGGAAAAACACGGCGGTAAGTTCTTCGATCAGAACCACAAACAGACCGATGCGATGGTGATCCTCAGACAAAACGGGTTCAACTACGTGCGCCTGCGCTTGTGGGTGGATCCAAAAGACGCGCAAGGGCATCCGTACGGCGGGGGCAATAACGATCTGGCTACCACGCTGGAGCTGGCGAAACGTGCCAAAGCGCAGGGCTTTAAAATCCTGCTCGATTTCCATTACAGCGATTTCTGGACCGATCCTGGTAAGCAGTTCAAGCCGAAAAGCTGGGAGAAAATGGATTATCCGCAGCTGAAAACGGCCATTCACGATTACAGCCGCGAGGTGATTGCTAAATTCCGTGAGCAGGGCACCGTGCCGGATATGGTGCAGGTCGGCAATGAAATGAACGGCGGGATTTTATGGCCGGAGGGCAAAAGCTGGGGCGCGGGCGGCGGCGAGTTTGACCGTCTGGCCGGACTGCTGAACGCCGCGATTGCCGGTGTCCGCGCTGATGAAAAAAATCCTACTGATATCAAAATCATGCTGCATCTTGCCGAAGGCACCAAGAACGATACTTTCCGCTGGTGGTTCGATGAAATCAATCAGCGCAAGGTGCCTTACGACGTCATCGGCTTGTCGTTTTACACCTACTGGAATGGCCCGATTTCTGCCTTACAGGCCAACATGGATGACATCAGCAAACGCTACAACAAAGACGTAATCGTCGTCGAAGTGGCCTACGGCTACACCACCAAAAACTGCGACGCCGCTGAAAACAGCTTCACCGAAAAAGAAGCTAAAGACGGCGGCTATCCTGCCACGGTTCAGGGGCAGGCTGATTTCCTCAGCGACATGATCAAAAGCCTGGTCGCCGTGCCGGATCATCGCGGCAAAGGGTTGTTCTACTGGGAACCGACCTGGATCGCCGTTGATGGCGCAGGCTGGGCGACACCTGCCGGTATGACCTATATCAACGACCACTGGAAAGAGGGCAATGCCCGCGAAAATCAGGCGTTGTTCAGCTGTGACGGTCAGGTACTTCCTTCAATCAACGTCTTCCATTAATCCCTTTTTCCCCGGCTTCATTGGCCGGGGAGTTTAACTTTCTTAAAGTTCCTAAGGACCCAAGCATGACGAAATTTCCTCTTCTGAGCAGTAAGATTTCCGGGCTGTTGCATGGCGCGGATTACAACCCGGAACAGTGGCTGGAAAGCCCTGATGTCCTGATCCGCGATGTCGAAATGATGAAAGAGGCTCGCTGTAATGTCATGTCTGTCGGGATTTTCAGCTGGTCGGCGCTGGAACCTCAAGAAGGCCAGTTCACCTTTGGCTGGATGGATCAGGTGCTGGACAGGTTGCATGAAAACGGCATCTCGGTATTTCTCGCCACGCCAAGCGGTGCGCGGCCTGCATGGATGTCGCAAAAATACCCTGAAGTTCTGCGCGTGGGACGTGACCGCGTAAAAGCGCTGCACGGCGGGCGTCACAATCACTGTATGAGTTCGCCGGTGTATGCCGAAAAAGTGCAGCTGATGAACAGCGCGCTGGCGAAGCGTTACGCCCATCATCCGGCGGTGATCGGCTGGCATATTTCCAACGAATACGGCGGCGAGTGTCATTGCAACCACTGTCAGGGACGTTTTCGTGACTGGCTGAAAGCCCGTTACGTCACGCTCGATGCGCTGAATAAAGCCTGGTGGAGCACCTTCTGGAGCCACACCTATACCGACTGGGCGCAGATTGAATCGCCATCGCCGCAGGGCGAAAGCGGCGTTCACGGCCTGAATCTTGACTGGCGTCGTTTTAACACCGATCAGGTCACGCGTTTTTGCAGCGAAGAAATCCGCCCGCTGAAAGCGGAGAACCCGGCGTTACCGGCAACCACCAATTTCATGGAATATTTCTACGATTACGATTACTGGAAACTTGCCAGCGTGCTGGATTTCATCTCGTGGGACAGCTATCCGATGTGGCACACCCGCAAAGACGATATCGGCCTGGCGGCGTATACCGCGATGTATCACGACCTGATGCGCACGCTGAAACAGGGTAAGCCCTTTGTACTGATGGAATCCACGCCGAGCTTCACCAACTGGCAGCCGGTCAGCAAACTGAAAAAGCCGGGTATGCATATTCTGTCTTCTTTGCAGGCGGTCGCTCACGGTTCGGATTCGGTGCAGTATTTCCAGTGGCGTAAAAGCCGCGGTTCTTCTGAGAAATTCCACGGCGCGGTTGTCGATCACGTCGGACACATTAATACCCGCGTTGGGCGCGAAGTATCGGAACTGGGCGGAATTTTATCCGCGCTGGCACCGGTAGCGGGCAGCCGTGTGGAAGCGAAAGTGGCGATTATTTTCGACTGGGAAAGCCGCTGGGCGATGGACGATTCCCTCGGTCCGCGCAATCAGGGGCTGGAATATGAAAACACTGTCGCCGGACATTATCGTGCGCTGTGGGCGCAGGGCATTGCGGTGGATGTGATCAACGCCGACTGCGAATTAAGCGGCTACGACCTGGTGATCGCGCCGATGCTGTATATGGTGCGTGCAGGCGTCGGCGAGCGGATCACCGCATTCGTGCAGGCCGGTGGACGCTTCGTCGCGACCTACTGGAGCGGCATCGTTAACGAAAGCGATTTGTGTTTCCTCAGCGGATTCCCGGGGCCATTGCGTCAGGTGCTCGGTATCTGGTCGGAAGAAATCGACAGCCTGACCGACGACCAGCACAACAGTGTCAGCGGCGTCGAAGGCAATGCGCTCGGGTTAAACGGTCCGTACCGCGCCAGTGAATTGTGTGAAGTGATCCACCTGGAGGGCGCGGCTACGCTGGCGACTTACGGTGATGATTTCTACGCCGGAACGCCAGCTGTGACGGTGAATCTGTTTGGCAAAGGGCAGGCATATTATCTGGCCTCCCGAAACGATCAGACATTCCACGCAGATTTTTACACCGCGCTGGCGCAGGAAATGAAGCTGCCACGGGCGCTGGAGGCAACGCTGCCGGAAGGGATGACGGCGGCGCGTCGTACCGATGGTGAAAGTGAATTTATCTTCCTGCAAAACTATGCGGCGCAGAGTCAGACAATCACATTAACCACGGATTACAGCGACATGATTCACGGTGGCACTTTACCGCGCAAACTGACGCTTCCGGCATTTGGTTATCAGATCCTGACGCGTCGTTTATCTGCCATTTCTTAACCCGTTATTTTTAATACTGACGTGCAATCAGGTTTCCCGGTTGCACGTTTTTTTTCATTCCTGAAAGAGAGTGTTGATCATGGTAAATATTAAAGACTTTATGCATGTATTCTCTGCGAAGAATAAAACCCCGGAAAATGAAGTGCCACCCTCCACTGACGTAGCATTATTAATTGATGCGCTCGGCGGTCGCGATAATATCGTGAATGTTGATGCCTGTATTACCCGCCTGCGCGTAACGGTAAAAGAACTCAAACGCGTAAATTCCGGTGCTATCCAGCAAACCGGCGCGATTGGCGTGGTGATTATCGGTCAGGAAGTACATGCGATATTTGGTAAGCAGTCCGACAGCCTGAAAAAATTAATGACTGAGAAGTTTGGCTTAAAAAGTAATTAAGCTCTGTTATTTAAATAACGCCAAAAATAAAGGCAGCCCGACACAAGGCTGCCTTTATTGTTTCTGCTTTTTATAAAATATAATAATGATGCTGCTGTGCGGAGAAAAAACGTAACGATCCCCTACAAGAGAAATTAAGTTTTTATCTGTCGCTTTATCACAATGAGGATATTTCTTTTAATAACTAACCCCTGTTTTTTCAAAGTCATTGGAGTTGCAGCAAGGCAGCAAGTGAGCGAGTCCCGATGAGCTGACTGAAGTCAGTGATTCGGGTGAGTAAACGCAGCCAACGCAGCAACAGCTTCAAGAATGAAGGAAATTTACCACCACGCTTCCACCTGAACTCCAAAGTTCCACGTATCCGCTTTGGTATGGTCGTCAAACGTATCGCCATGCTCAGAATCATTCAGATAAGACGCGAACACGCGCAGTTCAGGGCGTGACATAAACTCCGGACCGGCTGCCAGGCCCATTGCCAGCGTATATTTCTGACCGCCTTGTTTGTAGTTCGAACCGTTCTTGTAATCATCTTTCTGGTAGAAGGTACCGACTTCGCCGATGGTACGCACATAATCGGTCCACTGGTATTGCGCACGACCCACCAGAGAAACCAGCTCAGTGGTGTCGGTGTAATCGGTGATGTTTTCGGCATGGCCATACGTCAGCACGTGGTTGAGGCTGAACTTGCTGGTGATCGGAATAAGGCCGGTGATGATGCCGCGATAACCGGTGGCGTCATTGGTGTAGTTCCACATATCGTACCAGCCGCCGCCCTGCGAAATCATATTCTGCGCCAGACCTTTGTTGGCGTACTGCAACACCAGTTTGTTGTAGCCGCCCCACATATCCTGACTGATTTCGCCGGTCAGCATCACGCCGTTATCCGCGTCGTAAAGGCCGCCGTACTCTTTCTGATCATGCGACAGGTTTGGCATAGCGTAGTCGGCACCGACTTCCATCCACGCGCCGCTCCACGGTTTGATGCCGGCATAACGTACGTCGATGTAGTTGATGTTCACGTCGTTATTGCCGTCCACGCGGTAATCCACGTCATTGGCATCGCCGCGGATCCACGCCAGAGACAGCGCGCCTTCGCCCATTTTCAGGTTTTCAATACCGGCACCGGCACCGGAAATATTCCAGTATTTGGTATCGATGATGTGCAAGTCGTGGCGCTGGTAATAACGTTTACCGCCCCAGATCACCGCATCTTTATCCCACGGAACCAGCCCCTTTATTTGCAGATTTAGCTGACGCAGACCGAACTGTGCATCGTCATCGACGGTGCTTTCATCATCATTCGAACCGTCCGACACCATGCTGACCATCGAATCGACATAAAAACTCACATCGTCTTTTTTATAGACTTCGCTGCCCAGTTCTACTTCGCCGTATGTGTCGTTTTCGTTGCCCAGACGCCCGACCTTGTTTTTCTGGAATTGCTCCAGACTGCCACCGCCAGAAACCCCCAGCCCCGAACGCAGATATCCATGAAAATCAATATCATTAGCCATTGCAGGGCCTGCTGTGATGGCGAGCGAAACCGCCACAGCCAGAGTGCGTAAGTTGTGTTTCATTTTTTTTCCTTATGATTGTATGACGTTCACATTTACGAAATGTATAAGATACCCAGAAACAATAATGATCAATTTTACATATTGTGAAATGTGATATATGTCTACAACTTATACGTTAAAGATAAAGTTGAAGTGATGTAAATCACGATTGTATGCAATGTTAACGTATAACTTATGCAGCCGGAGGGTGTCCGGATTGAACTTTTAAATGAGATCCCGTACTTTGGCTCGATTATCATAGAATTATGCAAAATCACGGGTTGCGGTCTGGGGAAAGAATGAAATCAAAAAGTTCGACATTAGAAGATGTTGCCCGCTATGCCGGTGTTTCGTATCAGACGGTGTCGCGGGTTTTAAACAAGTCGGCCAATGTCTCGGACGCCACGCGTCTGAAGGTCGAACAGGCCATTGAAGTATTGCGCTACGTGCCAAACCGGCTGGCGCAGCAACTGGTTGGAAAACAGAGCTTTACCATCGGACTGGTGACGACATCGCTGGCATTGCACGCGCCGTCACAGATTGCCGCTTCTGTGAAGAAATATGCTCATCAGGCCGGGTATCAGGTGCTGATTTCCATGATTGATGAAGACGTCAATCAGAGCATTCAGGACTCCATTAACGAGCTGAAATCACAGCGCGTCGAAAAGGTCATCATTAATATCCCGCTGGAAAGTGCCGAGGCGGAGCGAATTTATGAAAATAACCGCGACATTCTTTGTCTGTTTTTAGATGTCGATCCGACCAGTCCGGTATTCAATGTCTGCTTCAATCCGGCGGACGGCTCACGGGCCAGCGTGGAATATTTGCTGAGTCTGGGACACCGTGAGTTTGCCTTACTGGCGGGGCCGGATGATTCGGTTTCCTCACGTTTGCGGCTGCAAAGCTGGCAGGAAACGCTGGCAGAAAAGGGCATTGTGCCGGTGACCGTGATCCACGGTGACTGGAGCGCAAAAAGTGGTTATTACAGTGCATTACAGATGCTGCGCGAAACGCCGCAGTTTACCGCCATACTTGTCGGGAATGACCAGATGGCGCTGGGCGTGATCAGCGCGCTGCATCAGCACAATGTGGCTATCCCGCAGCAGGTTTCTATCGTGGGCTATGACGATACGTATGACAGTGCATTCTTCCATCCGGCGCTGACCACGGTATCGCTGGATCTCGATTTGCAAAGTAAAGAAGCGGTTGAACATCTGCTGGCTGAAGACAATGACGGGATGCCTTCCAAAGTGCTGCCCGCCAGACTGGTGGTAAGAAACTCTGCCAGTGCGCCGGGTGTGCAAGATAAGGATCTTAATCAGATAGCCGATCAGCTCGATATTCTGGCCAGGCAGTTGCGCGGCCAGTGATAAACCGGTTAAATCCCCGGACTATGTTAAGCAAACGACTGAACAGCAAAAGGAAGTGAAGCAATGACGTTATGGCAGAGTTATGTGCAGGGCTGGAAAAAGTATGTGGATTTCCGGGGACGTGCGAGCCGCAAGGAGTTCTGGACCTTTGCGCTGGGCAATTTGCTGATAATTATTTTGCTGACAATGAGTGTGTCATTCGGGTTCACGCTGGTGGGAAATCCTTACAGCGTTTTCTACGCGGGCGTCGCTTATACCCTGTTTGCGCTGGCGACGGCATTACCGCTGCTGGCGGTCGGCGTCAGGCGCATGCATGACATTAACCGCTCCGGCTGGTGGTTTGGCGGTGTTTATCTGGCAGGTATAGTCTCGCGTTTGCTGAATTCCATCCTGATGGAATACGCGTCACCGGAAACGTATGTCTGGATGAAAATCACGCTGGGCATTGTGCTGGGCTGGATCCCGCTGCTGGTGATGGTTTTTCTGTGTTGCCAAAAATCTCAGCCTGCACCGGCAACCCAAACCCGTATTGTTGAGTAACGCTACACCGGATGTACTGTTCCGCAGTGAATAAGAACGGTTTGCCGCCAGTTGCGCGGCAAACGTCTCAGGTTTATTTCTGGCATCGCGTTCATGGCGGAAAACCCATCAGCACGGTGGCAATCGCCAGTAAATCAGCACTGCCGCCGGGGCTGAGATGGCGGGCAATCAACTGCCTGTCCATCTCCTGCAAATCCTCTTTCTGCCAGCCTTTTTTCAGCAACCGGCGGGCATAATCCTGCACGAAATGCAGTCCGTTCAGACCACCACGTGATACCAGATTAGTGTCAGGGTTATACGCCATCAGACGCAGCAGGGCATTCAGGCTGCGGCGCTCAGGATTATTTTCCTGATACCAGTAAGGTAAAACGTGACGGCGCAGGGTGAGGAATCCGCTCTGCACTTCGCCGCGTGCTCCGGTCATGCCGTGTGCCACAAACAGCCGTTCACCCGCCGTCACCGGCTGGCGACAGCTTTGCAGTTCACGCTCAATCAGCCCTTGTGTCATGGCAGCCACTTCGCGACATATCCCGCGACGGGTCAGTGGATGGCGATGCGCGCTGATCCTGCCAGCCGCTGTACATAACAGTCCCAGCGAGAAAATACCGCCTTTGTGCGTATTCACGCCCTGTGTGGCACCGAACATGGCCTGTTCACAGGCAATCCCGGTCGGACGGATGCGCATCAGCATTGCCTTTGCAGGTTGCAAAAAATCCTGCTGACCGAGAGCGTAAAACTGATGCAGCCACGGCGTGATGGCATCGATGCTGCGCAAAAAAAGCGGCAAATCCATGTCACTGTGCGAGCCATTATTGATGCTGTCCACCAGCCCTGGTTTCGGTGTCAGCCAGACCTCGCTGCGCAGGGCGTCAGCCGCCAGCGTGGCAATGCAGACAGCAGAAAGGGGCTCAGAGTACGCGATGCCAGCCATCAATCAGCGCCTCCACTTTTTGCATCACTTCAGACAGCGGATGTTTACGCGAGCGGGCGCACGCGTGGGCGGGGCCGTCGCAAACCAGACAGCGGCGGCTGGCATTATCCAGCGAACGGCGGCCAACAACGCCTGCCTGCGGACAGATAACATCGAAATCCCATAAACGCCCGAGTGCGTGAGAGTGTTCCAGTTCAACCGTGGCCGCTTTCACTTCTGGCGCATAATGTGCCACACACCAGAACGCTTCCGCGCCTGTCGGGAGCCAGAAAACCTGATGCTTCAGCACCGGCCAGCCGTGTTGAAGCAACATGACATCAGCCTGTTGCAGTGCTTCGCGCATGACCTGACGCCAGTCAACAGAATCTTTTACCGGCCCCGGCGTCACCAGCGTGAGTGAAATCAGCGGTTGTGCGAATTGTGTCAGCCAGTCGGTTTGCCGTCTGGCGCGCAGTTCCTTTGCGGCCAGCAAATCCTCCAGACTGACGCCTGCGGGTGCAGGCGTCACAATAGTCATTATGCGTCCTCTCTGACCTGATGAACGACGTCGATCACGCTGCCGTCGCGATAGCGGATCACGCCGACGACGCGGTCGGTGAATGCAATCGGTTTCGGCTCACCGCTCAGAGAAATGGTGCGCTGGTATAACGCTTCGATATCCATCACTTTCATTCCGGCGTCTTCCAGCCGCTGGCGGATCTCCGGTCGCGCAGGATTCACGGCGATGCCGTGGTCAGTCACCAGCACATCAATGCTTTCCCCCGGTGTCACGCGGGTCGTGACCCGACGGACGACCGTCGGAATGCGGCTGCGCAGCAACGGCGCGACGACAATGGTCAGATTGGCGGCACTGGCCACATCGCAATGACCGCCGGAAGCACCGCGCATCACGCCGTCGGAACCGGTGATCACGTTGACATTGAAACCGGTGTCGATTTCAAGTGCGCTCAGAATAACGATATCCAGCTGATCGCAACTCGCCGCCTTGGCTCCGGGATTGGCATAGACGTTGGTGGAAATCTCGATGTGCTGCGGATTACGGCTGAGCGATGCCGCCGCCTGACCGTCAAAACATTGTGTATCGAGCAACGTTTCAATCAGCCCTTTTTCATGTAAATCCACCAGGCTGCCGGTGATACCGCCGAGGGCAAAACGGGCGGTTATCTGGTGGCGTTCCATTTTTTCTTCCATGAAACGGGTACAGGCTGTGGCCGCTGCGCCGGATCCGGTTTGCATCGAAAATCCGGGTTTGAAATAGCCTGAAAATTCGATGACTTCAGCGGCCGTGCGGGCAATCATCAGCTCCCGCGGGTTGCTGGTGACACGGGCGGCACCGACGCTGATTTTGGCCGGGTCACCGACCTGCTCGACTTTGACGATGTAATCCACCTGATCCTGTAGCAGGCTGGCGGGCATATTAGGGAAGGGCACCAGCTCTTCCGTCAGCAGCACCACAGTTTTAGCGAATTGCGCATCGACCATCGCGTAGCCCAGCGAACCGCAGCAGGATTTTCCGTGCGTGCCGTTGGCGTTACCGAATTCGTCGCTGCACGGCACGCCGAGAAATGCGACATCGATGTTCAGTTCGCCATCCTGTAGCAATTTTACCCGCCCGCCGTGCGAGTGAATTTGTACCGGTTCTTCCATCAGTCCGTGAGAAATGGCGTCGGCCAGTTTGCCGCGCATTCCGGAGGTGTAAATCCGGCTGATGACACCGCTGCGGATATGTTCGATCAGCGCATCATTGCAGGACATCAGCGAACTGGACGCCAGCGTGAGATTTTTAAAGCCGAGTTTTGAAAGCATAGCGACTACGTTATTAATGACCTGATCGCCTTCACGAAACGCGTGGTGGAAGGAAATGGTCATACCGTCTTTCAGGCCGCTGCGGGCAATCGCCTGTTCCAGTGAAGTGCAAAGTTTACGGTGCTGACGGGCATCGGGATCAGAAAGATAAGGTGTCGTCCGGTGCGCACCGTCAAAGGCAACCAGGTGTTTTAACTGCGGATATTCGCTGTGCAACATTTCAGTTAAATGACTCATTGTATTGATATTCCTGTGCAAATTTGAGGGCTAGCGGCGGACGCCAGACGCACTGGCGCGTTCCAGCACTACCTGCGCGTGATTAATGATCGGCCCATCAATCATCTTGCCGTTGAGTGAAATCACCCCCAGCCCTTTGCGTTCACCTTCTTCGGCGGCGGCAATCACCCGTTTCGCGTAATCCACGTCTTCCGGGGTCGGTGCGTAAGCGTTATGCAGCAACTCAATCTGACGCGGGTTGATCAGAGATTTTCCGTTGAAGCCCATTTTGCGGATCAGTTCGACTTCACGCAGGAAACCGGCTTCATCGTTGATGTCGGAATACACCACATCGAAGGCATCAATGCCCGCCGCACGGGCCGCGTGCAGCACGGCGCAACGGGCATAAAACAGCTCTGTGCCGTCGCCGCGTTCTGTCTGCATATCCATCACATAATCGAAAGCTGCCAGTGCGATGCCGATCAGGCGCGGTGAACAGCGGGCGATCGCCACGGCATTGATCACGCCAATGGCCGATTCAATGGCGGCCATAATTTTGGTGGAGCCCGCTTCGCGACCACACTCTTTTTCGATGCGCTCTATATGTGCTTCCAGCTCAAAGATATCTTCCGGCGTATCAGTTTTCGGCAAACGTACGATATCCACGCCTGCGCGTACTACGGCTTCTAAATCTTTAAGGCCAAACGGTGTGCTGAGCTGATTGATGCGCACTACGGTTTCAATATCGCGATACATCGGGTGTTGCAGCGCATGAAATACCAGAATGCGTGCGGTATCTTTTTCGCGCAGGGAAACAGCATCTTCGAGATCAAACATGATGGAGTCCGGGCGATAGATAAACGCGGTGGAGAGCATGGCGGCGCTGGCTCCGGGCAGGAAAAGCATACTGCGGCGCAGTTTCTTCATCGTAATGTCTCCCAGTTAATCTCTTCGGCTTGTGCAGCACGCATTACCGCACTTTGAACGCGCGCGCGGATCACACAATCAAGCGCGCCCTTGTCGTCGATAATCAGCAAACCTTCCGTGACCGCGAGGGCGCTGAGTGTTTCATTGACGACGCTGCGGATTTGGTCGCCAAACTGTTTGATGACTTCACTGTTGATGATCACCGTCAGCTCACTGGCCGGGGCGATTTTTACCAGCAAATCGCTGGATTCAACCGTTCCTGCCAGCGCCTCCTTCATAATTTTCATTCGTTTTTCCTGCAGTTAACAAAGTGAGGGTGAAATAGTGAGTGCGTCGTCGTGCGTCGTTTCAACCGCCGCCGTGACGCAATAATGCTGTTTCAGGTGCGCATAAGTGCCGGGCGGAACGATGTCGCGTATACGAGCCAGCTGCTGCGTTTTGAGCAATGCGCGCACTTCGGATGCGGAAATGGCTCTGCCGCTGGCATGGCGTTTCCGTGGCAATTCGATAACGCTCAGTGGCGGTGAGGCAGAGCGGCCCGGCGTTTCCAGCCAGTCATGCATGTCGCAGTTGTACTGATGGGTGACCGGACAAAATGGCTCGCTGCCGACAAACCGATGGGTAATGCCTAATGCCGGAGCGATGTACTGACGAAAAATCAGCAAATCCATCACGCTCCATGCCTTATTGACCAGCCCGGCATCCTTGAGGAAATAACCGGGAAAGGTCGCGCGCGAAATCAGATATTCCGAACCGGCATGCACGGTCACGTTAGGCAAATCCGCGACGCCCTGACGCACCATTTCAAGCCGTTCCTGAAACGGGAAATACGACACGTCTTCGCTGACCACAAACACATGCAGCCAGTCACAAGTGGCGGCCGCCTGTTCTGCCAGATAACGGTGGCCGAGGGTAAACGGATTAGCATTCATCACCACCGCACCGATACGCTGACCGTGGTGAAGGTGACGTTGCAGCGAACGACAGTAATGACTGATACCCACCGGCGTGTTTTCCATCAGTACGGCCACATCATCCCACTGCACCAGCGGATAAAATCCGCAGCCGCGAAAACGCTCCAGATTGGCAGGGCGGGTATAGAGAAACAGATGAAAATTACCGCGCTGAACCGCCAGGTTCTCAACTTCACCGAGCAATCTGGCGCTGAGATTTTCACCGCGCCAGCCGGACGCGACGGCGACGCATTTAATGGTGTTACTGACCAGACCTGCGCAGCCGACTACACGGTGGCCTGAACAGGCCACCACAAACTGTTCAATGTCATCATCCATGCCCAGCTGACTTTGCTGAAGCAGGCCACGAATGTCCTCAATCATGCCTTTTGGTGGCTTGCTGACAGAGATGACGTGAAAGTCAGGCGTATTACGACTGAACATAAGCCGGGCTCGCGTGACGACGGGGGGCAATCTTCATGTCTGCTGCGACAATCACATTGCTCAGATGACCAATCTTTTCGATTTCCACTTCAATGCGGTCGCCGGGTTTCATAAACAGCGGCGGCACACGTTTTTTGCCCACACCGCCGGGTGAACCTGTGATGATCACGTCACCGGCATGAAGCGAGGTAAAGGTGCTGATGTATTCAATCAGTTCAGCCACTTTGTGGATCATGCTGCAGGTGTTGTCGTCCTGCACCATATTGCCGTTGAGCCAGGTACGGATTGCCAGCGTGTGCGGATCGGGGATCTCATCGGCGGTGGTCATCCACGGCCCAAATGCCCCGGTCTGACGCCAGTTTTTGCCGGCGGTAAACCACGTGTGCTGCCAGTCGCGGGCGGAACCGTCCATGTAACAGCTGTATCCGGCGACATGCGACAAGGCGTCTTCACGTGCGATATTTTCCCCCGCAGAACCGATGATCACCGCCAGTTCACCTTCATAGTCAAACTCAACGGAACGGCTCGGTTTGATGATGGGGGAGGCATGACCTGTCTGAGAGTCAGCGAACCGCACAAACAGCGTCGGTGCCGGATTATGCTGATCAAACTCTTTGCGCTTTTCGGCGTAGTTCATGCCGACACAGAGAATTTTCTCCGGATTCTGAATCACCGGCAGAAACGTGATGTCGGCGAAATCCAGATCAGCGGGCAGGGCGGCGAGTTCCTGAGCCTGCGACAGCGCATTGCCTGCCAGCAGGGCTTTGAGGTCCGGATAACGCTTCCCGAGATGACGACCGAGGTCGATCATGCCCTTGTCGGTCGCGATGCCGTAGGACTTGCGCCCCTGATAGAGATAGCTTGCCAGTTTCATATTAGGTCCTGATTTAAAGAGATTTCACACAGCCTCAGACGAGGAAGTTGCCGAGCACCAGCAGCGACACGGAGACATTGATCGCGCCGCCGATGCGGGTGGCGATTTGCGCAAATGGCATGAGTTGCATACGGTTACCGGCGGTCAGGATCGCGACATCACCGGTTCCGCCCTGACCGCTCTGGCAGCAGGAGACAATGGCAACATCAATCGGGTGCATACCAATTTTCTTGCCAACGAAGAAACCGGTCGCAACCAGCGCCGCAACGGTGCTGACGATGACCAAAAGATTAGAAAGGGTGAATGCGGCGACCAGTTCATTCCACGGTGTGATTGCCACACCCACGGCGAACAGAATCGGATAGGTAACAGATGTCTGGAAGAATTTGTAAACCACCTGAGAACCTTCCAGCAGGCGTGGTGAAACGCCGTGCGCCAGTTTCAGCGCAACCGCCGCAAACAGCATGCCGACAGGTGCAGGAAGACCAATCAGTT